>NZ_JAQIVI010000131.1 GCF_028618695.1 Natrinema soli | reverse complement strand
GGCCAGCGCTCACCCGAACAACTATCACTGATCAAGTGGAAAATTTGCTTGCAGGATTTTCATAGGAAGTTCCCATACCCTCTCTCTGTGACTAGCCGACAAACGGTAAGTACAGGTGAGATAGTTATCATAGAGTAGTCTGAGAGTTTTGACAGATGAACCACCCAAAATGATTATCAGATAAATAATAGGACGGGAATTTCTAGTTTCTAAGAGAGTGCTCAGTGCTCGTTGTCCCAAATGCGATGACGAGTTGGAAGAGCAAATTAACAAATACACCTCTAGTGGAGGGACGAGAGCAAACTTTGAGTGTGCAGATTATGACCATGAATGGTCACTTACACTGTAATCTAATTAACTTCATTATTCTCTCTCCTACTAAGAGAGAGGAAAGAACCGAGTATCGCTACGATTCATACCTTTTCAGCTGGCTCTGTCGAAACCCTTAGCCGATGACAGATGATAGGTGCTGAATACAGAGCGCGGATGTTGCAGATCAACGGTTTTGAGCCACCCACAGGATTATCAGTTCTACGTGCTAAGTTATACTATGGCACACCGCCCAGAAGAGCCACATCGATACGTTTGTGAGAATTGTCAGATCACTCACGCCGGTACTCCAATACACGTCTCTGTAGGCGATCACAGATTTGAATCACCGGACAAATGTGGTGGGTGCGGTGAGTCTTCATTTATCGAAATCGGGGAATGGGTGCACTATCACGATTAAGGACTCCCGCTCGGATGATGACCCATCATGTCGCGAAACGACGCGTCGCCGAGCGTACTCAGCCCGACGATAGCGCCGAACAGCCCAAGCGCCAGACCGGCGGTCAGCATGTGCCGGTCCAGATTGAGCAGGAATTTGAGTCGGAGACGATCAGAGCGACTGTCGATTCGCTCGTACATCCTGTCGTCCGGCGCTGAGTTACCCATTGTAGCTACCGTTAGCTACACCCATGTACGAAGCCTTGTCTCTCGCTCTCGTCGATTCAATTCTGAATACCAGCCGAACGTGATCGAGTGCCAACGGTGTAGTAGTCCGTCATTCGCAGCGAGTTTCATCTTCATGGGTGGAACAGATGGATTGAGGGTGCCAGATATTGACATGACGAATACCCAACCAGCAATAAGTGCACAAGTGTAGTGAACGGATAGTTCGCTCTAGATTCGGTGAAGAGAACGTCATGCGAATCGTTCTATAACACCCTAGCGGGGGGAGTACATTGGTACATTGGGGGAGAGACGAAGACGATGTTGTGGGGGTGCGGATAGACGTGTGAATTGCTCGGATTGCGTAGGACAGAGTGTGGTTGACGTGAAGGTGACGCTCGAGGAGAGGAGGACGAAGAGGAACGTAGAATGAGGGGCAGGGTGAGGGAAGAGATCGTGACAGAGGGGTGGAGTCAGAACAATGGTTGTGAGGGAGACGACGTCATCGAGAAGAAAGAGAGAAGAGTGCACTCCCACCGAAAGCCCTCGGCCGCTCGGCATCCCGTGCCTCGCTGCGCGCCTCACTCCCTCGCAACGCTCGGTCGTTGCGGTGTGGTTATGAGAATCTGCTAAGCCCCTACGGCGCGTCCGAGAAAGGGGCTGAGCGCAGCCGACCGTAAGCATGTGTCCCAGAACACGGTGCGGTGAATGGCTCGACTGTATGGATAGAACCTCCTGCGACTTGAGCGCGAATAGGTGCCTATCCGGACGTGCTACCCTCGAACTCAGCCCAGGTACGAACCATGAACTCAGAAACTGAATTCATCGGGATGGACATCCATGACGGCTACTCCCAGATAGCCGTCATGGACCCAGACGGCACCGTCCTCGACAGTCGGCGTCTCTCTGACGCCGACGTCGAGAACTTTGCTCGCGAGCACGCCGATGCAAAGGTCGCCATCGAGGCCTCCTCCGTCTACCGGCATATCTACGATACGCTCGATGAGCACGTAGATGTGACGCTCGTCAACCCCAAGAAAACACGTGTCATCGCCGAAGCAAAGGTCAAAACCGACAAGATCGATGCGAAAATGCTCGCGCATCTCCTCCGCGCAGATCTCATCGCCGAGAGCTACGTCCCGCCGGCCGACATCCGTCGGCGGCGGGACCTCGTCCGCGAGCGGAAACGGCTCATCGACGACCGGACGCGGTACAAAAACCGCATCCGTTCCACGCTCAAACAGAGCGGCAACGCGATGCGTCGCTCTCCGTTCAGCAACGAGGGCCGCGAGCAGCTCGCGGCCCTCGAACTCGATCCAATTGATCGGAAACGAATCGAGTCGTCGTTCCGGATGATTGACGAACTCACCGACGAGATCGCCACTTACGACGCCGAAATCAGAAAGATCGCTCGAGAGGACGAGCAAGTCCAACTTCTGGAGACGATCACAGGGGTGGGTTCGATTTCGGCAGTCACTGTGACTGCCGAAATCGGGGAGATCGAGCGATTTGGGAGTGCAGAAAAGCTCGTGAGTTACGCTGGGTTAGATCCGACGGTTCAACAATCAGGCCAGCGCGAAACGCGTGGCCCGATTAGCAAGGAAGGCTCGTCGGTGTTACGATGGATGCTGGTGCAGTGTGCAAACAACGTTGTAATGCATCGGAACGAGTATTTCGTGGAGTTTTTCGACCGATTGAACCGGCGGAAGAACAAGTACGTCGCACGGGTTGCGACAGCGCGGAAAGTGCTGGTATCGATGTACCATATGTTGACACGCGGTGAGGAGTTCGCACCACCAAGCGGCTGAGTCGCGCTACTGCGGCGCGACTCAGCCGGGCCAGCAGAGGCCACCGAGAGCGACGGCTATCCTCTTCACTTCACAAGCACCTATGACAAACCGGCGTTAGAGGGGTTGGTTTGGCAGATTTGGGTGGGTAGAGTGTATCTATCCAAACAACTATCTCGGTTCACGGGGAAAATTGATCCGCAGATTCTCATAGGTGCTTGCGTCGGCGGGGGACGACCGAGTCGACCTCGCCCTTTCGAAGCCCACCAGGCTGAGCTGAAGGTGGGGATGCTGTAGCTCTCCCTCGACTGGTGTGAACGAGACGGCACGCCCCGCTCGCCTTCCCTCCCTCCGCGTCGCTCGCGAC
>NZ_JAQIVI010000130.1 GCF_028618695.1 Natrinema soli | reverse complement strand
TCGAGGCGCGCGAGTTCACCGAGGACGCGTTCGGCGGCGGGGCTCTCGTACTCGCGGGCTGTCATCGGGACGACAATGGCCGTCTCGCTGACCGCGGCCGCGGCGTCGCGGGCGAGGGACTCGCTCATCCCGTCGCCCTCGCCGAACTCGTGGAGCGTCGCGATCCGCTCCTGGACGTACTCCATCGGTAAGTTGTTCGAGCGAGCCGGTAAAACGGCCACGACTCCGGCCAGATATACTGTCGGCTGTCAGCAGGCGTCTCTGCCAGTGACTATGCGAATTGGTGATGTCGAATCGATACTCGGGAACGGTCGATAGCAGAGACGCGATTACGGACGGGGCCGAGAGCGGTCTCGAGGGCGACCGAAACGCTCTCGTCGACGGTCGTCTGCCTCGGAACGAGGGCCGACTCGGGATCCGAAAGAGCACCGGTCTTTTTCTCCCCCTCCTGCTTACAGGGAGAACATGAAATCAGTCCGGAAGGCTCTCCGCGAAGACGAACTCGAGAAGGACACCTACGATCGCCTCGTCTGTGCCGAGTGCGAGAAGCCGCTGAAGACCGAAAACGACCCGGACGAGATCAAGACGGTCCGGATCTGCCCCGACTGCGAGGCGGAGTGGAAAGAGATCCGATAAGGATCGGCGGCCGACCCGTGCGGCCGGATCGAGGCGTGCCACCCCAACGAGTGGCTGCCGACGGTATCAGTGTCGTGGCGACTCGAGATCCGTTGAAGGGTGGTCGGTCGACCGACCGGCCGTACTGACGTGTCAGTTGTACTGACGTGTCTCCGTACTGACACTCGGCCGCCGCGTCGCTCGAGGTAGTTCTGAGCGTCAACCCGACGGAACTCGAGGCCGCCGTGACGACCGCCGCCGCGTC
>NZ_JAQIVI010000013.1 GCF_028618695.1 Natrinema soli | reverse complement strand
CCCAGACGATCGCACTCGAGGCTCCCGACTGGCTCGCACCGCGTGCGCTGAACGCCGAACTTCCCGCGGACGTTCGCGCGTGGGCGGCCGCCAACGCGCCGGCGGGGTTCCACGCGACGCACCACGCGAACCGCCGGAAATACACGTACCACCTGTACGCACCACCCACGGCGGACGCCGATTCGAACTCGTCGAGCGCAGGCGCGCCAGCCGTCGACGATGAGCGGTTCCGAGCGGCTTGCGAAGCGCTCTCGGGTGCCCACGACGTTCACAACCTGACGCCGGACGACCACAACACCGAGCGCTCGCCGTCGCTCGAGGCGGTCCGAGACGGCGAGTATCTACTCGTCACCGTCAGCGCGGACGGCTTCGCCCGCGAACTCGTCCGCCGACTGATCTCACTGGCTCGCGACGTCGGTGCCGGCGACGCCCCGCTCAAGAAAATCGACCGCGTCTTCCGACCCGAGCCGTTGCCCGGCCACGAGGGAATCGCACCCGCGCCGCCGGAGCCGCTCGTGCTGACCGACGTCCGCTATCCCGACCTCGAGTTCGAGATCGACGACGCGGCGGCCGAGAGCGCTCGAGCGGTGTTCGAGCGTCGCCGAATCGACCGGCAGACCGGGGCTCGAGTCGCCGGAGACGTGGCCGACGGGGTGCGGTGACGGGGCTGGCTCGAGCGGTGAGCGTTCGGATTGCCGGCCGTCGCTGGACGGTGCTGGACGGTGTACGAGCGTTTTTCACGGCCGGGGACACACGTCAGCGCATGGACCTCTCGCCTGACGAGTACGGTGCCTACTGGCGCGCGTCGATCCGCGTCGCCGCGGGCGTGCTCGTGTTCTTCTTCGGACTCCGTCTCACGGCACCGCTGCGGACCCATCCCGAGGTCGGTGCGTCCGTCTTGGGCGTCATCTTGCTCATCTTGCTCGCCCTCGTCGGAACGTACCTCGCGATGCTCGGCGTCGCTCGAGTCGTCCGGACCGCGGTCGACGCGGAAACGTAGGCGTCCGCGAGACCGTCCGATACCCTTTACCTCCTTCGTTTCAAAATTCGGGGTATGAGTTCCGTCCCCGAGCGCTCCGAGGTCGACGAGGCGTACACCTGGGACCTCGAGAGCATCTACGCGACCGACGACGACTGGGAGTCCGCCTACGAGGCGGTCGCCGAACGCGTCGACGACCTTGAGTCCTACGAGGGGCGGGTCACCGACGACGCCGAAACCCTCCAAGAGGTGCTCGAGTTGCGCGACGAGATCATGCGCGAGGTGTCGACGGTCGCGGCTTACGCCCGTATGCGCCGCGACGAAGATACGACGAACCAGCAGTATCAGGCGTTGACGGCCCGCTCGCAGTCGCTGGCAGCCGACGCCCAGTCCGCCGCCTCCTTCATCGACCCCGAAATCCAGACGCTGACCCGCGAGGAGTTCGAGTCGATGGTCGACGAGGAGCGCGGCCTCGAGACCTACGACCACTACGTCGACGACGTCCTCCGGATGAAGCCCCACACCCGCTCGGCCGAAGTCGAGGCGCTGCTGGCCGACCTCGGCGAAGTGATGGGCGCGACGGGCGAGGTCTACAACATGCTCTCGAACGCGGATATGGAGTTCCCGACGGTCGAGGATCCGACGGGAGAGGCGGTCGAGATCACCCAGAGCAACGTCACGAACCTGCTCAAACGACCCGACCGCGACTTTCGCCAGCGCGTCTACGAGGGCTACTTCGACGAGTGGGCGTCGGTTCGGAATGCGGTCGCTGCGTCCTACAAGAACAGCGTGAAGGCCGACGTCAAGACAGCTCGAGCGCGCAACTACGACACGGCGCGCGAAGCCGCCCTCGACGGGCCGAACGTTCCCGTCGAGGTTTACGATACGCTCGTCGACACCGTCCACGACAACCTCGACAAGCTCCACCACCACGCCGAACTCAAGGAGAGGGCGCTGGGGGTCGACGACCTGCAGATGTGGGACCTCTACATGCCCCTGACAGGCGACGAGGGCCCGGACCTCGAGTACGATCAGGCGACCGAGTACGTCGTCGACGCGCTCGCGCCGCTGGGCGAGGAGTACCAGTCCCGCGTCGCCGAGGGACTCGACTCCCAGTGGGTCGACGTCTACGAGAACGAGGGGAAACAGTCCGGCGCGTATTCGGGGGGCACCTACGACACGCAGCCCTTCATCCTGCTGAACTATCAGCGCGACATCTCCTCGATGTACACGCTGGCCCACGAACTCGGCCACTCGATGCACTCCGAACTGACGAAGGAGGAACAGCCCTTCATCTACTCGAACTACGAGATCTTCGTCGCCGAGGTCGCCAGCACGGTCAACGAGGCCCTGCTGACCAACCACCTGCTCGAGACCGTCGACGACCCCGAGTTCCGAAAACACGTCCTCAACGAGTTCCTCGAGCGCGTGCGCTCGACGCTCTACCGACAGACGCTGTTCGCGGAGTTCGAACATGAGACCCACCGCCTCGAGGAAGCGGGCGAGCCGCTGACCGCCGATCGACTGGACGAGGTCTACCGCGGGCTCAAGGAGGACTACTACGAACCCGCCGTGATCGACGACCGCATCGCCACCGAGTGGATGCGCATCCCGCACTTCTACCGGGCTTTCTACGTCTATCAGTACTCGACCGGTATCTCCGCCGCGCTCGCCATCGTCGACGACGTCCTCGAGAACGGTCGGTCCGCCGCCGACGACTACCTCGAGTTCCTCCGCCACGGTTCC
The DNA here is from genome assembly GCF_028618695.1 of Natrinema soli. The sequence goes on along the minus strand of NZ_JAQIVI010000013.1, from coordinate 2,075 downwards.
CGGGAGTACCCGCTCGAACTCCTGCGGATCGCCGGCGTCGACATGAGTTCCTCGGGGCCGATCGACCGCGCGCTCGAAACGTACGGGCAGCGCCTCGAGGAGTTCGAGTCGCTGCTCGAGTGACCGGCTCTCCGCGCTCCCCGATTGCCTGCCATAGCCGGGCCGACTATACTGCCATCCGACAGAAATTCCTCCGGGACCCAAAGGCACATTTACTGTCGCTATCTTAACGGCGTATATCAGGATGTCTCGAAGCCCGTCTATTCCCGACCGACCTCACCGCGATATCGACTCCGAACTCCCCGACGACGAGCGGCTCGAGGCGCTCCGCGGGCATTACGAAGAGCTCGTCGACGTCAACGACAAGCTGGCGGCCCAGCTCGACGACGCCGAGGAGCGTCGCGAGCGCCTCCGGGAGAAAGTCGATCGCGTCGAGCGGGAAAACGAGACGCTGAAGAGTTCGTCGCTGTACATCGCCACCGTCGAGGACGTCCTCGACGACGAGCAGGTCATCGTCAAACAGCACGGCAACAACCAGGAAGTACTCACGGACGTCTCCGCTCGGATCGTCGATAGCGTCGCGCCGGGCGACCGCGTCGCGGTCAACGACTCCTTTGCGATCCAGACGGTGTTGAACACCGAGACCGACGCGCGCGCCCAGTCGATGGAGATCACCGAGAAGCCCGAGGTCACCTACGCGGATATCGGCGGCATCGACGAGCAGGTCCGCGAAGTCCGCGAAGCCGTCGAACAGCCCCTCGCCGAGCCCGAACTGTTCGACGAGGTTGGGATCGACCCGCCCAGCGGCGTGCTCCTCTACGGGCCGCCGGGAACGGGCAAGACGATGCTCGCGAAGGCCGTCGCCAACGAGACCGACGCCACCTTCATCAAGATGGCCGGCTCGGAGCTCGTCCGCAAGTTCATCGGCGAGGGCTCCCGGCTCGTTCGCGACCTCTTCGAGATGGCCCGCGAGCGCGAACCAGCCATCATCTTCATCGACGAGATCGACGCCATCGCGACTCGCCGAACGGAGTCCAAGACCTCCGGTGACGCCGAGGTCCAGCGGACGATGATGCAGCTCCTCTCGGAGATGGACGGCTTCGAGGCCCGCGGCGAGATCCGCATCATCGCCGCCACCAACCGCTTCGACATGCTCGACCGGGCCATCCTCCGCCCCGGTCGGTTCGACCGCCTCATCGAAGTCCCCGAACCCGGCGAGGAGGGTCGCGAGCAGATCCTCGCGATCCACACCCGCGGGATGAACGTCGCCGACGACATCGACTTCGCCGACCTGGCGGCCGACACCAACGGCTACTCCGGTGCAGATATCGAGAGTCTCGCCACCGAGGCCGGCATGTTCGCCATCCGCAACGACCGCGATCAGGTCACCCATCAGGACTTCGCTGACGCCCTTGAGAAGATCGAGGAAGACGACTCGAGCGATGTCGTGTCCTCGGCCGGCTACTTCTACCAGTAAGCGGCTTTCTCCCTCAACTCGCTCTCGATACACTTACCTGACGTGTAATACTATAGACGCGTGCTACCATCTATGAGCCTCGAATCCGTGTTTCGCCGGTACCGACAGGTCGATCAGTGGTTCGAGGCCCGCCCGTTCGTCCACGGTCTCGTTCTCGCGGTCGTTATCGGCTCGGTTTGGGCGGTCAGCGCGGTCTTGATCAACGGTCAGTCTCCCTCGACGGCGGCTCGGTACGGGCTCGTCGCCGGAATAGCCGCGTTCGCCGTCGCGAGTAGCGTCGCGCTCGTTCGCCGATAGATTTCGGCGAGGGAGAGCCGCGAGACGACGCGCCGCTCGGCGGTTTCGACCGCGGAATCGCAACGCCTTACGCCGCTCGTCCCCGAAAGCGAATATGAGCACGATTCGAGTCGTCTGGGGGTCCGCGTCGGCACCCACGGCGATGGCGTCCTACGATGCGGCCCTCGCCGAGGCCGGTGTCGAGAACTATAACCTCGTCTCGGTCTCGTCCGTCATTCCCGCCGAGACTCACGTCGAGGCCGTCGGCACCGCCCCCGACCTCGGCCCCGCGGGCGAGCGCCTGACCGTCGTCGAGGCTCGA
>NZ_JAQIVI010000129.1 GCF_028618695.1 Natrinema soli | reverse complement strand
CGGATTCATCCAGAAGGAGCAGATCAACTACGAGCAGGGCGGCTACTACCACGTCTACTACCCGACAGACCCGACCCAGATCGCGAACGACATGCAGCGAAAGCTCAATGACTGGTACGCGAAGATGGGGCAGCTCATCCAAGAGTTCGAGGACAAGTACGAACACGCAGAGGCCGACATCGAGATGCCCGCACAGAGCTAATCGTCTTCCGGCCGCTACTCTCTTCGCTCTCGTCCGTACTCTCACTCTCCTCGAACCGCTTTTAGGTCGTTTCGCTGACGGGAGTCCCCCGACGAGCCCACCGCTTCAGCGCTGGGCAGTAGAATCGTCGACGTCGTCGCTATCGGCGCCCCTACCATCGTTCGGCAAGACGGTGAACGGCCGCATCATGTCATGGTCCTCGTGTTCGAGCATGTGACAGTGCCACATGTACGTGCCCGTCTGATCGTTGAATAGTCCGTCGTGCCCCCCGAAGTGGACGATTACGTGGACTATTTCACCGGGATCGACGGTGATCACGTCATTCCACCCTCGTTCGTACGGCTTGGGTGCTTCGAGCGCCTCGAGGTCGAGCTCGTCCTCGTCTGGATCGTAGTCTCCGATCGGCTGTCGGCCCAGCATCTGGAAGTGCACGAGGTGGAGATGCATCGGATGGGACATCCCACTTCGGTTGGCGAAACTCCAGATCTCGGTGTCACCGAGCGCAGGTTCCTCGGTCACGGGGGCGTCAATCTTGAGGCCGTCCGGCTCTTCAGCAGTTCCGAGCAAGTAGAGCTGTCGGCTGTAGTCGTCGGTCGTGCCGCCGTTGAGCGTGAGATATCGCTTGTTGTCGACCGAATCGATGGGAATGTCCGGAACACGAGTGAGTTCGTCGGGGAGCTCAGTAGCATCCTGTGAATCTCCGGCCTCGTTCACGTCCACGAGCATGATCTCGGGGAGCGAAACGATGTCGTCGTCCTCCAAACCCGTCCTGCCGCGATACTGAGCGGGCGCGTTGTTGTGGAGCAACAGCGTCTCGCCGACGTATTCGGAGAAGTCGACGACGACGTCGGCGCGCTGGCCAACGCCGAGCTCAAGGCGATCGCTGATCTCGACCGGCGTCGAGAGGAGGCCGCCGTCGTTCCCGATCTGGATGAACGACGGTCCATCTCCACCAGTTTCGCCCGACGATTCGTCGTACCGGCGGAATCTGAGGGAATAATATCGACTGTTTGACCCGTTGAGGAGCCGGAACCGATACGATCTGGGTTCGACGGAGAGCCGAGGCCAGGCCTTCCCGTTGACGACCGACGTGTCGCCATAGAACTGCGGAACGATACTCGGATCGGGGTGTGACTCGTCGCTGCCGCCTTTCTCGTCCGAGATGGCCGTTGGATAGAACAACGATCCATCCTCCTCGAAACTCCGATCCTGCAGGACGAGCGGGATCTCGTACTCGCCCTCGGGCAGACCGAGGCTCCGTTCGTGGTCACTCCGCAAGAGATAGAACCCCGCGAGCCCGGCGTAGACGTTTAATCGCGTAATGCCGAGCGAGTGGTCGTGATACCACAGCGTCGCCGGCGGCTGGTCGTTTACATAGTAGTAGTCTTTCTTCTCGAACTCGGGGCCCGTCTCCTGAAAGTCTCGAGTGAACCACGCCTGTGCATGACCGTCGCTCTCGGACTCGACGTTTCCGCCGTGAAGATGCGTTACGGTCCGTACGCCCGGCGTATCGTACGGAATGAGGTCGCTATGAATTGTCGTGTCTTCGGGCAGGAGATGCTCGTCCGGAAGGTCGTTCGCCCAGCGGACGTAGATCGGTTCGCCCTGCTCGGCTTCGATCGTTGGGCCTGGAAACTGCCCGTCGTAGCCCCAGACGGTCGTCGCCGGGAGATCGCGGTGTAGCTTCTGTTCGACCTCGCCCATTGCTATCTCGTAGCGAGGGCGTCCATCCTTCGTTCCGGACGGTTCCGCGACGCTCGGCCGGGGGACCTCGTCGACCCACTTCTCGAGGTCCGGCGACGAGTGGTCCGTTATCGTCGTTGCGTTCCCCGCTCGGGATGGATTCGTATTCCCCGTCGAACAGCCTGCGAGAGCCGAGATACCCGTGGCCCCGGCTGCGATGCAGAGCTCGCGGCGCGAGACACTCGGTCTGGACGGCCCAGTGTGAGTTCCCATAGCTCTGCCTATGAATGCTCCGTATATGCAGGACCGGTCGATTCCGATGCAGTAGGAATCTGAAGAAGAGACATCGTCGAGAGCCTCGCGGGCATCGTGCTGGGCGGGGTCTCGAGCAGAGTGCCCGACCGCGTCGAGATCCGTGAGAGAGTGGACCAGTACCAGAGTGACGACGAATACGACTACGTCGCCGACGATTTGCTGACCCAGCAAATCGTCAGCGTCGTTTTGCTGTCTCCTGGATTAGGTTACGATACACCACTTTCACGAGCCATGACTGACTATCAACTCGCGTTCAAACCGGCGATCGGACTCTACGGCCAGCACGACCCGAGCGCCGTTCTCTTCGATGACGGGACGCCCGTCTTCGGCGTCGAGGAAGAACGATACACGCGAGACAAACACGCGACGGATACGTTTCCCGAACGCGCGATCCGGGCGTGTCTCGACCATCGAAACCTGTTCCTTTCGGACCTGGATCGGATCCTCCTCCCGTACGAGCCGCAGCTCCGACGCGAGATCGCTTCGCACTACGTTACCGACGCAATCCGCTCGCCTGGTATCGGACGAAAGCTCTCCGCACTCGAACAGACGCTCGTCACGCAGGTTCGGAGCCAGTTCGTTCCGACCCGCCAGATCGAGAACCGCCTCGAGTCGATCGGTTCGCCAGTGCCGCCGATCGAGACGATTCCGCATCACCGCTGCCACGCTGCGAGCGCGTTCCATCCGTCGGGGTTCGACGAGGGGATTGTCCTCACGGTCGACGCGAAAGGTGAGTACGACTCGACGGTCGTCTGGCGCGGCGACGAGGACGGCCTGACACGCGCGTACACTTACGAACACCCGAACAGTCTCGGGCTCTTCTTCGCGGTCGTCACGGAGTTCCTCGGCTACCGGATGTTCAACGGCGAGGGGAAAGTGATGGGGCTGGCACCCTATGGCGAGGACAATCCAGAGATCGAAGGCGTCCTACGCGGGCTAATCGACACGGGCGCCGATTACGACGTCACCGAATTGACGAAGCGCTGGGGAACCGGCCACAGCGTCGAAACCCTCGAGGACGCGTTCGGCCGTCCTCGAAACGAGACACCCGGCGAGTTCGACCAGTGGGAGAAAGACCTCGCGTACACCGCTCAGAAACTGCTCGAGGAGACGGTCGTTGACATCGCGGAGACGACCGTCGATCAGTTGGACACGGCGAACGTCGCGCTCGCCGGCGGCGTCGCGCTGAACTGCAAGCTGAACAAGCGCGTTCGTGAGTCACCACACGTCGACGACGTCTTCGTCCAGCCGGTCGCCAACGACGCGGGGCTCGCACTCGGTGCGGGATGGGCGGGACAGCCGCCGTCGGCCGTCGACCGCCAGACCGATGTCTACCTCGGACCCCAATACGAAACCGAGGAGATCCGCTCGACCCTCGAGACGAACAAACTCGAGTACGCAAAACCGGACGACCTCGAGCGGTACGTCGCCGAACGGCTCGTCGACGGCGACCTCGTCGGATGGTTCCAAGGCCGGATGGAGATGGGGCCGCGGGCGCTCGGTGCCAGGAGCATCCTTGCCGATCCGCGCACCGCTGAGTCCCGCGATCGAGTGAATCAATTCGTCAAACATCGCGAGGAGTGGCGCCCGTTCGCTCCCTCGATGCTCGAGTCGGCTGCCGAGGAGTATCTCATCGACGGCGGTTCAGCGCCGTTCATGATCGATGCCTACGACATCCGGTCCGAGAGAACCGACGAGCTCGAGGCCGTCTTGCATCCGGCCGATGACTCGACGCGTCCCCAGACCGTTCGCGAAGACCAGCACCCGCGCTATCACCGGCTCATCGCCGAGTTCGCCGACATCACCGGCGTACCGGTCGTCCTCAACACCTCGTTCAACGATCATGCCGAACCGATCGTCCGGACGCCGACGCAGGCGATCAAGGACTTTTACGGAATGGGACTTGACGTGCTCGTCCTCGAGGACTTCGTAGTCGAAAAAGACGTGACGAAAACGGATCGGCGTTCGGAACTAGCACTTCGTTCGGGAGGCGCGCCGAACCCGATACAGCAGTAGCAGCGAGTACCGCCCCGATACAGTCGTCGGTGACGTCAGTGCGCCGCGTGCGTCTCGAGGACGTCCACGAGCGTTTCAGTGCTCTGGAACCCGTCGTCGAGGCGGGCGACTTCGTCGCCGTCGCGTAGGACGACGAGCGTCGGGACGCTCTGGACGCCGAACTCGGCGGCGAGATCCGGGACTAGACCGGCGTTCACCGTCGCCACGACGCCAGGTGCGCTGCGCGCGACTCCAGTGAGTACCGGCTCCATCGACGCGCAGATTCCACAGCCGGACGTGACGAACTCAAGCAAGACGAGGTCGTGTGCGTCGAGTAAGTCGTCGTAGTCCGCCACATCGTGTAACTGGACGGGTTTGTGGGTCGCGCGGCCGTCGCCGGTCAGCTCTGAGGGTGTGGGTTCGCTCATCAACACCGCTAGGGTCCGAATGGGTATCAGTATTTTGCAGGACTGACACAATACTATTGTGCAATCGGTCGATCGATCCAGAGACGAAGATGGTGACGACTGCATACCGACGATCGGAAAATTGATGGCTAATATTGTCCCTATAGACGACAGAGATGTTTCTCGAGTTATCCCTGGAAACAAGCTTGAGAAGGTCTAATTCGACCCTTTCACAGATTACCGGTAACTCGAGCTTCGATAAATCTCGCCGAATAGCACAGCGGAATACGGGTGGCCGACCGATGTCCTCGAAACGGCGGTCTCGAGCGGTCGAGATGCGCCTTCGAACTAGTATGAGTGCTCCCGAAACTACAGTCGACGTCGAACAGTTCTTCACCAATCTCTTCGAATTCCAGTACCGCGAGGTGACGATGGTCGGCGCGACGCTAACCGTTCTCATCGCCTCGATCGTCTTCTTCCCGGGTTTCGCGAACGTCGGACGGGGCGTTCAGTCCGAACTTTCAGTCGGATTGCTCGCCGTACTGAGCATGGTCGCGATCGTCGCTGGCATCGTCAAGGGAATGACCGGCTTTGGCTACTCGCTCATCATGACACCGATATTCGCGACGGTGATCGATCCGACCGTCGCCGTCGTCGTCCTGGCGATTCCTCCGTGGATGCTCAATATGTTCCAGATTGCGGAAACCGGAACGGGGCGGTCGTTCGTTCGCGAGGAGTGGTCGCTCCTGTTGCTCGCCGTTATCGGGACCGTCATCGGCGTCGCAGCGTTGGCGACGTACAGCGCTGGACCGCTCGTCCCCTTCGTCATCGGACTCGTCCTCCTCAGTTACGTTGTCTTTCAGGTCGTCCAGAACTTCGTCACGGTCGAGGAAGCACACCACCCAGTCGCCCTCGGTATGGCTGGGTTTTCCCAAGGCTTCCTGCTCGCTCTCGCGAATCTCGGGCCGCTGCTCCCGGCGTACTTTCACACCTTCGAGCGGGATGCCGAGCGATACATCGGCGGGTTGGCAATGGTTCTCGGAACGATATTTACGGTTCGTATCGTACAGATGGCGCTGTTCACCGATCTTCTGACGACCTACCGACTCTGGCTCGGGTCGGTGATCGCCGTCGTCACGATCGTCGGTCTGCTGGTGGGAACGTATCTCCGACGCCTCGAGTTCGACGAGCGCGCGTTCAACTGGTTCGTCGTCGGACTCTTGTTTGTTATCTCGCTCAACATCTTTCGCAACTCCGTACCGGCGCTGTTCTTCTAACAGTAGTTGGTATGGGTTTGTTATGCAAAACGGCACTCGAAACTGGATTACTTGATCCAGTAAGTACATGTTCGAACTTAACGCACTGGTCTGATACCGGTATAGTGGACTTTCGGGATTAGATGCCGAGAAATCTGAGGAAAAGCCCCCCAAGTAGAACGAATACACCAATAGTTGTGCCAACCAATGGCGGTAGAATTGGTATTGGTATCACAATCAGAAGTAAACCAATTATGATGAGTTTGGTTGAGAGCTTCATACCGGTTCTTTGTCCGCAACGCAAAAATAGGTGACAGGGAGCTACGCTGGCCGTGTCCACCCGGCAATAGCACGCCCAAGGTAGTTTCGACTTGTTACAGTTAAGGTTCTTATGAGCAAACCAGATGAAACAGAGACGTGGTTAGGAATCCAGAAAGTGGGGAAGCCACTCGTTATAGCAGGTACTGTTCTTGGATTAGGGCTGGGTGGTTTTTTCGATGGGATTGTGATACATCAGATACTGCAATGGCATCACATGGTATCATCTTATCCAGATCCAAGTATTGCAAATGACCTCCGATTAAATATTGTAGCCGATGGATTGTTCCACACAGCAACATATGTATTTACTATCTTAGGGGTAACTCTCCTTATGCGAGCATGGCGAATGCCGTTCGTTCCTGCGTCAAGACGCACCTTGTTTGGGTCAGTAATTCTTGGATGGGGCATATTCAATCTCGTTGAAGGATTGATTGACCATCAGCTTCTGGGTATCCATCACGTTTGGCCAGCGGGTCCCGGCCCAGTTATCCTATGGGACATAGCATTTCTGATTTGGGGACTGCTATTCATCGGTGGCGGATATGCCATTATCCGAGGAGATTCATCTGTTGCACTAGTATCGCAGAGAGATCAACCCGAACAGGAAGAAGAACAATCGCAGAGGGATCAACCCGAACAGGAAGAACAAACTACGTAGATCATTCGTAACCTGTCTACGTTCAATCGGTATCGCACGGGGAACCAATCACTGAACCTAAACAGAATCCGTACTACATGAGGTAGAACAAGGGGAAGAGGAACACCCAAACTATATCCACGAAGTGCCAGTAGAGCCCAAAGTACTCTACCGGTCGGTTGTCCTCGAGATAGGCGTCGACGGTCACAATCCGATATATCATGAACCCGGCGATGAGCAGTCCGAGGATGACGTGCAACGCGTGTAGTCCAGTTGTTACGAAATACATCGAGTACTGCAGATCGGTAAACCAGTAGATGCCGTGGGAGAACTCGTAGCTCCACTCGTAGCCCTTGGTCGCGAGGAACGTGAGGCCGAGTAGCGACGTCACTCCCATCGACCCCAGAAGCCCGCGCTTGTTCCCGCGTTCGGCCATCACCAGCGCGATGACGACCGTGAAACTCGAGGTCAGCAGGACGTACGTGTTGATCAGCCCAATCGTTGCCGAGGGTGGGACGGTCCCAATCTCCTGCCAGCCAGTGTGGATACGTATGAAGATGTATGCGCCGATGATGGCACCGAAGACGACCAAGTCCGAAGCGAGGAAGAACCAGACACCAGTCTTGGTCGTGCCAACGCCCTCGAACGGCCAGCGTTCGGCGATGACCATCTGCGGGGCGTTGAACTCCTCACGACCGTACTGGAACAGCGAACCGAGAAGAATACCGACTCCAACCACCGAGAGTACGGGAAAAAGGATATTAGTGCTCCCCGCCGCTTGACCGGCAAGTTCAGCCCCATGGGAGGTAGCGAAGTTGGCGACGTATGGTGTGATACCCGACAGTCCAAGGAACGTGACGAACATACCGAGTCCAATTCCAAACGGCCAAATGCTCGCGTGATCCTCGTGGTCTGTCTCGAGCGGTTCGGCCTGCGTCCGCTCGTGGGCAGCTGCACCGCCGTCGGTCGCAGTTGATGACTGATCGTCAACGAATTCAAGGCGGCCGCTCGCGTAGCTTGGTCGATTCGGCCAGTTCTCAAGCGGCGGTGGTGATGTCGTCGCCCATTCGGCGGTCCGCGAGTACGTCCACGGGTTATCCGGTGCATCAGGACCTGAGACAAGGCTCTTTCCAAGCGTAATGAACACGAGTAGGAACGAGAGTGCTAAGACGAACGCCCCAACCGTCGCAAACTGATGGTAAATCTCTAGGTCCTCAGAGAAGTGGAAAACACGCCGGGGGGTCTCCCAAGCAAGGAACATCGGGAAATACAACAGGTTGAACCCGGTAAAGTAGACGAGAAAGCTGAGCTTGCCCAGCCGTTCGTCGTACATCTTCCCGGTCATCTTGGGCCACCAGTAATAGACGCCGCCAACTAACGCAGTGATTCCGGCAACCATCACGTAGTGGAAGTGGGCGACGACCCAGTAGGTCCCGCGGAACTCGTAGTCGAGCACGACTGCGCCGAGGAAGACGCCAGTGATCCCGCCGAGGATAAACAACACAAGCGCGCCCATGTTGAAGAGGAACGGCGTCGTAAACCGGATTCGTCCCTTGACCATCGTGTAGATCAGGGCGAAGACCATCAGGTCGAACGGCAGTGAAATCCCGATACTCGTTGCCATAAAGAGTGTCTTAATCGGGAGGTTGATCGTCGTCAGGAACATGTGGTGCATCCAGACGAGAAACGACTGGACAGCCACGAGGACCATCGCGATGATGACCCACTTTCGGCCGACCAGTCGCCGCCCTGTGAACGTCTGAAACGTCTCGAGCATGATCCCGAGCGCGGGGAAGAAGACAATATACACCTCTGGATGGCCGAAGAACCAGAACATATGCGCCCAGAGGAGACTCGAGCCCTGCCCCGTTGAGGCGAAGTACTGCGTCAGCAGGAGGCGGTCAGTCAGGAGAAGGATTAGTGCGGCCAGTAGCGCTGCGAAGGCAAAGAGCATCATCCAAACCGTCAGCAAGGTCCCCCATGTGAACATTGGCATATTCCATAGGCCGACCCCTTCGGCGCGACAGCGATGGATCGTCGTCAAGAAGTTTACCGAGCCAAGGGTGACTGAGATGACAAACAGCGTCAATGCGAGGATCGCTGAATTTCCACCCATTGTCAGCGTATATCCGGGATTATAGATGGGGATATTCAACGGTGCGTACATATACCAGCCGTTGGCCCATGTGACTCCTTGGAAGAACGAGAGCAGGAGGAGCAGCCCCGAAAACAGGTAAAACCAGTAACTCATGGCATTCAGACGCGGGAACGCCATATCTTTTGCACCGATTTGCAGCGGAACGACGTAGTTGCCCAAGGCAACTCCGAGTGGGGAAATAACCCAGAAAATCATCAGCATACCGTGCACCGAGACGGCCTGATTGAATTCAGTGTTCGTGAGAAATCCAGTACCTCCAGACTCCCACAACTGAACACGGAACAACAGTGCAAGGACACCACCAACGACGATTAAGAACAGAGAGGTCACCAAATATAAAATTCCGATATCCTTGTGATTCGTCGTGACCAGCCATCGCTTGACGGACGTTCGCGGTGGGAGATCACTCATCGCTACCCATCCCTCTCTCCAGTACTATAGGGATCAGCGCTCTAGTTCATATCTTCACGGTGCGTAGAGACGAGTATGACTGGATGGGGA
>NZ_JAQIVI010000128.1 GCF_028618695.1 Natrinema soli | reverse complement strand
CGCCGACGGCGGCGACGGTCGCGATCGCGGTGACGAACAGCAACCGATCCTCGTCGACGTCGGCCCGCCAGAATCGAGCGGACCCCACCTGCCGAACGTCGGTGGAGAGGAGCGCGAGCGTCGCTGCACTCGCGCCGACCGTCAATGCGACCGCGAGATCGAGATCGAGCACGTACCCACCGGCCACGGTGTCGCCGACGGCGACCGGGACGAGAGGGAGGCCGAACGACAGCAGTGGACCGCCGTTCCAGACCGCGTAGCACAACGGCGCGAGCAGCATCGTCGCCGTCACCAGCGCGATGACGAGCAGGCTGAGCGTATCCAGCCCGAACGTCAGCGGCGTGCGAAGGGCGTTGCCGATCGGCACTTTCGTTCCAACGTAGCTGGCGAGAAACGTCGCGATGAGCCCCAGTAGAGAGGCTCCCGCGAGCGCCGTCCGTCGCGGCTCGAGACCGAGCAGGGGGTGCCTGAGGGCAGTACTAACGGCCGCCCGCACCTCGAGCGATCGGTGGTCGTCCGTCTCGGTACTCATGGGTCCTCCGCGATGACCGTCGCGACCCCGTCGTGGTCGGGTTCCTTCGCGTTCGTCAGATCGATCGCACTGGGGGAGACCCGCCAGCCGGCTCCGTCGAAGATCGCTTCGATCGTGTCTCGGCCCCGCTGGTAGGAGGGGACCCCGTGCGTCGGCCGAGCGGGCGAATCCTCGTGGGCCTGCATCGAGACGACGCCTTCGAACGACCAGCACCGAACGTGACGCCGACCGTTGACGCCGTAGTAGGACTGGGCGGCCGTGGCCTGCTGGCGCACATACGACTCGGTCTCCCGATCCCAGGCGAACCGCGTGTATTCCTCGGGGCTGCGTATCCACCCTTCCTCGTCGAGGACGGACATGACGGTCTCGAGGCCGCGCTCGCCGTCGGCTTCGGGGAGCACGACGACGTTGAACGGAGCGGTCGCGCGGAACCCGTCGCTCGTCGGTTCGTAGTGGTAGCGACCGATCGGCGCGTCGTCTTCATCGGTGATCGGTTCGTCGATCCAGTCGGCGACCGCCGCGGGGGGCTCGGCGGCCTCGACCGTCCCCGTCGGATCCGTCGCGTCGGGCGGCGACGGGAGGAGGGTGATACCGGCGACCGTTCCGACGGCGGACAGGCCGGCTTTCCGGAGGAGGGACCGTCTGGTCGCCATCGTCAGTAGTCTCCCTCGTTCGCGAATCCGTGTGTGTCACCGGGGTAAGTCGGACCCACCCGATCCGTCCCACCGGATCGCGTCGCCAGAACACCCCTTCGATTTCGCTCGCGATTCGCCATTACCGACACGTTCCACTGGCGGACATTTATCAATTACTTATCTGAACTGCGGATGATATTGTGACTACCGTGGGTTAACAAACGCTGCAGGAGTATCGGCCGGCCGGCTCGATTACGGCGGTGCCGCGGGGGGTCCGGTCCGCACGAAGACCGATCGCCGCTGTCGCGACCGATCGCGTCGTGACACCGGTTGCGGAACTGTTTTACGCGCTGCAGGGCCAATAGACGCGTAATGAGCGAACTGGCGGACGAATATCGCCTCGAGTACTTCGAGGAGGAAGGGTTCGAGCGCAAGGAGTGTCCGGAGTGTGGCGCTCACTTCTGGACGCGCGACGAGAGCAGGGTGACCTGCGGTGAGCCGCCCTGCGAGGAGTACGGCTTCATCGACAACTCGGGATTCGACGAGTCGTACGATCTGTCGGAGATGCGCGAGGCCTTTCTCTCCTTCTTCGAGGCCAACGAGCACGAGCGAATCGATCCCTACCCGGTCGCGGCGAACCGCTGGCGCGACGACGTCCTGTTGACGCAAGCGTCGATTTACGACTTCCAGCCGCTGGTGACGAGCGGCGAGACGCCGCCGCCGGCGAACCCCCTCTGTGTCTCCCAGCCCTGTATCCGGATGCAGGACATCGACAACGTCGGCAAGACGGGGCGGCACACGATGGCCTTCGAGATGATGGCCCACCACGCGTTCAACACGCGCGAGGACGTCGCGGAAGACGAGTACGCCTATTACGGCGAGGTCTACTGGAAGGACCGCACCGTCGAACTCTGCGACGGCTTCTTCGAATCGATGGGCGTCGATCTCGAGGAGGTAATCTACATCGAAGATCCGTGGGTCGGCGGCGGCAACGCCGGGCCCGCCATCGAGGTCATCTACCGCGGCGTCGAACTCGCCACGCTGGTCTTCATGTCGATGGAGCAAGATCCCGACGGCGAGTACGAGATGAAAGACGGGAACCGCTACAGCCCAATGGACACCTACATCGTCGATACCGGCTACGGGCTCGAGCGCTGGACGTGGGTCTCCCAGGGTACCCCGACGGTCTACGAGGCGGTCTACCCCGATATGATCGCGTTCCTCAAAGAGAACGCCGGCATCGAGCACACCGAGGAGCAGGAGGAACTGATCCACCGGACGGCCAAGCTCGCGGGTCACATGGATATCGACGAGGCCGAGGACATGGAGACCGCCCGCGGCGAGATCGCCGCCGAACTCGACGTCGACGCCGCGGAACTCGAGGAACTCATGGAGCCCCTCGAGGACATCTACGCGATCGCCGACCACTGCCGCACGCTGGCCTACATGCTGGGCGACGGCATCGTTCCCTCGAACGTCGGCACCGGCTACCTCGCGCGGATGGTGCTCCGGCGAACCAAACGGCTCTGTGACACGGTCGGCGTCGACGCGCCGCTGGACGAGCTCGTCGACATGCAGGCCGAGCGCCTCGCATACGAGAACCGCGATACGATCCGCGACATCGTCCGCACCGAGGTCGAGAAGTACCGCGAGACCCTCGAGCGGGGCGGTCGCCGGGTCGAAACGCTCGCCGAGGAGTACGCCAAGAAGGGCGAGCCGATCCCGACCGAGGAACTGATCGAACTCTACGACTCCCACGGGATCCAACCGGACATGGTCGCGGAGATCGCCGAGGAAACGGGCGCAGCGGTCGACGTTCCCGACGACTTCTACAGCCTCGTCGCGAAGCGCCACGACACGCCCGAGGCGGTCGCGGTCGCCGAGGAGGGCGAAAACGAGCGCTTCGAGGATCTCCCCGCGACGGAGAAACTCTACTACGACGACCAGGAGCGCACCCAGTTCGAGGCGGTCGTCCTGGACGTCTTCGAGCGCGAGGAGGGCTACGACATCGTCCTCGATCAGACGATGTTCTACCCCGAGGGCGGTGGTCAGCCCGCGGACACGGGAACGCTTTCGACCGACGACACCTCCGTGGAGATCGAGGACGTCCAGATCGTCGACGGCGTCATCCTTCATCGGGCCGACGAGGACCCCGGGAAGGGCGAACTGGTCAACGGCCAGGTCGACGGTGAGCGTCGCCGACAGCTCATGCGACACCACACCGCGACCCACATCGTCATTCACGCCGCACGGCAGGTGCTCGGCGAGCACATCCGACAGGCCGGTGCGCAGAAGGGCGTCGAGAGCTCGCGGATCGACGTTCGCCACTACGATCGAATCGACCGCGAGACCGTCAAACGGATCGAGAATCGCGCCAACGAGATCGTGATGGACAACACCGCCGTCTCTCAGGAGTGGCCCGACCGCCACGACGCGGAGGCCGAATACGGCTTCGACCTCTACCAGGGCGGTATCCCGCCGGGCGAGCAGATTCGGCTGATCCACGTCGACGAGGATACCCAGGCCTGCGGTGGCACGCACGTCGCCCGGACCGGCGACATCGGGACGATCAAGATCCTCAACACCGAGCGCGTCCAAGACGGCGTCGAGCGGATCACCTTCGCGGCCGGCGAAGCCGCCATCGCGGCCACCCAGGCAAAAGAGGACGCGCTCTACGCGGCCGCCGAGATCCTCGATGTCTCTCCCGCGGACGTGCCCGAAACCGCCGAACGGTTCTTCGAGGAGTGGAAGGGACGGGGCAAGCAGATCGAGGACCTGAAAGAACAGCTCGCCGAAGCCCGAGCCGGCGGCGGTGGCGGCGGCGAGGAAGTCGACGTCGGCGACACGACAGCCGTCGTCGACCGCATCGACGCCGACATGGACGAACTCCGCGCGACCGCCAACGCCCTCGTCGA
>NZ_JAQIVI010000127.1 GCF_028618695.1 Natrinema soli | reverse complement strand
ATCCCGTCCGACGAGGTCCGCCCGCCGCTGGTCGCCGTCGACGACGCGGGTACCGAAGCGATCGGCGACGCGCTCGAGGCCGCGCTCGCGGTCGGCGAGCAGTAGCAAGAGTGGGTGTGTCGTAGAACTGCGTGGCCGGGAAAGAAGGAGTCTGCTCAGCAGTAGTAGACCCAGAAGGTGTGTTCATTCGAACACTCGAGTTCCGTGTGATCACCGAACGCAGCGACGTACGGGCTGATTTTCAGTTCCACGTCACCTTCCGGGACTGGAATGGTACTGTGCTCTCCGCACTGTGGACACGCGACTTCTCGAGTTTCTTGTACTTGCATCGGCGCTGATCACGTATTATACGTCACGAATGATAATGAACTACACCTCACACTACTTGATAGGTTCGCAGTCACTATCTCAGTTGTACTTAGCAAACTCTGTTGTCCTCAAAGTCCAGTTTTGACCCTACAGAATATGGGAGATTGAGATATTCGTTTAGAAATTAGCCCTGACCTCGCTTAAAGCGTCCTCAAGGTCCGGGTTTGCGGAGGGGGACATCGTAACTGGCCGGGGACGTAGCAAGATATTCGCTAGATTTTCCCTCCAATTGCTCAAGAGCGGCGTTAGTCGTCTATGATATACTTGGGAACCATCTTTGTTTTACTCGGATATGAGCTATAGTTCTAATCACTTTATTAGAAGCAGCTCATCCACCTCTGTCAAAAGATACTTAAATTTCGGCCGTTAATTTCTCTAATATATGGTATTATATGGGCTGATGCCAACGATAAATGTAGGGATTATCCTCCCAATCACGCTTTTGATCTCGGTTCTCAGTTTGTACCTGTTTTTTTACAGAGACAACAGAGACCTTGGACTCGTAGCGTCAATCACAGTATTCTTATTGCTAAGTATATACATGTATCTCAAGACCAACTACATTATCTCGGTGATACTGCTTCTAACAGCATTTTTCACAGCCTTATCCCATATTTATAGCTAAAAAGTATAATAAGAGGCGCTTCTATAAGCCTGGGAAAATTGGGTTGATATATACGAAATTATACTTACCATCACAACAACTATCGACGCCCGCTTGCGGTTTCTTTCGCCGATATTCACTTCCGCTTCGGTGGCGGTACTTTAAATACTATCGGGCGCGAACGGACGTATGCCTCCCAGTGAAACCAAAGAGGAGGCGAGAAACAATGAGCGACGTACGACAACACGCGGACGACATACACGAGCAGTTTTCGGACCACCTCGACGACGTGAGCGTCGAGGACGTCGAAGAGCGCCTGACCACGCTCGTCGACGAATACAAAGTTCCGATCGACGAGGCGCGCCGGAGCGTCACCAACCACTACCTCGAGGAGGCCGGCCTCGAGCGCGAGGATATCTCGAGCGGCGACAGCGAGGAGGCCAACGTCGAGGACGTCGACGAACCCGAGGAGTGGATCGACCTGACGGCCAAGGTCATCGAACTCTGGGATCCCCGCAGCGACTCGGTCGCACAGGTCGGCCTGCTCGGCGATCCGACGGGGACGATCAAGTTCACCAAGTGGGCCAAGTCCGACCTCCCGGCGCTCGAGGAGGGCGGCGTCTACGAGCTTCGCAACGTCGTCACCGACGAGTACCAGGGTCGGTACTCGGTCAAACTCAACTCGACGACGGTGATCGAGGAGCTCGACGACGACCTCGAGGTCGGCAACGACACCAGCGAGATCGAGGGCGCACTGGTCGACATGCAAAGCGGCAGCGGCCTCATCAAGCGCTGCCCGGAGGAGGACTGCACGCGCGTCCTCCAGAACGGCCGCTGTAACGAACACGGCGAGGGCGAAGGCGAGTTCGACCTCCGCATCAAGGCCGTCGTCGACGACGGCATCGACGCCCACGAGGTCATCTTCGACAAGGACGCCACCGAGGACCTGACGGGGCTGAGCCTCGAGGAGGCCAAGGACATGGCGATGGACGCGCTCGACACGACCGTCGTCGCCGACGAGATCAGGGACGATATCGTCGGCACCTACTACCGCATCGAGGGGCCGACGTTCGGCCGCTACGTCCTGGCCGACGACGTCGAGGAACTCGACGGGCCGGTGGATGCAGAGGAACTGCTGATCAAAGCGAGGTCGATGTAATATGAGCCAGTCAGAACTCACTCGCGAAGTCGCCCGCCGCGTCTTCGCCTCCGAATTCAACGACTCGACGTACACCTTCAAAGAGAGCGACGACGAGCGCGCACCCAACTACGCGCTGCTCCCGACGGGCGACCGCGCCAACCGCGTGTTCGTGGTCGGCACCCTCACCGAGACCGAGGACGTCGGCGACGAGAGCGAGTACTGGCGCGGCCGGGTCGTCGACCCGACGGGGACGTTCTTCGTCTACGCCGGGCAGTACCAGCCCGAGGCCGCCTCGGTCCTGCGGGACACGGAGCCGCCGGCCTACGTCTCCATCGTCGGCAAACCCCGCACCTACGAGACCGACGACGGCACCGTCAACGTCTCCCTGCGGCCCGAGTCCATCTCGATCGTCGACGACGCGACCCGCGACCGCTGGGTCGTCGAAGCCGCCGAACTCACCCTCGATCGCATCGACGCCTTCGAGGAGTGGGAAGCCGAGCAGGAAGCGCCGGAAAGCGGCTCGACCGCGCCGACGAACGAGTACGCCGAGATGGCCCGCGAACGATACGACTCCCCCGTCGTCAACTATCGCAACGACGTGATCCAGGCCCTCGAGAGCCTCGATACCGTCGACGAAGCGGACGCTGACGACCCGGAAGCGACGGTCTGACGCGGCCGGTTCGGTTCTTTGTTTTTCGCCCGATAGCGGTTGCCGCGCCGAGCTAGAGCGTTTCCTCGAGCATCGCACCGATCGCGTCGAACTCGTCGTCGGTGACTTCGTGGCCAGTCTCGGGATAGCACCGCTCGTCGACCGCGGCGTCCGCCCGCTCGAACAGCCGGACCGTCTCAGCGACGTGCTCGGGGCCCACATGCGGGTCGTCTTCGCCGTAGCCGACGAGGATCGGCGTTTCCTCGAGCGAGCCGGCGATGGCGCTCGAACCGATCTCCTCGGTCGTGCCGGGGAGCGAACCCGAGAGGACGGCGAGGCCGCCGTAGCGCTGCGGGTTGC
>NZ_JAQIVI010000126.1 GCF_028618695.1 Natrinema soli | reverse complement strand
CGAGGCGGCCGGACTCCTCTCGCGCGACGACGGCTACGCCGTCGAACGGCCTGAGACGGTGCTGGTGCTCGTCGTCGGCCACGCGGACTCCTTCGGCGACCGCGCTCGCACGCTCGCTCGAGACGCGGATCAGTACCTCGAATACCAGGGATAACGAGTATTTTCCGCCAGTAACAAACGATTACTTTCGACTCCGAGTCGACTACTCGACCAGCGACAGCAACTCGGTCAGCGACTCGATCTCGTCGGTCGCGTTCGACGGCCGCTCGCGCCCGCGATTGTGCGGCCGTCGGAGGAACGCGGTCTCGAGGCCGGCAGCCCGGCCGGCCGTGACGTCTTTCGGGGAGTCGCCGACGTAGAACCCGTCCGTGACGTCGAGTCGATCGAGCGCGTCCTCGATGTAGTAGGGATCGGGCTTGCGCCGCTCGTATCCCTCGAACGTCGGATCTCGCCCGCGAACGACGTCGAAATCGAATCCGAAGTGGTCGGCGACGAACTCGGCGGTTTCCTGCCGGTTGTTGGTGACGAGACCGATCGCGGTTCGCTCGCCCAACTCGTGGATCGCGTCGATATCGTCGTAGGTGCCGCGCTCCCCCGAGCGGAGTCGGTCGTGGGTGCCGCTCGAGGCGTGGGATTCCTTCAGTTCCCAGAATCGTGCCGGATCGATTTCGAGCGCCTCACAGTGCGTTCGGATCAGTTCGTGGTCGTGATCCCTGAAGTCGCGACGCTGGGCCGCCGTCGGCTCGGCACCCAGTTCGGCGAGGGCGGCGTCGGCCGCGTCTGCGTACACGCGCGGATCGGTCCGGGGGCCATCGAGGATGACCCCGTCCATGTCGAACAGGACGACCGTCATTCATCGTGGACAGAGGAGCCGCAGGGAAAAGAGCGTTCGGCATCGCTGCCAGCCGTCGCTCGTCGTTCCGAACGATCAGTAAATTACGAGCGCACGGGGTCGAGCCGTCGACGGGGCGTTATATGTCGACTTTCCAGGTGGTACTCGAGGAATACCCCCATTTTTCGATCTCGACATCGTAGTCACCGTTCTGGAGAGCGGTGATGTTCGAGCCGACCTCTTTCGCCGTCATACCGAGCTCTTTGCCGATGAGGCGAGATTTGAAGTACGTCTTCGTCGCCGCGTTGTTCCGGAGGTACTCCAGAATCTGCTGTTGTTTGCTCGTGAGGTCGGGGGCCATTGCAGTGCTCATACACGGTCGGAAGACAGGAATGGCCTTAGGGGGTTTGGTACGTCCGGTTAACCCGCTGCAGACGTGCGGTTTTTCCCGGGGGGTAAGAGATCAATAACCGGATGGAAAGGTTTCGTTGGTACGACCGGTTAATACATCCTACTCCGCGACTATCGTTTGTTCGTGACGGTTTCCGGGCGTCGGGAGACGATCGAGGTACCGAACGGAGCGCAACGAACGCGATCGCGTGCCAGGGGCGATCGTCAGTCGTCCACGTCGTAATATAGTCAGTTGTCCACGTCGTAATACTGTGTTACGATCGGGCCGAACGAGGACGCGACCGCTTGGCCGAGCGCTCGCGTCCGATCGGTCAGTCCGGCGGTGAGCGCGCCAGCGGCTCCGTCGGACTCGGCGACGCCCTC
>NZ_JAQIVI010000125.1 GCF_028618695.1 Natrinema soli | reverse complement strand
CGATCGGCTGTCCATCACTTCGGGGACGTCGACGCCGCCGGCCACCGCGAGGTAGGCTCGTGCCCCCTCGGTCGCGAACGCCAGCTCGAGTTCGTCGCCGGCGTCGACGGCGACGGTCTCCCACGTGTCGATCGGGTCGCCGTTGAGGCTGGGCGACATGTCAGCACCGGTGATCGCGATCACGGCGTCGTCTCGGAACGTCGCGGTGATGCCCTGATACGTCATTTCGACGGTCGCCGCGTCGGCGTCGTTCCCGACGAGGTAGTTCGCGACCGTGTGGGCGTAGCGGTCCATCGCGCCCGACGGCGGCATGCCGATGTGGTAGTGGCCGGTGCGACCGAGGTCCTGTACCGTGCTCGCGATGCCGCCCTCCTCGATTTCGATCATTCTACCACCTCCATGAGCCGCTCGTTGTACTCGGCCGGTGACTCGAAGAACTCCTCCGGTGAGAAACGGACATCTCCGTAATTGTACTCGTAGGTGCCGGCTTCGACCTCCTCGCGGATCGCGTCGTACTCCTCGCGATCGATCCGTCTGTAGTTCAGGATGTCACCGGGGTTCAGGAACACCATCGAATCGCGGAAGTCGGGGAGGGTCTGTTCGGTGTCGAGCACTTCGATCGGCGTCCGCCCGTACAGCTGGTAGCCGCCGGCCCCCTGCACCGGATAGATGACCGAGAACGCGCCGCCGAAGCCGACCGCGCGACTCGGCGTGTCGGTTCGGGGCTCGACGTACTTGGGAACTTCCAACTGCTGGCTCCGCGGGACCATCTGGAAACACCACGGCAGCCCCGGGACGAACCCGACCATCGTGACCAGATGGGGCGCGCCGACGAAAGCGTCGATGAACGATTCGACGCCGTCGAAGCCGTTGAGTTCCGCCGAGTACTCGAGGTCGGTCGCGTCGGGGTCCTGATGGCGCTCGCGAAACTCCATGAGCGTGTCGTGGGTCCACGGATCCTCGAACAGGACCGGTACGTCGATGAGACGCGTCTCCCACTCGTAGTTCTCGAGATCGATCTCGGACTCGATCTCTTCGAGCTCCGCGATCAGGTCGTCTGGGTGGATGATCTCCGGATCGATACGGAGCATGTAGGACGCGTTGGCCGGGCAGTTTTCGACGACGCCGTCGATATCTCGCTCGGCGACCTGCTGGGTGATCGCCATCGCCTTGAAATTGGCGGTGAAACTCATTTCCTCCGCGAGCTCGACGAACACGTGATCGTCCGCTCCGTACTCGTAGCGCGGTTCGGGAAGGTCGACGGGTGTGATCCGTTCGTTCTCCATGCCGTGTGATGACAATTCAGACCTCAACTATGAATAGATATTGGTGCCTGACCAATATTACCACAGTATCCTGAACCAAATCCGACTAGGGTTCGAGATGGAGAACGAAGTGCGATATCACGACGGCTTCGCGCGTGTTCTCGACGGCTCTACGCGGCGCCGTCGTCCCGTTCAGCAGAACCGTATAGAGGGATCGATATCGGGTTCCAGCAGCCAGTGCGAACGCTACCGATTGCCCCGCGAGGAGGTCACTCGTCCGAGTCGTCCTCGAGCGAGAGATCCGAGAGCGAATCGTCGACGGCGGTGAAATCCGTTCCGCCGCACCGACACCCGTCCCTGCGACCGATCGGGCGAATCTTATCGTCGGACAGCTCGAGTGCCGCGTAGAGCGATCCGCACTGTTCGCACGCGGCTATCGTTCGTCGATTGTCGTCGCTATCGTCCATATCGCCAGTGACACGTCGGGAAAGCGAGTACAAGTACCCGCCGTGAGGAGCCGAGTGACATCGACGTCGTTACTTCGATCGAAACAACACCGATCGCGAGCTCGAGCGCGCGGTCGTCCCGGAGTTCGCGGCGACGAATCGACGGCGGAAGCGACCGCGATTGACGGCCGTCCGCCGCAGGCCCCGCGAGCGCCGGCCGGCCGCTTTTCCGACGGGTCGGGATACCACCACCTATGAGCAACGACGGGCCGAACCGAGACCGCGCGCAAGATCGCGCCGAACAACGCAAATCCGAGCGGGCCGACCACACGGAATCGATCCTCGAGGACGTCGAACGCCACCTCGGCGAGATGGAGTATCCGGTGACCAGCGAGGAGCTCGCCTCGGAGTACGCCGACCAGCCGATCGATATGCCCAACGAAACGGAGTCGCTGGGCAGCGTCTTCGACCGGCTGGCCGACGAGCAGTACGACTCTCCGGAGGCGGTTCGCGAGGCCGCCTACGGTGAGCTCACGGGTGAGGCCGGGAGCCCCAACGAGGCCAACGCCGAGCGCGATCTCGACGAACTGGACGAGGAGAAACAGGGATAGCTCGGCGAGAGCGGCGGCTGCACGCACTGAGCCCGCGGGATCTCACCGCATCGATCCGTCCCACTACCGTCGCCGCTGAAAGTCACTGCACACCCGATCGCATAGCCGACGTGCGATCGGGTACGAGTCGTTTCAGTGGCTACGATATCGCCGAGCCACCGGGCAGATCGTGATAGCAGAACGGATTTACGTTCCCAACACCTGTTCTCGCGTATGGATTACGAAGCGAGTCTCGACCGAGCGATGGAGGACGTCCCCGATATCGGGGGCGACGAAGAGCGGCTACAGATCCCCGACCCGCAGCCCCAGAAGGACGGCGCGTTTACGCGCGTCACGAACCTCGACGAGATCGCCGACGTGCTCTCCCGGGACACGGAGCATCTCCACCGGTTCATCCAGCGCGAACTGGGGACCAGCGGCAAACTCGAGAACGGCCGCGGCCGGTATAACGGCACTTTCTCGCAGACGGACCTCAGCGCGGCGATCGACGCCTACGTCGACGAGTACGTCCTCTGTTCGGAGTGTGGCCTGCCGGACACGCGCCTCGTCCGCGAGGACAGAACGCCGATGTTGCGCTGTGACGCCTGCGGTGCGTTCCGACCGGTCACCAAGCGCTCGACCAGCAGCCAGCAGCAACAACAGCAAGACGCCGTCGAAGAGGGCCAGACCTACACGGTCGAAATCACCGGTACGGGCCGCAAGGGCGACGGCGTTGCGGAGAAGGGGAGCTACACGATCTTCGTCCCCGGTGCCGAAGAGGGCGACGTCGTGGAGATCTACATCAAGAACATCTCTGGCAACCTCGCGTTCGCCCGACTCGACTGAGGCGGATTCGAGTCCGCGCCCGTTCGGCTCGAGCGGTCTACTGCGCGACGTGCCGACCCGCACCGTCGGATCGAGGAATTAAAGTCAGCTTGTTCTAGTCACAGTTATATGGGAGTATCGTTCGACCTCTTCGGGACGCTCGTGACTGCCGACCGGCCGGACGATCCGGCCGCAGCCGTCGCGACCGAACTCGCCAAGCGGGACGTGACGGTACCCGACGACTGGGCTGCGGCCTACGCGGAGCCACACGTCGACGCGCCCGACGGCGCTGAAGTGCCGCTGCCG
>NZ_JAQIVI010000124.1 GCF_028618695.1 Natrinema soli | reverse complement strand
CGGCGACGGGAGAGCCGGACCCGACCGCGAGGGCGCCAACGCCGAACGCGACGGCCAGCAGGAGCGCGACACCGATTCCCCGTCTGAGGTCGTCGAACTCGAGTTCGCCGTCGACCAGCACCTGCGAGCCACCGGTGAAGGGACCGGCGAACGCGTTCTCACGGTCGGTCGGGAAATCGTAGTACTCGTTGCTCAACACCGTCGCCGCTTCGAGGAAGAAGAGGAAGGCGAAGCCCAGCCAGTAGGCGGCCGACGAGAACACGTCGCTCGAGCCGGTCGCCGCCAGCGCGCCGACGGTGTAGGCCACCCACGACATCGGGTAGAACTGCAGTCGCAGGGCTTTCAGCCAGACCGTTACCGTTCGCCGGAGGCGAGCCGACCGGGTATCCGGCCCGTCGGCGAGGCTTCCGCCCAGCCGGGTCGCCGTCTCGAGCCAGCGCTCGCGTTCCTCGGGGGTCGACGACTCGACCGGGCCGAGGTTCGTGATCCGCGTGGTGCGGATCCCGGCGTAGCCGAGCGTCGCACGCTTGACGGCGTTGTTCCCCGGCTGTCGATAGATCCAGCGGTAGACCCACGGCGGCATGTCCATCGTGACGAGCAGTTCGGCGGTCTTGTCGTCCAGCAGTTCCTCGTGACCCGCGCCCTCCCCCTCGTCGTACTCGAGGAACGCGAAGCCGGGCGTGAAGACGCGGTCGAAGAAGCCCTTGAGTCGCGCCGGCATGGTCCCCCACCAGTTCGGATAGACGAAGACGAGGTGCTCCGCCCAGCGAATCAGGTCCTGTGCCTCCCGGAGATCCGGCTCCATCCGCTGGTCCGTGGGCGACGCCGCGTGAACGTCGGGATCGAACTCGAGGTCGGCGACGGCGAGCTCCCGCACGTCGGCACCGGCCTCGAGCGCACCGTCGTGGTACGCCTCGGCCAGGGCACCGCAGAAACTGTCGGTTCGGGGATGACCGAGGACGATCAGGACGTTCATGCGTCGGTGTGAACGTCTCCCGTGACGATGTCCCCGGCCTAAAAGGCGGGGCATTGACGAGCCGCCGGTCGTCACGGTTCGGCGTCCGGGCGTGAGTGAATCGACCTTCGGCGGCCGAGTTTGAGTGAACCGGCCGCGAACGCTGACCGAGCCCTCGACCGCCCGTCGTCGGCTGCCGTCCGCTCTCCCTGAGTACCAGGATGCGCCTGTCACCCTCTATCACTGTCGACTCGGTGACGAAGTAGTATCGGTAGGTCGTCGCCGGCACGATCGAAACAGTAGCGGTACGAAACGCTCACGAGCACACAGTAGGACTCATATCAACGTTCAATACCGTTACGGGAGCGAGTGAGGGCAGGGAACCCGTCCATGGCTACATCCGACACTGTCCCCGCAACCGACGACGCTATCGTCGAAGAGTACATTCTGGCCGTTCGCATCGTCGAAACCGACGCCGCCGATGGCGATGGCCTGCGCTACCGATTCGACGCGCCCGATCACACCGACATCGCGTTCGCCGACCTCGAGGACGCCCGGCTGTACGCCGACGTCTACTTCGACGTCAACGGCTTCGTCGAGGAGGGCACCGGTGAGCGCGGCGTCCCGCCGGAGATCGTCCAGGCCGGCAAGGACACCCTCGCCGCGTACCTCGTCACGTGCCCCTGGTCGGACGTCAACTGGGTCGCCTCGTTTTACGGCGCCACGCCGACCGAGATCGAGCGCTACCTCTCGTGGGTCCGCGAGCGTGCCGCCGAGATCCGATCCGAGGCGGCTGAACGAGGCCTCGAGTAGGCCCGCGACGGTCCGCAGTCACGAACGGCTCCTTTTCCGCTCCACTGTTGCACTCGACTCGATCGATTCACCGATCGGTTGGCGGAGCAACCACCACCGGTTTGGACGACTTCCGGAATCATCGTCTGAACGGTTCTCACCGTTTGCCTATATATCGAACAATAGCCGTTAGAGTACTCGATACACTATAGTATCAGCAGTATGCTGGCGTATTCTATACTGTTCTACGTGCATCTATTATAAAATCTCATTAATTAATCGGGGATTACTCCGCTTGCATGGTCGAATTTACCAGGCGGAACTTGATGGCATCGTCAGTCGCGGCGGCCATCAGCACCGGGGCGGTCGGCGTCGCCGGCGCACAGGACGGAGCCAACGAGCACGAGACGCTGGACGCACCGTACGTCGAGGGGACGATCAAGCGGTTCTCGACGACGGCTCGAGGCGCGGAGGTCACGGGCCCGTTCGTCTTCGAGACGGGCGAACTCCTCTACAGCGTTCAGCACCCGAGTCGGGACAACCCGGAACCGTTCGATCGGGCAGGGGTCGGCGTCTTCGAGGGGTTCCAGTTCACCTTCAACGGGAGTAACGACGACTTCGCCGAACTGGAGCCGCCGCACACCGAGAGCGAACAGGGGCAGGTGCTCTCGGCGGGCGGCGAGTACGCGTACCTCGTCCAGGAGGGGGACCCGATCAACGGAGGCACCGAGAGGTGGGGTCATCCCGAGACGCCCGACGGAACGGATATCGCCGACGTCGTCGGCGAGAGCTACGAGGGCGTCGGCCACAACCCCGACATGAACTTCTTCGTCTCGACGACCGAGGACGGCACCGAGGGTTACCTCTTCACGAACAACGAAACCACGCCCGGCGCCATCACGCGGACGCCGATCAGCCGGACGGACGGCAGCTGGGACGCCGACCTCGAGAACGCGGCCGAGATCGAGAATCAGGCGGCGTTCCGCGACATCGGCGGCACGAAGATCAACTGCTACGGCGATCTGAGTCCGTGGGAGACGCCCCTCTCCGCGGAAGAGGACTACGGCCATCCGCGCGTCAACGGGCTCGCGACGGTCAGCGACATCGTCGAAGGGGGCAGCGGCGTCGGCCTGCGCGGAGGCAGCGAGTTCTACAACCGTCCCAACATCTCCGAGGTCGGGGACGCCCTCGAGGATATCTTCGGCAACGACGCCTGGTCGCCGATGGGTCTCTGGTCGAACAGCGGCGTGGAGAAGCTCGCCTACTATCTCGGTGCCGAACCCGTCGACCGAACGGCGGAGGGCAACGAGCGAACGCCGATCGGCGACGAGTTCCCCAACCGCTATCGCTACGGCAAGATCGTCGAGATCACCGACCCGACCGCCGAGGAGCCGACGCCGGTCAAACACCACGTCTTCGGTCGGGCCGCCTGGGAGTGTCCCGAGGTCCTGCCCGACGAGCGGACCGTCTACCTCGCGTCCGACGGCGGCGCGAAGGGGATCTACAAGTTCGTCGCGGACGAGCCGATCCCCGAGTACGACAGTCGAATGGACGTTCGCGGGACCCTGTACGCCATGAAGGCGAGCGAGATCGGCGAGGGTCCGGTCGCCGAGACGGATCTCGAGGTCGAGTGGCTCGAACTCGGCACCGCGAGCAACGCCGAAGTCGAGTCATGGATCGCCGACTACGACGATATCACGCAGGTCGAGTACCTCGAGACCCACGCCGAAACCGACTGGGAAACAGACCTCGAGACCGCGCTCGCGGAAGCCGATGAGGAAGTCGCGATCAACGGCAACCGGGACTACATCACTGACGAGGAGATCGTCGAGTGGGCGGCTCAGTACGAGGCACACGGCCCCGACGGCGTCGACGAGGACCTTCGTCGCGTCCCCTTCCTCGAGACTCGAGCAGCCGCCAAGGAGATCGGTGCCAGCGTCGAGTTCAACAAGGCCGAAGGGATCGACTCCCACGACGAGGCCGAGCCCGGCGACTTCATCTACTTCGGGATCTCCTCGCTCGGCGGCTACATGACCGACGAGCAGGGCGAACTCCGATTCGACGAGGTCGAAACCGGCGTCCTCTATCGCGCCGAACTTCAGGACGGGTACGACGTCTCCCGGCTCGAGCCCGTCGTCGTCGGTCCGAACGGCAGCGACCCCACATCCCTGAAAGACGTCTCGCTCATCAACGTCGACAACGTCATGGTGATGGACGACGGCCGCGTCCTCCTCTGTGAGGACAAGGGGAGCTTCGGCCGCTCGTACCCCAACGACGCGATGTGGGTCTACCAGCCGCCGACGTCGCTGCACGTCGACTCCGTCGCCGTCGGTCAGGGGGAGACGGGAGCCGTCGATCTGACGCTCTCGTCGGTTCCGGACGGCCTCGCCGGCGGTCGCGTCTCCGTCAGCCTCGAACACACCGACGTCGCCGAAATCACGGGCGCGACGTACCACGACGCGCTCGAACTCACCGCCGGTCCGACGATCAGCGACGACGGATCGACGGTCGCGTTCAAGTTCGCCGATCTCGACGAGGAGATCGAGCCCGGCGCGATGGACGTGACGCTGGCGAGCGTCGAACTCGAGGGTGTCGGGGCCGGAACGACGGATATCACGGTCGACGTGCAGGCGCTGGACGACGACGACGGAGCCGCTATCGAACCCCAGCGCCGTCCCGGCGTGGTGATTACCGGGCCGCCGCCGATCGGCGGCCCGGGTGGCTCCGGCAGTGCGCCGACCGATCCGGACGGCGACGGCCGATTCGAGGACGCCAACGGCAACGGTCGACTCGACTACGACGACGTCGTCTCGCTGTTCGATCACATCGAGGACGACTCGGTGACGCTCAACGCCGACGCCTACGACTTCAACGAAAACGGCCGTATCGACTACGACGACATCGACGAACTGTACGGCGAGCTGTGAGGCGGATGGAACGATCAGACGCCGATTCGGCCACGACCGCACGGCGGGTCCGAACTGACGAGTCGGCTTCGATCGGGTGGCCGAGATCGCGACGACGGACGGCGACGGCGCTCGTCGTCGGGCTCGCGGTCTGTCTGGCAACCCTTCCGGCTCCGATCGCGGCCGCGAGCGAGGG
>NZ_JAQIVI010000123.1 GCF_028618695.1 Natrinema soli | reverse complement strand
CCGGCGGCCGGCAGCGACGCCACGGACGCCCGGTTCTGGACGCCGAGCGAGTTCGACGCCTCGAGCGAGACCTTTCGCCCGGTCCACGAGGAGCGGTTCCGTGAGGCTGCCGCCCCGCTCGAGTGAGCGCTGGCACTCGGGGAGCGAACGGATTCCGTCGACTCGGGGCGACGCGGGATCAGGGGATTCATTAGCGGGCCGACCCAGATTCGGACGATGAGCACACCGTCGTTCGCCATGGGAATCGCCGGCGGCACGGGAGCCGGGAAAACGACGGTCGCACGCACGGTCGCGGAGACCGTCGGCGAGGCGGTCACGCGGATTCCGATCGACAACTACTACGAGGAGCTTTCGCACCTCGCGTTCGAGGAACGTCGAGGAGTCAACTACGATCATCCCTCCGCGTTCGAGTGGGAACTGCTCCGGGAGCAACTCGAGACGCTGCTGTCGGGCCAGTCGATCGAGATGCCCCAGTACGACTTCGAGGTCCACAACCGCACGGACGAGCGCGTCACCGTCGAGCCCTCGGAGATCATCGTCCTCGAGGGGATCCTCGCACTTCACGACGAGGCGATTCGGGACCTGCTCGATCTGCGGGTGTACGTGATGACCGACGCGGACGTCCGCATTCTGCGCCGGATCGAACGCGACGTCATCGAGCGCGGCCGCGACCTCGAGGGCGTCATCGACCAGTACCTCGAGACTGTCAAACCGATGCACGAGCGGTTCGTCGCGCCGACGAAGAAACGGGCCGACGTGATCATTCCCGAGGGGGCAAACCGGATGGCGATCGACCTCCTGATCGAGAAGGTCCAGGCCGAACTCCCGGAGGGCTCGAGAGGACTCGACGTCTCCGACCGCGAGCTGTCGTTCACCGATCGGACGACGGACTGACCGCGTTCCCGTTCCAGTTTCGATTCCGGCTCGGCGAGACGCCGCGCCGAGACGAAACCCGACATTCCTTTACTCGAGCCCTGAATACGGGCGGGTATGTTCCTCTCCCTACGCGCGGAGGTCGAAGACGCCCTCGAGGGGGCGCTCTCGACGCTGGACTTTCCCACGGACGATCTGGGGATCGAAGAGCCGCCGGACGACGTCGAGAGCGTCCTCGCCTCGAGCGTGGCGTTTCGACTGGCCGGCGAGGCCGGCGCGCCGCCGCCGCAGGTCGCCGGACAGGTCGCCGAGGAAATCGACGCCGACGAACTGACCTACGTTTCGGACGTGCAAACGCAGGGACCCTACCTCAACTTCCTGCCGAGCGACGCCTACTTCGCCGAGACGCTGGAGACGGCGACCGGCGACACCTACGGTAGTCTGTCGGACCGCGAGGAGTCGGGCTTCGTCGAGCACACCAGCGCGAACCCGACGGGACCGGTCCACGTCGGCCGCGCCCGGAACCCGATCATCGGCGACGCCGTCGCCAACCTGCTCGCGTACGCCGGC
Organism: Natrinema soli; assembly: GCF_028618695.1. Next base: position 9,989 of record NZ_JAQIVI010000123.1, on the reverse strand, counting down.
TACGACGTCGACCGGCACTACTACGTCAACGACGCCGGCCGGCAGATGGCCGTCTTCGCCTGGGCCTACGAGACGTTCGACGAGGCGGATCTTGACGAGCCGCCCGAGCGCGACCGCATCGAGTACGACCTCGTGCGCTACTACCGCAAGGGGAACGCCTACCTCGAGAACGCGTCCGACGCCGAAGTCGAAGCGGCCGAAGCCGAGATCGAATCGATCATGCAGGGCCTCGAGGCGGGCGACGACGCGGCCTACGAGCGAGTGAGCGAAGTCGTCGATCAGGTGCTCGGCGGTATGACGGAGTGTCTCGCGCGCCTCCCCGCCGAGTTCGACGAGTTCGTCAAGGAGACGCGGTTCATGCGCAACGGCGACACCGACGACCTCGTGGGACGACTGAAGGAACTCGACGAATCGGTCTACGAGGAAGACGCCTGGCAGCTCGAGCTCGAGGACCACGGCATCGACAAAAATCTCGTCTTCCTGCGCTCTGACGGCACCTCGCTCTATGCGACCCGGGATCTGGCCCACCACGAGTGGAAGTTCGACGAGTACGACCGCGCGGTGACGGTGCTGGGTGAGGACCACAAGCTACAGGCCAAGCAGGTCCGGACGACCCTCGAGTTGCTGGGCAACGAGACCGACCAGCTCCGACAGGTGCTCTACTCGTACGTCAACCTCCCCGAGGGGAAGATGAGCACGCGACAGGGCACCGGCGTCGATCTGGACGATCTGCTCGACGAAGCGATCGATCGCGCCCGCGGAGAGGTCGAGGACCGTCTCGACGACCGCATCCGGGACGACGATCTGGACGAGACCGACATCGAGCGCATCGCCCATCAGGTCGGGATCGGCGCGGTCCGCTACGACATCGTCTCCAAGCAGCCGACGAAGGCGATCACTTTCGAGTGGGACCGCGCGCTGGACTTCGAGGCCCAGTCCGCGCCCTACGTCCAGTACGTTCACGCGCGCTGTTGTGGTATCCTCGAAGAGGCGGGGATCGATCCCGAGACCGGCATGGCCGACGTCGAGACCGCCGTCGACGCCGATCTGCTCGAGACGGACGCGGAACGGGACCTCCTCGAGACGATCGCGCGGTTCCCGGCGGTCGTCGACGAGGCCGCCGACGACCTCGAGCCCCACCAGATCGCGACCTACACCCGCGAGTTCGCGGACCGGTTCAACGGCTTCTACCGGGAGTGTCCGGTGCTCGCGGACGACGTCGATCCCGACGTCCGCGACGCGCGACTCGCACTGGTTGCCGCCTCGAAACACGCGGTCGCCAACGCGCTGTCGATTCTGGGCGTGGCCGCACCGCGCTCGATGTAGTCTCGCATTTCGCTGGCCTCGGTCTCGCGTCTCCCAACGCGTTCTGCCCGCTCAGTCCTCGACGGCCTGCTTCAGGATCAGCGGTGTCGAAATCGTATCGAAGACGGCTATTCCGAATACGAGGAGTTGCGTCGTCCCCTCCAGAACGAGGAGTCCGATAGCAGCGACCATAGCACCACTGGAGAGACCGATTCCCCATCGGACGGCCGGATTTCTCAAGTCCATATTCCATCTCAAATCGATTCCGGTAAAATAGTTACTATATTTATGTTTCGGATAGAGATGCGGTTCCAGGTTCTCAGCGGCCGTTTGCTCGACGGTATTCGACGAGCGGACGCGATCGTCACGGAAAGCGATTGGCGATACGCACAGCTACACGGTCAGTCGGGTTCCGAAAGAACGGGAGGTCACCGGGCGATCGCAACGGGAACGCTACTGCGTCTCGCCGACGGTATCGAGGACGCGATCGACGAACTCGCTCTCGTCCATCTCGCCGTTTATGAACGCGAGCGCCCACTGCACGTCGACGTAGAACGACATCACCTTGGCCCCGTCCTTCTCGAGCACCCAGGTGACGCTGTTGACCGCGGCCACGAACGCCTCGGGATCGGAGATCGCGCGAGTAATGTCGTTTGCGAGCGACTCGAGCTCGGCCATCAGTACGTCGGGATCGGTTGTCGTCGTCGTCGCGACGATATCGACTTTGTCGCCGTCTTTGTTGACGTCCTTGATCGAGATCTTCTCGCTGTCGATCTTCAGTTTGTCCGGATCGAGACCGGGAATGTCGGGTTCATCGGTGCCGTCGCTGCCGTCAGACCCGTCAGTTCCGTCGCTTCCATCGTCCCCGTCGTCTCCGAGCGACTCATCGTTGTCGTCGTTCGGGTCGGACTCGTCGCCGGTTTCGTTGCTCGAACAACCCGCGAGCATGGTTGCGAGTGCTGCGCCACTGCCGAGGAGGATTTTTCGTCGCTCCATGGGCGAGGCATCGAGAACCGCCGTGATTAGTAATCAGTTCGTTACTATCTCGAACGCTGAAACGCCGTCGTTTCGACTCGAGAATGAACGGAGAGCGGCTCGTAGCGTTTCTCTACACCGATACCGACGACGATACCGACCGGTCAGACGCCTCATAATTCATTGCAGGCTGTCGAAGTACCACTATTCCACCTCCGCCGGAGGGATCTCGTCCGATCGGCAAAACGGCGTGATGAACAGTGGGCGCGGGCAGGAGTCGACGGTTTAGGCTGTTCATACCGCCGGAAATCGTGCGCACGACGGGGACGATCGCTCGTCAGTGATCCGATTCGGCTTCCGTGATCGCGCTCGAGACATCGTCGTGTGCCGCCTCGCGCTCGTCGGTATCGTTCGCATCGTCACCGCCGTCCGCATCGTCACCACCGCCCGCATCGACCTCGTCACCGCCGCCCGTGTTCGGTTCGGCCGCCGATTGTTCGGCGTCGGTGGACGCGGTATCCCCGTCACCGTCGTGGTCGGGCTCCGGAACGTCGATCTCGAGCCCGGTCAGATCGGCCGTGAGGCGGCGGTAAGCGACGGCGGCGGGCCCGTCGGGCTCGAAGACGACCAGCGGCGTCCCGGCGTAGACGCTGTCACGAGCCGCGGGATCCTCGGGAATCGTCCCGAGGAGGGACACCTCGAGGCGGTCGCCGAGTTCGTCGTGGGAGACGTCGCCGTCAGGCCGGGTGCGGGTGAGGACGAGGCCGGCGACCTCGCCGCCCGCACGGTCGGTCAGTTCGATCGTCTTCTTCGTGTCGTGAACGGCCGCGGGTTCGGGCGTCGAGACGAGGACGACGGCGTCGGCCAGTCCCAGGGGGAGGACGGTCTCGTGGCTGATGCCGGCGCCGACGTCGAGGAAGACGTAGTCGAATCGTGATCGCAGTTCCTCGACGACGTCGCGCAGCCCCTCGGGAGAGGTTTCGGCGTACTCGTCGAGGCTGGTTCCGCTCGGGACGGCGACGATGCTGTCCGCGAGTCGATAGGTGGCGTCGTCGATCGATGCATCTCCGGCTAACACGTCGTGAAGGGTGGTCGAATCGGGAGTGAGACTGACGAATCCGGCGAGGTTCGCCATGCCGAGATCGACGTCGACGATGGCGACGCGCTCGCCGGCCTCTGCGAGGGCCGTGCCGAGGTTGACTGTCGTCGTCGTCTTCCCGACGCCGCCTTTCCCGCTCGCGATGGCGTAGACCGTCTCATGAGACATACTCGGATACTGTCCGGACTGTAGAACGGCACCACCTTAAATCGTGACCACACCTCCCTCGTCGTTACAGGGGAAATCACGTCGGCGACAGCGTCCCGCGCGTTCCGCTTCGACTCGGGTGCTGGCCCGCGTCGACGGGGACTGTGACGACCACTCGTCGGCAGCCAGTACTCTCGTCATCGATCGGCAAGCGGTCCCACGTTGGCAGGTGTGTCAAAGGATTCTTACCCACAGCCCCGTTTTATACGGCTAATGAGCCAGGAGGGCGAGCAGGAGCACTCGGACCGGAAAAAGTACGAGTTCCGGAAGGTCATCGAGGACCTCAAGGACTACGACGGCTCCGGAACGCAGCTCGTGACCATCTACATTCCCGACGACAGACAGATCAGTGACGTCGTCCAGCACGTCACGCAAGAACACAGCGAAGCGGCCAACATCAAGTCCAAACAGACCCGAACGGCCGTCCAGGACGCGCTGACGAGCATCAAGGACCGGCTCCGGTACTTCGACACCTTTCCGCCGGAGAACGGCATCGTGCTCTTCTCCGGTGCCGTCGACTCCGGCGGCGGCCGCACCGATATGGTCACGAAAGTCCTCGAGAGTCCGCCCCAGCCCATCGAGTCCTTCCGCTATCACTGCGACTCGGACTTCCTGACCGAGCCGCTCGAGGAGATGCTCGCCGACAAGGGCCTCTACGGTCTGATCGTCCTCGATCGCCGCGAGGCCAACGTGGGCTGGCTGAAAGGCAAACGCATCGAACCGGTCAAGTCCGCCTCCTCGCTGGTTCCCGGCAAGCAGCGAAAGGGTGGCCAGTCCGCCCAGCGATTCGCCCGCCTGCGACTCGAGGCCATCGACAACTTCTACCAGGAGGTCGCGGGGATGGCGAACGACCTGTTCGTCTCGCGACGCCACGAACTCGACGGCATCCTCGTCGGCGGTCCCTCGCCCACCAAAGACGAGTTCCTCGACGGCGACTACCTCCACCACGAACTGCAGGACTCCGTACTGGGCAAGTTCGACGTCGCCTACACCGACGAATCAGGCCTGAAGGACCTCGTCGACAACGCCGAAGACGCGCTCGCCGACGCGGAGGTGATGAAGGACAAGAAGGTGATGGAGGAGTTCTTCGAGGAACTCAACGCCGGCGACCTCGCGACCTACGGCTTCGAGCCGACCCGCCGGAACCTGATGATGGGGTCGGTCGACCGCCTCCTGATCAGCGAGGATCTCCGGAAGGACGTGATTACCTACGACTGTCCCGACTGTGGCACCACCGAGCGCGAGGTCGTCGACCGTCGGAAGTCGACGCCGACACACACCTGTACCGAGTGTGGCACCGACGTCGAGGCGACCGAGGAGGATCGCGAGGACGCCATCGACCACCTCATCGATATCGCCGAACAGCGCGGCACCGAGACCAAATTCATCTCGACGGACTTCGAGAAGGGCGAACAGCTCCTCAACGCCTTCGGCGGTTTCGCCGGGATCCTGCGGTACTCGACCGGCGTCTAAGGCCTCTGCTCGGGCTACTCGCGACCGTTGATATCCTTGCTGCTCTTCCTACCAAAGCAGTCAGTAACGGGTTGCGGTGTGTCACCCGCACTGATCAACCGGTATGCGGTGACGCGCGCTGTCGGCGAGGCGCGACGAGCACGATATCGGAGGTCTCGCAGACCATTCGAGCGGCGTTTCCGCGCGAAGACGACGGGAACGCCTCGAAAGCGAATAGCGCGGGACCGGAGGTCCTGCGAACCATCCGAACGGTGCGCGGTTCGGAGCGAACAGAGTGAGCGAGAACCGCGGGAATGCGAACGGTGAGCGAAGCGAGCCGTGAGCGAACACAGTGAGCGAGAACCGCGAGGTGAACGGGAAACGACGTGACCCGTCGCCGAAACCCAAGGAGATTAACACCGCGTCGGTGAACCATCGACCATGTCACTTTCAAACCGACGCGCACTCGTCACGGGCGGAGCCGGTTTCATCGGTTCTCACCTCACCGAGCGCCTCCTCGCGGACGGCGCGAACGTCCTCGTTGTCGACGACCTTTCAAACGGCGACCGCGACCGCGTCTCCGACGACGCCGACTTTCTCGAGGCCGATCTCACTGACCCCGACGCACTCGCGGGCCACCTCGAGAACGTCGACCTCGTCTTCCACCTCGCGGCGTCGAAACACGTCGACACGGACCGGCCTCACGGCCAGTTCGACGACAACACGCGGATGACTCGGAACATCCTCGAGGCGATGGCCGACGCCGACGTGACCGAGATCGCCTACACCTCCTCCTCGACGGTCTACGGCGAGGCGCCGCGGCCGACGCCCGAGGACTACGCGCCCCTCGAGCCGATCAGCGCCTACGGAGCGAGCAAGCTGGCCGACGAGGGGTTACTCTCGGCGCGGGCCCACAGTCACGACCTCACCGTCTGGAACTTCCGATTCGCGAATGTCGTCGGTCCGCGCCTCCGCGGGGCGGTGATCCCGGATTTCATCGAGAAGCTGCAGGACGACCCCGAGCACCTGACGATTCTCGGCGACGGCCGACAGGAGAAGTCCTACCTCCATCTCGAGGACTGTCTCGACGCGATCTGTCACACCGTCGAACACGCCGACGACGCCATGAATACGTACAATCTGGGCACGCGAACGACGACCTCGGTCGACCGGATCGCGGCCATCGTCGCCGAGGAACTGGGGGCCGATCCCGATCGCGAGTACACCGGCGGCGAACGGGGCTGGACCGGCGACGTGCCGAAAATGCGGCTCTCGATCGAGAAGCTCTCGGCGCTGGGCTGGGAGCCCCGCCTCTCGAGCGACGAGGCGGTCCGACGGTCGACGCGTGAGATCATCAACGAACTGAGCTGAGGGGGCTCCTGCAACTGTTGTCTGCTGTGAAACTCCACCCCCGAATCGGGGTGCTGCGGGCTATAGTAGCCACTGAAAGTCAATGCACACCCGACGCGCGACAACTTTGCGATCGGTGTGTAAATCGTTTCAGTTGGTACTATAGTATCGTCCGACCGGATCAGTGCCCGAAACAATTGATTACGCGGACTCGAGCGGTTCGACCAGCGACGGCTCGTCCGTCGACGGATCGTTCACCGCCGTCGACACCGGGTACGCCCGCATCCCGTCGGCCGGATACGGCTCGAGCAGTTCCTCCGCATCCTCGCCCGATAGCCACCGCTGCTCGGCAGCGGGATCGAGGATCACCGCCATCCGGTGATGGAGGTCCGCGACGAGGTCGTTCGGCTCGGTCGTGATAACCGTGAACGTCTCGAGCGGGCCGGAATCGCGGCCCTCGTCGACGCCGCCGCCGAACGCGCCGAGCCCCGTCTGAGTCGTTTCCGGTTCCCAGCGTTCCCAGAGGCCAGCCATCGCGAACATCCGGCCGTCCGCGAAGGTGACTCGATGCGGCTGCTTCCCGTCGTCCGTCTCGACCCACTCGTAAAACCCGTCCGCCGGAACGAGGCACCGTTGACACTCATATGCGTCTTGGAAACTCGGCTTCTCGTCGACGGACTCCGCCCGCGCGTTGATCAGTCCGCCGCTGTCGTCGTCGGCCCACGAGGGAACCAGCCCCCACTCGAGGCGCTGGAACGTCTCCGGCTCCTCGTTCGTGATCACCGGCAGCTCCTGCCCGGGAGCCATGTTGTACCGCGGCGTGAACCGCGATCCCGGTTCCGAATCGGTCTCGGACGCACCGTCCCGAAACCGGGCGTCGAATCGGGTCTCGAGGTCGTCCTGCTCGACGACGAGCGTGTAGCGACCGCACATACTCGATTATCGGGTCGCGAGGCCAAAGGGTTGTCCAGTCACTGCCGCTGTGACATTTCAGTAGCGATTAGACTCGGTGTTCACTGCCGCTCGACGCCGCGAAACATCAGTCCGGATACGCCCGCTTACAGTAGTATGAAGCGCTTACCCCGATCCGTGCGACTGGTACGGGCCTCGTTACGATATCCGATCCCGGTGGAGTCGATAGCGGGGTCATCATGACGGATCAATACGAAATGGTGGTGTGTCAGAGCGGCAATCTGGAGCTCAGAGATCCGGATGACCCCGATTGCTGGATCGCGACCGATTCGCCGATCGAACTCGAGCGGTAACGCCTCTCCCCGTACCCCTCCCCTTCCGACCGTACTCAGTCGCTCAGTAGCGACGTTGACAGCCACCGCTTTCGTTCACTGACTTACAGAGACAGTATACGCCAGGACAGGGATTTGAACCCTGAATCCCAAAGGGAACACGCTTTCCAGGCGTGCGCCTTACCATTCGGCCATCCTGGCTCAGGTCATCCTAACCGCGTCCGTTGTTTAACTGTTACGAGATGTGCTCACTCCTTCGCGCGATTCACCGCCCGCGCAGCGAGTTGCGGCTCGAGCAGGTACGCTCCGGCCCCCGCTCCGAGACCGACCAGCAGTCCGATCCCCAGCGCCTGCGCGAGCGTCACGATCGGTTCCGCGAGCAGGGCGTAGCCCTGAACGAGCACCAGAAACGACAGGAAGCCGACGATCCCCCACAGGAACGCGGATTTGGCCCGCGAATCGATCCCCATTTTCTTCGACGGATAACCGCTCACGACGGACTCACTCCGTCTGGTCGACGGACGCGACGGCTTCGATTTCGACGCCGACGCCCTTCGGAAGCGCGGCGACCTCGACGGCGCTGCGGGCCGGCGGCTCGTCGTCGAAGTAGTCGGCGTAGGCCTCGTTCATCGCCTCGAAGTCGTCGATATCCTCAAGGAAGACGGTGACCTTGAGGATATCTTCGGCGGACGCACCCGCTTCGTCGAGGACGGCGTCGAGGTTGTAGAGGGCCTGATCGGTCTGGTTCTCGATTGACTCGTCGTCGAGCAGGTCACCGTTTGCCGTCATGGGAATCTGACCGGCGGTGAACAGTAGCGAGCCGTTGCTGGTCGCCTGGCTGTAGGCACCGACCGCGGCCGGCGCGTCGTCGGTTTCGATGATTCGTTTCATGCTCACAGTCTTGCACCGAGACGGCTTAAAAGCGGGCGAAGTCGAGTTTGCACCTCCGATCGACGGAGACGATCGGTCGAACGGAGAGAACGATCAGTACGGCAGTCTCGTGAGTCGGTCAATACGACAGGACAGTATCCGAATGATACGAAGATGGTTTTGGAAAGATACATTCATGTCGGATGGAAAATGATATGATTGTGGAACGAGAGAGCGGGTAGTATGGACGCTCGTTCCTTCCTTCAGTTTTTTGTAACGGTGTACGTGTTGATCATAGCTGTGCTTATGATAGCAGCAGTAGTGTTTCCACCCGATCCGTTCGCGCAAATCGTGTATGCTGCGCCGATGTTGCTACTCGTACCACTCATCTCGTACATCCTCACGTATAAGAACGGCATCGCTTATCTCAGAATGAGACTCTAACACGGTTCATACGGTGACTGGACGGAAAGTCCACGATAGATTGGGAGAGGACGTCCGGCACTAGGCGAGCACGTCGACCTCGTAGCCCGCGTCCCGGAGCGCCGTCAGGAACTCGTCGACGTGGTCGGGACCGCGCATCTCGAGTTCGAGTTCGACTTCGGTGTCGCTCATCTCGACGTTGCGGGAGGTGTGATCGTGATGGATGGCGTAGATGTTCGCGCGGTGTTCGGTAAAGATGTCCAGGAGGTCGTCGAGTGCCCCCGGGCGGTCTTTCAGGACGGTCCTGATCTTCAGATAGCGGCCGGTCTCGACCAGTCCGCGGACGATGACGTTGGCGAGCGTGTTGAGATCGATGTTCCCGCCGCAGAGCGCGGGGACGATGACCTCGTCCTCGACGTAGTCGAATTTCTCGAACAGGACCGCGGCGAGCGGGACCGCACCTGCGCCCTCGACGAGAGTCTTCGAGCGCTCGAGCAGGTAGACCAGCGCGACGGCGATCTCGGGATCGGAGACGGTGACGACCTCGTCGACGTACTCCCGAATGTAGGGGAACGTCTGCTCGCCGATACTCCGGGTCGCGATCCCGTCCGCGATCGTGTCGACCTCGTCGATCGAGACGCGTTCGCCCTTTTCGAGGGACGCGGCGGCGCTCGAGGCACCGTCGGCCTGTACCCCGATCACGCGAACGTCGGGACGTTGCTCCTTGATCGCGACCGCGATGCCGCTGATGAGACCGCCACCGCCGATCGGAACGACGACCGTTTCGACGTCGGGGCAGTCCTCGAGGATCTCGAGGCCGATCGTCCCCTGGCCGGCCATGATGTACTCGTCGTCGAACGCGTGGACGTAGGTCCGGCCCTCCTCGCGCTCGAGCTCGTGGGCGCGCTCGGCGGCCTCGTTGTAGTCCCGCCCGGAGAGGACGACCTCCGCGCCGTAGCTCTTGGTCGCCTTGACCTTCGAGATCGGTGCGTGTTCGGGCATGACGATCTTCGAGTCGACGCCCGATCGCGTGGCCGCGAGCGCGACCCCCTGCGCGTGGTTGC
>NZ_JAQIVI010000122.1 GCF_028618695.1 Natrinema soli | reverse complement strand
GTCGAGGACGCCGCGCTCGTCGAGTTTCTTGACCGCCATCGCGTCGTGGCCGGTCGCGTCGATGACCAGGTCGGCCTCGACCGCGATCGGGTCGACGCAGGTGATCTCGCGGGGCAGCGCGTGGACCGGCGTCCAGTTCATCACGATGCCGCCGACGCGGTGGTCCTCGCGGATGACGATGTCCGTGAACTCGGTCATGTTCTGCATCTTCGCGCCCGCGTCGCAGGCGGCCTTGATGAGGCCGGAACAGGCTTCGGGCCCGTTCGCGACGTAGAGTCCCTCGCTGTCCTGGGACTGCTTGTAGTCCACTTCGAGTTCGTCGAGAACCTGCTGAGCGGGATCGCGGACCGTGACCTTGTTCATCAGGAAGCCACCGAGCCAGAAGCCGCCGCCGAGGTAGTTGTTCTTCTCGACGACCATTACCTTCACACCCCGCTCGGAGAGTTCCTTCGCCGCCGTCAGCCCCGAGGGACCGCCGCCGACGATGATGACATCCGAGTCCGAGAAGTCCATGAACTCCTCGGTCCACTCCTGTCCGATCGCGCGGGTGACGTCTGCTTCGCCGACCTGACTGAACTGCTCAAATTCGCTCATACAACTAGGTGGTAACACAGAGTAGTGATAAGTCTGTCGTCGCCGCTATCCGTGATAAATTAACGTTCATGAGGTTCTCTCGAGGCGATAGAACGGTGCGGAAAGCTCGACTTCTGGTATCGATCCGGAACGTGATTCCCGTCGGTACGCCGAGGCGCTCGCGGGACAATCCGAGCGCTTGCACGTTTCGATCCGGTCAGTGTCGCTCGGGCGTGGCAACGGGGCTCGGCTCCCAGACCCGAGTTGCCGACTCCGAACCCGGTTGCCGACTCCGCACGGTCCTTCGCACGCGCGACCGCACTCACGCGAGCCCGCGCGGCGCGCACACCCGCGCTGTCGGTCGGTTTCGGCGAAAACGTTATCAGATCCTCAGCCGTACCGAGCGACGATGACCGATATTCGTCCGCGACGACGGCCGGACGCTCGAGGACCGAGAGGTGAGCCGCGGTGGAGCTGATCATCACGGAGAAGGACAACGCGGCCCGCCGGATCGCCGACATCCTGAGCGGCGGGACCTACGACTCGAGCAGGGAGAACGGGGTCAACGTCTACGAGTGGGGCGGCAAGCGCTGCGTGGGGCTGTCGGGCCACGTCGTCGGCGTGGACTTCCCCTCGGAGTACTCCGACTGGCGGGACGTCGAGCCCGTGGAGCTGATCGACGCGAGCGTCGAGAAGACGGCCACGAAGGAGAACATCGTGGCGACGCTGCGCCTGCTGGCCCGTCGCGCCAATCGCGTTGCGATCGCGACGGACTACGACCGCGAGGGGGAGCTGATCGGCAAGGAGGCCTACGATATCGTCCGCGAGGTCGACGAGGACGTCCCCATTCGACGTGTGCGGTTCTCCTCGATCACGGAGAACGAGGTGCAAAAGGCGTTCGACGAGCCGGACGAACTCGACTTCGACCTCGCGGCCGCCGGCGAGGCCCGCCAGATCATCGACCTCGTTTGGGGGGCCGCGCTCACACGCTTTCTCTCGCTGTCTTCGGGGCAACTGGGCAACGACTTCATCTCCGTCGGCCGGGTGCAGTCGCCGACGCTGAAGCTGATCGTCGACCGCGAGCGCGAGATCGAGGCCTTCGATCCGGAGGACTACTGGGAGCTGTTCGCGGACCTTACGAAGAGCGAGGGTGATTCGGCCCCATTCGAGGCCCAGTACTTCTACCGCGACGAGGACGACAACGAGGCCGAACGCGTCTGGGAGGAGGCCATCGCCGAGGACGTCTACGACACGCTCTCGAGCCGCGACGCGGCGACCGTCGTCGACGTCAACCGGCGGACCCGGACCGACACGCCGCCCGAGCCGTTCAACACGACCCAGTTCATCCGCGCCGCGGGTGCCATCGGCTACTCCGCCAAACGGGCGATGTCGATCGCCGAGGACCTCTACACCGCCGGCTACATCACGTATCCGCGGACCGACAATACCGTCTACCCCGACGATCTCGAGCCCGAGGATCTCCTCGACGAGTTCGTCGGCCACCCCTCGCTCGGCGACTCCGCCGAATCGCTGCTCGAGGCCGACGAGATCGCTCCGACGGAGGGCGACGAGGAGACGACCGACCACCCGCCGATTCACCCCACGGGCGAGATTCCGACCCGCGGCGACGTGAGCGACGACGAGTGGGAGGTGTTCGAACTCGTCGTGCGGCGGTTCTACGCGACCGTCGCCGACGCCGCGGTCTGGGAACACCTCAAGGTCGTCGCCGAGGTCGACGACTGCCGGCTGAAGGCCAACGGCAAGCGACTCGTCGAGCCGGGCTATCACGACGTCTACCCGTACTTCTCGACGACGGAGAACTTCGTTCCCGACGTCGACGAGGGCGAGGAACTCGCGCTTTCCGACGTCGAACTCGAGGACAAACAGACCCAGCCGCCCCGACGATACGGCCAGTCGCGGCTCATCGAGACCATGGAGCAAATGGGGATCGGAACGAAGTCGACCAGACACAACACCCTCGAGAAGCTGTACGATCGGGGCTACATCGAGAGCGATCCACCGCGGCCGACGAAGCTCGCGATGGCCGTCGTCGACGCGGCCGAGAACTACGCCGACCGCGTCGTCAGCGAGGAGATGACCGCCCAGCTCGAGGCCGACATGGACGCCATCGCGAACGGCGAGGCGACGCTCGACGACGTGACCGACGAGTCCCGGGAGATGCTCGAGGAGATCTTCGAGAACCTCGCCGACTCGCGCGACGAGATCGGCGACCACCTCCGCAAGTCGCTGAAAGACGACAAGCGCCTCGGACCGTGCCCCGAGTGCGGGGAGGACCTGCTCGTCCGCCGGAGTCGCCACGGCTCGTACTTCATCGGCTGCGACGGTTACCCCGACTGCGAGAACACGCTGCCGCTGCCCTCGACCGGGAAGCCGCTCATCCTCGAGGACGAGTGCGAGGAACACGGCCTGAACGAGGTCAAGATGCTCGCCGGTCGGCAGACGTTCGTCCACGGCTGTCCCCTCTGTAAGGCCGAGGACGCCGGCGAGGGGCCGGTGCTGGGCGAGTGTCCCGACTGCGGTGATGAACACGGCGGCGAACTCGCCGTGAAAACCCTCCAGAGCGGCTCCCGGCTCGTCGGCTGTACGCGCTACCCCGACTGCGAGTACTCCCTGCCCCTGCCCCGGCGCGGCGAGATCGAGGTCACCGACGAGTACTGCGACGAGCACGAACTTCCCGAACTCGTCGTCCACAGCGGCGACGAGCCCTGGGAACTCGGCTGTCCGATCTGTAACTACCAGGAGTTCCAGGCCCGCGAGAGCGAGACGGGCTCGGACCTCGAGGCGCTCGACGGCGTCGGCGCGAAGACCGTCGAGAAGCTCGCCGCGGCGGGGATCGAGGCCCTCGAGGACCTGAGCGACGACGATCCCGACGCGGTCGCGTCCGACGTCGAGGGCGTCAGCGCCGACCGGGTTCGGACCTGGCAGGCGAAGGCCTAGACGCGTTTCTCCACTTGCCGAACGCCCTCGGCGAGTTTCTCGCGCTTGAAATACATCCCTTCGACCGCGAAGACTACTGCCGCGATGGCGACGACCAGCCAGAAGACGGCCGGGAGCTGCGAGTAGAGGTACCACGTCAGCATGACGAAGAAGGCCGCCGAGCCGACGACGCCGAGCAGCGGCGGGATCGGGTTGACGTCGACGCCCTCCGCGTCGCGCACCGAGAGTGCGAGTGCGCTCATCGCACCGAAGACGACGATGAAGGCCAGCGAGGCGAACTCCACGACGGCCTCGAGGCTTCCGAGGACGGTGAAGGCGGCCGTCAGGAGGCCGATGACGATCACGGTCCGCGACGGGGCGGCGTCGGCGTCCGCGTCGCCCATCTCGTCGGGGAGGATGTCGTCGCTGATCAGGTTCTTCGCGAAGATGGCCTCGCTGAACAGCGTCGAGTTGATCGCGCTCGCCGTCGAGATGAGCCCGGCGAGGCCGACGGCGAGCGCGAGCCACTTCGAGATCGACAGCGCGGCGTAGAGCAGCGACGGCTCGGGCTGGGCGGCGACGACCTCCTCGGGAAGGAGGGTCGTAATCACGAACCCGACGAGAATGTAGATGGCCGCTGCGATGGGAATCGAGATGAACACGCCTTTCGCGAGCGTCTCGTCCGGATCGTCGAACTGCTCCTGATCGTAAAACAGCAGCTGCCAGCCCTCGAACGAGACGAACCCGACCGAGGCGGCGAGGATCGGATTGAGGCCGAATTCGGCGAAACCGAGCCGTAGCTGATAGTTCGCCGCGCCGAACCAGAGTCCGATCAGGCCGAACGCGGCGATGATCCCCGCCTGGACGAACACGAGATACCGTTCGACCGCCGCCGACGAGCCCGCGCCGAGGAGGTTGATTCCGACGAAGACCGCGAGTACGCCGACCGAGAGGAACTGTCGAATCGGCAATCCCCAGACGTACTCGTAGCCGATCAGCATCTGGCCGTACATGCCAAAGGCGTAGGCGTACATCGCCATCGTCCCGATGTAGCCGACGACGAGCGTCCAGCCGACCACGCCGGCGACCGTCGATCTCCCCGTGAGTTCCTCGATGTACGAGACCGAGCCGCCGTCGCTGTCGGTCGCGTCGTTCAATTTGATGTACGAGTAGGCACAGCAGAAGACGACGACGGTCGCCAGCGAGTAGGCGAACCACGTCAGAATGCCCGCTGCGGCCACGACGATGCCGATCGCCGCGTAAATGCCACCACCGACGATGCCGCCCACGCCCAGTGCGACGGCCGTTCCGACGCCGAACTTCTCGTCTCCATGTCCGTCGTCGCCGTTTCCGCTACCCCCGTTTTTGCTGCTGCCGTTCCCACCACCGGCGTTCTCGCCGCCGTCGTTCTCACTCATGATTCCGATCCCACCGTGACGACCTCGTCACCCGCTGCGAGCCGCGGGTTGACCCGTGCGATGGGATGGACCCGGAAGTTCTGCACGTCGGCGGCCACCGCGAAGCTGTGCTCGAACGAGCAGATGGGGAGACAGACCCGGTCCTCGAGCAGCCGGGTGATCGCCGCTTCGTAGAGCCGGCGTCGCCGTTCGCGGTTCTCGGTCTCGCGAGCCGCCGTGAGCCGCTCCATGACCGCGTCCTCGCGGTAGAAGGTCCCGTTTGTCACGCCCGCCATGTTCTCGTGGAACGTCGGGTAGAGGTGCGAGTCCGGATCGGGCGTCCCGCTGATCTCCCCGACGAACACCGAGTAATCGCGCTCGGAGCCGGAAACGTATCGCTCGAGGAACGTCGACTCCGGTTTGGAGACCACGAGTGCGCCGTGGCTCGCGTCCCTGAGCCCGCCGGCCAGCGCTTCACCGAACTCCTTGTGTTTCGGGTCCGTCGAGGTGAGAATGCGGAGCTGGCCGCTCGCTTCGTCGGCCTCGCGGAACAGCTGGCGGGCCCGTTCGGGATTCGTCTCGTTCGCGAGGTCGGCCCACTCGTCGGTCGGCATGTCCCAGTCGCTGGCGACCCCCGGCGGCAGCGGACTGTACTGGCGCTGTCCCATCGGTTCGACGAAGTCGGCGACCGCTTTCTCGAGGTCGAGACAGTAGCTGATCGCCTCCCGGACCCGGGGATCGGTCGTCGGCCCCTGGTTCAGGTTGAAGCCGAAGTAAAACGAGGTGTATCCGTGCCGGCGCTTCACCGACGCGTTCGCCACGTCGCTGACGTGGTCCACGATCATCGGCGATACCGGCTCGATCGCGTCGTTGCGGTTCGTCCGCAGACTCGTCAGCTGGGTCATCGGGAACTCGACGTACGCCACGGTGAGCCGATCGATTCCGGGGATCGGGTCGCCCCAGTAGTCGTCCCAGCGGCGCAGCGTCGCCGTCTTCTCCGCGCTGAACGACGCGACTTCGAACGGGCCGGCCCCGACCGGCTCAGTCGCGAACGCCTCCCTGTCGTCTTCTCGCTCCTGCCGGGGGACGATCGGCTGCGTGAGCGCGTGGTCGAGCGCCGGATACGGTTCCTCGAGCGAAAATCGGACGGTGCGCTCGTCGACGGCCTCGACCGAATCGAACGGGCTCACCCGCCACGCCGTCGGCGCGTCCTCCTCGAGCGGCGCGGAATAGGAGTAGACGACGTCGTCGGCGACCACCGCCCGGTCGTTCTGAAACCGCGCGCTGTCGTCGAGTTCGACGACGGCCGCTCGGCCGTCGTTCTCGAACTGCGGCTCCCCGGCCGCGATTTTGGGGACGGTGTCGGTTCCGTCGTCGTACTCGTAGAGCCCGTCGAACACCCGCCCGATGACCTGTTCGGAGCCAATCGATTTCGCGGTGATCGGATCGAGCGTGATCGGCGGACGAAGCGTCCCGAGCCGGAACCGCGGCCCCGAACTCGTCTCGAGCATCGTCGAACACCCGTCCGTGGCCGCGATGCCCGAACCGCCCAGTGCGGCGAGCAGGGCGCGTCGCGTCGTCTCGTCTATTCGTTCGTTCGTTCCGTCGTCCATCCGTTTCAGGACCCACCGCCAGTGATACGCTGCTGTCGTCTCATAGTCGAATCCCGTCGCACTCGTTCGCAGGACGCGTTGCTACAACGTGCGTGGTGAACGACGTTGTGCGGTCGGCCTGCACCTGATGGGGGAGCCACCGACGAACGCCCGTGCCTTCGTCGGACCCGACACGGTCGCTGGGTCGCCGGAACACGGTCCGACGACCGACCAGTACCGTCGGGTCACCGCACCCACCGTCGACTCTCCTCACGTGGGGTCCGTGACGGCGCGTCGACCGATCCCGACTGCCGGCAGATTCTGACCGCCCCCCTTCTCACGGTCGCCGACGCGCTCGAGCGGTCTTCGAGGAATGCCGCTACGACCGATCGACTCTCTCACGCGGTCTGTGACTCGTTCGCTCCGGGTGTAGTCGATTCGTTGGTTGTCGTCCCGTCGTTCGCCTCGAGAACGGGTTCGACGGCCTCGACGATGGTTTCGGGCGGCGCGAAGCCGAGTTCCTCCCAGCGTTTCTCGCCCCGTTCGTCGATGACCATGGTTACGGGATACCCGACGGCGCCGTAGCGGGCCGAGATATCCCCCGTCGGGTCGTAGCCGACGGGCCAGTTGCCGCCGTGACCGCGCCACCAGTCCCGCAGTTCGGCTGGCGGCTTGCTATCATTGGATTGGTATGTAGCTCCCAGGAACGTGAGACCGTCGCCGTAATCCGCGGCGAGTTGAGAGTGCGCCTCGGCGAGGTTCGACATTTGCGCCTGACAGTTGCCACACCCGGTGACGAAGAGTTCGACGACCATGACGTCGCCGTTGGGGACGGTGACTGTGCCGGCTTCGCTCCCGGGAGCGTCGATCGTCTCGACCGTGATCGGGCCATCGGAGCCGCCCTCGTGTTCCGATTCGGTGCTGTCGGCCTCGAATGAGGGAACGGCCCCGAACGAGGGAACACCCCCGAGGAAGAGGCCCCCTGCGCCGGCGAGGACCCCGACGCTCCCGAGTCCGGCGATAATTTCTCGGCGTCTCATGGCCGTCCCACCGTTCGGACGGAACGCAATCGATACCGATAGTGCTCCATACGAGACGCGACGGGCGTCAGAAACTAAGATGTAACTGGTTATCGAACTGAATAGTACGGCAGTAGACGCGGGCACAACAGTCCCTGAGTGCCGTTTACGGAAGCGCAAGGAGAAGGCCCGTTCGAGGCGAGGAGGATGGTAATTCGAGCGAATTCACCGACGGCAGTTCGCTGAGCTTTTGCGCCTGTATCGCTCACTCGAGATCGAAACCGTGACCTCACTCGCCGTCACAGCACTGGCCGGCGTCTGCTTCGGACTCGCGCTCGCGGCCCCGCCGGGGCCAATGAACGCGATTATCGCCGAGGAGAGCGTCGTCCGCGGCTGGACGGCCGGCTTTCGAGCCGGTCTCGGTGCGATGCTCGCGGACGTGCTCTTCTTTCTCCTCACGCTGGCCGGTATCGTCGCCGTGATCGATCGCCTCTCGGGCGTCCGCCCCGCGCTTTACCTCGCCGGCGGCTGTCTCATGCTGTACTTCGCGATCGGTGCGATCGACGAGGCGCGAGCCGCCGCGTCGTTCACCGACGCCGGTCGAGCCGCCGCCTCGGGGTTCAGGAAGACATTCGTGCTGTCGCTGACCAACCCCTACCAGATCGGCTTCTGGCTCACCGTCGGCGTCGGCCTGCTCGAGCCGGGAACGCTGGACGTGCTCGCTCACGCCCCGGCGGTCGGGCGGGCGCTCGAGGGAGCGCTGGTCGTCCAGACT
>NZ_JAQIVI010000121.1:39776-66244 GCF_028618695.1 Natrinema soli | reverse complement strand
CGAGCATAGTTCCAACCAATCTCTACGACCTGCTCACTTCTCAAACTGCGCTAACTAGACGGTGCCCGTGGGTACAATCACACCCGTTGTGAGTGAGAAAGGAAGCCAATCCATGGAATTTGTGTAACTCACACCGCTACTATTTCTGATTCGAGAGGGTCTTCTCGGAGTTATCACTAGAAGAGACAGCGACGTCGACCGGAGAGCCGACGACCAAGACCGTTCGTGTCCGTGTTCCTATTTTGTAGGTGGCTCTATGGTGGTTCTCACGCGGTTCCGGCGGTTGGCGGGGTCACAACGGGTATGACACCACCTGCACTCGCTGTGCTGTCCTCGAGGAGAACCAGATGACAGTACCGATCCTCGAGCAGTCCGGTCGCCGTTTCGAGATCCATCGATAGGATCTGCTTTGGTGGCTGTTTTGGACTCACCTGCCGCGTTCTCTCTTCGAGATCCGATCCACCGAGTTCTTCATCGCCTATCAGACTCGTGTGATAGTCGTTCCATGCGGCTGCTCGCCCATGATCGCGGTCAGCGCTTGTCGCACGTCATCGCGAGTGAAGAAGACACACGCTCTGAACGGCATTCGGTTCGACTACAACCGGCCAGTCAAAGAGATCCAGAAGGCACTTGCGACAGATGAGGCCAGTATCGATGAGGGCGACGTGGTTGACTATTTACGAGAGCATACCGAGCCACTCACACCGGAATACGAGGCAACGATCCACCTTTGGCTGTCACGTATTGTGGGCACAGATTAGCTATCCAGGGCTCCTGAGCACGACACAGGTGACGATGAGCCACACGAACTGAACGACTATGACCACGAATCCCATAGTGGGAAGTGAGTACGGCCGCCGGAAGTGACCAGCACGAGATTCCCGATAAAATGTCTCCTGAGGAGGCGCGGTAGTATCTCATTCGGTTCCTCGGACGACGAGGCCTCGACGAGCACGAGGAAATCTACGACGAACTCGCAACTGAGTAGGATCTAATCCTATGCTGAGAGTTCTCCCTGTTAAATCCACCATTCAGGCAATACCGCCGTTCGGCCTTCCCAGCGAATCGAATCTACTGCCGACGAGAGCTGCTGCAGTCGGTTATTGAGCACGGGGAGTGGGTGTGAGAAAGGTTTCGCCATACCGATCGACAGACATGTCTTCGTAATTGAGCTGAATGTAGCAGGGGCCAAGATCTCAGTTAGACGTGGAGATACTAAACTATGGAGGCTGTTTCAGATCTTTTCCTTATGGATTGATCTTTATTTGGCCATATATTGAGAGTACACACAGTAGCGGACGATATCGTTGTAAGTTTGGCCCCAATCCGGAGGTTAACTACCGTCATCACGCATAGGACGTATATGCTTGACGTTCCGTTGCATACCGGCGCACAGCATCCCGACCTCCTCTGGGTACTCGTCCCGAGTATCTTATTATTTGTCGCGGGGGTTGCACTGGGAGCATTCTCTGATCGTCTACATAACTGGATCCAGCCCAGTCAGACTGTTTCGAATGATTGACTGATATCTATCGAGCGTTCGATTTCAGACGAACAGATACCTCGAACCCAGATAGCGAACTCCAGCGATCTCTGCAGTGTTTCGGCTACAGACAATGGCGTACTGCAGATAACTACGTTGAACCCGCTCTCTGTGCACCTTCGAGAAACCAAAAACGAGGATCGAAACTCGCTAGACTGCCAGGTACCTCGTCACGGCGTCACGAGACGAGAGTCGGTCAGGACCGAGTTCGTCGACGATTGTCCCCTTGTCGATGGCGTAACAGCGCTCAGCGAGGTTCTGGACGACGTGAAGGTTCTGCTCGACGAAACAGATCGTTGTGCCGATCTCTTCGTTGACCCGTTGCAGGTCCCGAGTGATGTCCTGAACGATAGACGGCTGCACACCTTCGGACGGTTCGTCGAGGAGGAGAAGAGCTGGATTGCCGACGAGCGCCCGGCCGATCGCGAGCATCTGCTGTTGGCCGCCGCTCATCGTTCCCGCCTCTTGTGTTCGTCGCTCCTCAAGGATCGGGAAGTAGTCGTAAACGGCCTCGTATTGGAGGTCGTCGTTGTCCACATTGATCGTCTCGCCCATCCGGAGGTTCTCCTCGACGGTCAGTTCGGGGAAGACGTCTCGGCCCTGCGGGATATAGCCTATCCCGCGGCGAGCGCGGTCATCTGCGCCGGCGTCAGTGATATCGGTTTCGTCGAACGTGATCGTTCCGTTATCGGCCTCGAGCAATCCGATGATGGCCTTCATCAGCGTCGTCTTGCCGACGCCGTTTTTTCCCATGATGCCAACGATCTCTCCGTCGTTGACGTTGATATCGATGTCGCGGAGGATCGGTGTCTTTCCGTACGAGACGTACAGATCAGTGATGTCGAGCATTAGTCGTCTTCTCCTAAGTAGATCCGTTTGACGTCCGGATTGGACGTGACTTCCTCAATCGTTCCCTCCGTGAAGATGCCGCCCTGATCAAGGACGGTGACGCGATCCGCGATCATCTCGACAAAATCGATGTCGTGTTCGATGACGATGAACGCGACGCCTTCCTTGGCCTGAATCGTCTGTAATATATCCGCGATTTCGGCCGTTTCCTCGACCGAGAGCCCGGCGACCGGCTCGTCTAATAGCATCAGCTTCGGCTCGAGGCCCATTGCCATCGCGATCTCGAGACGCTGTTGCTGGCCGTGCGAGAGGCTCGTAGCGGGCTCGTCAATCTCGGTCAACAGGTCGAACTGATCGAGAAGTTCGCGCGTTCGGGCCTCGAACACGTCGGATTCGACGGCACGCTGGAGGGGAATCCGCAGGTTCTGGCGTACCGTGAACTCCTCGTAGAGGCTCGGCACCTGAAACTTCATACTGATGCCCCGATCGACGCGCTCGTGGGACGGCAACCCCGTGATGTCGAACCTGTCGTAGTAGATCGAGCCCGCAGTCGGCTCGAGTCGACCCGTAATCAGGTTGAGGAATGTACTTTTTCCTGCTCCGTTTGGGCCGATGAGACAGCGCAGTTCGCTCTCCTCGACGGCCAAATCGACATCGTCGGTCGCCGTGAGCCCGCCGAACTCCTTGCGCAGGTCACGGGTTTGCAGGATCGTCGAAGTCCCCTCACCGGTCTCGTTAACGGCTGGGGTCGTCCTGACGGTCGGATCGCCGACCGCCATCAGTCGCTCACCTCCTCAGAGACCGCGGGCGAGTTGGCCGGCTCCGTAGTTGACCGACGGTCGACGATGAGATCGTGGAGCCATGGGCCGATGCCTTCGGGCATCACGAGAACCACGAACACCAACAGCGAGCCGATGAGGACTAGTGCCCACTGACTGCCCGAGAGGGCCAACCAGTAGTCGACAAGCTGGATTCCGAGTGCGGCGCTCGCGGTTCCGAGCAGCGACTGCCGACCGCCGACGGTGGCCCAGACGACCGGCAGCGACGCGGCGGTGATGCCGAAAACACTCGGATCGATGTAGTTGTTTTGCGTGGTGAAGAGGACGCCAGCGAGCCCGGCGATCGTGCCGCCAATCGTGAACACGGCGAGCTTGATGAACGTCGTGTCATAGCCGAACATCTCGGTTCGGGCCTCGTCCTCGCGGGTCGCGACCATTGCGTACCCGAACTGGCCGTTGACGAGGACGCGCAGCCCGAGGTACGTCGCCACGAGCGCACCGAGGGTCACGTAGTAGTGGGCGACGATCCCGAGCTCGAGTCCGACAGTACCGATCCCGATTCCCAGATCGGGGACGCCGCTCATCCCGTTGAACCCGCCGAGACGGGCGTCGCCGACGGCCCACTCGCCGCCTGCGGTCTGGCCCATGAATGTGTGCAAGACCAGCGCCACGACGAGCGTGAGGATCGTCACGTAGACGTCGCGAACACCGCCATAGAACATGAAGTAGCCGAGTGCTGCGGCGGTAACCGTCGAGGCGACCAGTGCTGCGAACAGCCCCAAGGTGAGCCCCGTGAACGTCGCGACGTTGATCGCGACGATGCCAAACGTGTAGCCGCCGATGCCGAAGAAGGCCACCTGTCCGAAGCTGAGAATGCCGCAGTAGCCCCAGAGGAAACAGAGGCTCATCCCGAGCAGTGCGTACGCAAGGAACACTGCGCCAGTCGCGGCGGCGTACTTCCCGAAGAGGACCGGCGCCGCCGCCAGCAGCACGACGGCGACGACGAACCCGTACCAGAACGTAGGCGAATTTCCTATCGTGTTCGGCCCCTCGAGCACCCTGGTGAGCCCACCGAGGAGCCCCGCGCCGGATGAGCCGGTGCTCATTGGTTCCCACCCCACTTGTCGCGAACGTCCTCGAGCAAGCCGGTAATTCCGTCGGGGAGCAGCCGGATGACGACGATCGCGGCGATGAGCATCGCGACTTTTCCCATGAAGGTGCCCGCGAGGTTTGTCATGCCGGCGTTGACTGCCCCGAGGAAGCCGCTAGCGAGGATGGTTCCGACGAGTACGCTCGAGCCGCCGACGACGACGGTGACGAACGCCTCGACGAGGAACGACGAGCCGTACCCGGGCGTAACCGTCAGCACGGGGGCATACAGCGAACCGGCCAGGCCCGCGAGTGCGGAGCCGATGGCGAACGTGGCCATGTACATGCGGTCGGTGTCGACACCCATGCTGCGAGCGGTCGCCTCATCTTGCATTGTCGCGCGTGCGCGAACGCCGAAGTCGGTCCACATGAACAGGGCATAGAGCCCTGCTAGCACGGCGACCGAGACGGCGGCGAGGACGAAGTAGTAGGTCGGCGCATCGACGGCGCTCACCTCCCCGAAGGGAATGCCGATCCCTGGTGTGGAGTTGCCGAAGACGATCCGGACCAGTTGGACCACCACGAGGGAGATTCCCCAGGTCACGACCATCGAGTCGAGCAGCCGCCCGTAGAGTCGGCGGATGATGAACCGCTCGAGGACGAGCCCGAAAACGGTTGCAGTGAGGACGCCACAGCCCATCGCTAACGCGAGCGGGAGACCAGCAGCTGCCGAGAAGGTCGTCGCGTACGCGCCCACGAGGATGAACTCGCCGTGGGCGAGATTGATGATTCCCATCATACCGAAGATAACCGCGAGGCCGACCGTCGCGAGGACGATGAACGCGAAGACCTCGACGAACTCGAAACCAAGACCGAGAAGTTCGGAACCGGCCATCTCAGATCCCCCCGTAGACATCCTGCGGTTCGTACTGCGTCCGCTCGGGATCAGTCGTCAGGTCGCAGCCGACGTCCTGCAGGAAGGACGGTTCGATGTACTGTGCCTCGTCGAACGTGATCTCGTGCGTTTCGTCGGCGTGGCCGACACGCATTTTGTGTACCATGTGGTGTGTCTCGGGATCGAGTCGAACGTCTCCCTCCGGCGCTTCCACGGAGAGTCCGGACTCGAGTTCCTCGATCACGATCTCCTGGTCGAACGTGCCGGCGCGTTCGACTGCCTTCTTGTAGAGGTAGATCGAGAAGTAGTTATTCTGTGCCTCCTGGTTGAGGTACTTAGCGTCGTCCCAGCGGTCGTAATACCGCTCGACGAATGCCTGGTTGCGATCGGTCGGCAACTCCTCCATGTAGTTGACACCGACGTACATATCGGTCAGCGCTGGTGGATCGAGTCGCAGGTGTTCGTACCCCTGGGCCATCGTCGTTGAGGAACCGATCGGAATGTCGAGGCCGCTCGCGGCTCGTTGTTCGTAGAACGAGCTATGGTTCTGGCCGACGAGCATTGACATCACGAAGTCGGCATTCGATGACTGAATATTGTTGATCGTCGACCCGAACTGGGTCTCGCTCAGCGGGATGTACTCCTCGCCGATGACCTCGGCCCCGTGTTCCTCGGCGATGAGCTTTACCCAGTCACCAGACAGCTGGCCGAAGTTGTAGTCCGCCGCAATCGTGTAAATCTTTTCGCCGTACTCCTCGATCAGATACGGGACGACGGCTCCGAGCTGCTGACGGGCCGTCGCACCAAGGGGAAACACCGTCTTGTCGCAGACGCCGCCCTCGTACTGCGTCGTGTAAAAGTACAGCTGATCGTGTTCGTTGATCAGCGGCCGGATCGCCTCCCGGGTCGCGCTCGAGTAGCCTGCCCAGAGCGCGTCGACGTCCTCCCGATAGATCGCGTGTCGGGTGAGATCCTGATAGCGCATGTTGTCGGACTGGGGATCCGGAGCGAAGACGTCGATTTCCTGGCCGAGGATGCCACCGTCGCGGTTAATCTCTTCGATCGCCAGGATCGATGCGCGGTACTTCGCCGTTCCCGTCAGGGCGAAGTCTTGGGACCGATCCTCGAGGATGGCGACGGTCGGTCCGTCGGACCCTGCTTGGATGCCGAGGATACCTCCCTCCTGAACGCAGCCGGCAGTCGACGCGAGCGTGCTAGCTGCCCCGCCGGCGAGCATCTCTCGACGGGACAGTGTAGGGCTTGTCACGAGCGATCACCGGAGCGAAGCCACGCCTGGAATACGCAACTTTTGACTCATATCGATCCAACTCCGTCGAAATATACCTGGCATCCCAACTGATATGCGTACGAATTCCACATACCAGACCACGGTTGTTTTATATTCATCCACATCCGGTGGAGAGAGAAGAGATATAAAAAGGTTCTCTCAAGATAGTACAATCACTACCGGATACTAGTGAAGGGATTAACCGTAAAGAATGAATATTATTCCGCCTATTATCTGGGGCTTTCTCAGATTATTGCGGAAATATCCGACCGAGTGTTTACAAAGTCCCGCGGTCGAGATCCCCTGACTTCGGACTGTTGGGTATCCGTCTGTACGATGAGTCATCGCAATTCGATACTACCGGACCTCTCGACGCAGAATACGGTCCATCACCGATTGACCGAAGATTGTGCGTACGATAGATAGGAAACCGCAATATAATCAGACAGAGTAACCGTATCACGGAAAACGAGAATCTCAACCGGGGAATCAAAACGGTAACAGCGACCGTGCGAGCGTCTTCGACCGGTATCAGGGGTAACTGACGGAAGACCTTTCGACGATCGGGCCCGCACCGGCGCCGGTCGGTGTTTTAGGAAGATGTATTCCGATCATATTCTGGCGGAAACATAAATTCAGATATATAGTTCCGATATCTACTGTGTATTTGTACACCTCCTATCGGTGGAATACTATCGAGTGTGAATTCACAGGCGGTACGAGGTGGATGCCTCGACCCTTGAGATCGGGGAGGGAGCCGACGACTTCCTTCGAGAAAACAGCGATACGGAAGTCTGGCCGATAGCGCGACCCGCACGATTCGATCGGGATGACCACAACTGGTCGGGAAACCAGACTCTCATGAAAGTCCCTAAGAATCGCGCGCGCACCTACAAATTGATTCTGTGAGTCGGTAACTCAACTCCCAATGGAGGAATCCTTGCGTTTTAGGGCGGAGAGGATGCCATCATCGCTGGTTAACGAACTCGTCTTTTTCGTCCTATATGTGGATAGATGAACAGTCCTAAAACAGCCTTCTAGAACGAATATGCTATTGCGAAGATTATTAACAAATATACACTACATCCGACTATTACTTCGCAAATATTGTTGTATGCGGATACGTTTACTTCGTCTGTTCTCCTATCTGGCTACGTGATGGAAATATTCCCGTTACATGAGTACTCTGATATTATCGGAGTGATTTGGATATGAGTGGATTCGTTCCGGGAGAACTGCTTCCGGCTGATGAGCTAGTGACGATAAATGACGGACAGCCGACGGTGACGGTCACGGTCGAGAACACCGGTGACCGCCCCGTACAAGTTGGTTCGCACTTCCACTTCTTTGAGGTCAATCCCGGTCTCGCGTTCGACCGCGAGACCGCATACGGAATGCGACTGGACATCCCCGCGGGGACGGCCATCAGGTTCGAACCGGGTCGCGAGCGCGATGTCGACCTCGTTGCTATCGGCGGCGATCGGATCGTCCATGGGATGGCCGGGCTGGTCGACGGCGAACTCGACGACGAGGACGTGAAGGCGACGGCGCTCGAGCGCGCTCGAGAACGGGGATACATCGGAGAGGGCGACGAATGAGTCGCGACCTGCCTCGCAAAGAGTATACCGACCTGTTCGGGCCGACCGAAGGGGACCGGCTTCGACTGGGCGATACGAGCCTGCTGGCGAAGATTGAGACGGATCACACTGTCCCCGGCGAGGAGGCGGTCTTCGGCGGCGGGAAGACGATGCGCGACGGGATGGGGATGCAGTCTGGGACGACCCAAGCCGAGGGCGCGCTCGACTGGGTGTTCACGAACGTCGTGATCATCGATCCCGTGCTGGGCGTCCGGAAGGGCGACATCGGCGTCCGAAACGGAGAGATCGCCGGCGTCGGCAAAGCGGGCAACCCAGATACGATGGACGACGTCGACATGGTGATTGGCCCGAGTACGGATACGATCCCGGCGGACGGGCTGATCGCGACCCCCGGCGCGCTCGACATTCACGTCCACTTCAATAGCCCGCAACTCGTCGAACATGCGTTGGCTTCGGGCGTGACAACCATGCTCGGCGGCGGCTTCGGCGGCGGGGCGACGACCTGTACACCCGGGCCGCAGAACGTCAAACGGTTCCTGCAGGCCGCCGAGGACTGGCCGGTCAACGTCGGCTTCTACGGCAAGGGCAACAGCAGCGATCCCCAGCCGCTGCGCGAACAGATCGAGGCCGGCGTCTGCGGACTCAAGCTCCACGAGGACTGGGGCTCGACCCCCGCCGCGATCGACACCTGTCTTGAGGTAGCCGACGACGAGGACGTGCAGGTCTGCATCCACACGGACACGTTAAACGAGTCGGGCTTCGTCGAGCACACCTTCGACGCGATCGACGGGCGCGCGATCCACACCTTTCATATCGAAGGGGCCGGCGGTGGTCACGCCCCAGATGTGCTCGAGTTGATCGGCCACGAGCACATGCTGCCATCGTCGACCAACCCGTCGATGCCCTACACCGAGAACACGTTCGACGAGCACCTGGACATGGTGATGGTCTGTCACCACCTCAACCCGGACGTCCCTGAGGACGTGGCCTTCGCGGAGTCGCGCATCCGTGCTGAGACGATCGGCGCGGAGGACGTGCTCCACGACACCGGCGCAATCAGTATGATGACGACGGATTCGCAGGCAATGGGCCGAATGGCCGAACTCGTCTGCCGGACGTGGCAGACCGCCCACAAGATGAAAAGCCAGCGTGGCCCGCTCGAGGCCGACGCGGGAACCGATGCCGACAACGCCCGCATTGCCCGTTACGTCGCAAAGTACACGATTAATCCAGCGATCACCGCAGGGATCGACGACTACGTGGGTTCACTCGAGCCCGGAAAGCTCGCGGACATCGCGCTCTGGGAACCCGGCTTCTTCGGGATCAAGCCGAAGGCGATAATCAAAGGCGGCTTTCCCGTCTGGTCCCAGATGGGAGAGGCCAACGGCTCGCTGATGACCTGCGAACCGGTCATCGGTCGCGAACGCGCCGGCGCACAGGGTCGGGCGAAACACGGCCTCTCGGTGACGTTCGTCAGCGCGACCGCAGCCGAGAACGAGATTGGCGCCGCCTATGGACTCAAAACGCCGGTTCGACCAGTCGAGGGAACACGGTCGGTCCGCAAGTCCGATATGCACCACAACGACCACTGCCCGGACGACATCAAGATCGACGCCCAGACGTTCGAGGTCCAGGTAGACGGCGAACACGTCAGCTGCGACCCGGCCGACGAAATCCCACTCGCACAGCGGTACTTACTCTGAACCATGAATCGCAGAGACACAGCGATGATAGTCACGACGACAGTTACAGTGGTATCGACGACGCGGAGACCCAACTCGAGCGGGCGAGACCAGCCGACCGCCTGTTCGGAGGTGGGCCGATGAACCTCTCACCGAAGGAGATGGAGCGGCTGACAGTCTTTATGGCCGCGGAACTCGCCCGCCGACGCAAGGCGCGCGGCGTGAAGCTCAACCACCCCGAGACGGTCGCGTACATCTCCGACTGGGCCTGCGAGGCCGCCCGCGAGGGCAAGTCCGTCTCGCAGATCCGCTTGGAAGCGACGCAGCTGCTTACCCGCGAGGACGTCATGGACGGCGTTCCCGAACTAGTCGACATGATTCAGGTCGAGCCGGTCTTCCCCGACGGCACCAAGCTCGTTACAGTTCACGATCCAATCAGAGCCGACAGTCGCGAACAGCTCGGGACGGTCGATCCGGACCCGGACGAGGAACTCGGGACGGACGACGCGACCGCGGACGGAGATGTACACGAAATCGACAGCGGTACCGAACCGATGGAGGGCGACTGATGGGGTATCGAGACGTGGCAAAGGTCGGTCTCGGCGGCCCCGTCGGCTCGGGGAAGACGGCGATGGTTCGGCGACTCGTCCCGGAACTCGTCGCACGCGACTACGAAGTGGGCGTCATCGCCAACGACATCATGACCCAGGAAGACGCCGATGTCTTCCGCGAGTCGTTCGCCGACCTCCTGCCTGCGGATCTCGTAGAGGGCGTCGAAACGGGAGCCTGTCCGCACACGGGGATTCGCGAGGATCCTTCCATGAACCTCGCGGCCATCGACGAGTTCACCGAGCGCCACCCCGATCTGGACGTGGTCCTAATCGAGAGCGGCGGCGACAACCTCGCCGCGACATTCAACCCCGAACTCGCCGACTACTTCCTGTTCGTCATCTCCGTCGCGGAGGGCGAGGACATCCCACGTAAGCGCGGTCCCGGCGTTACTCAGGCGGATCTGCTGGTCATCAACAAGACTGACCTCGCGCCCCACGTCGACGCTGACCTCTCGGTGATAGAAGACGACGCCACGGCAGTCCGGGGTGAGGACCCGTTTGTCTTCACGAACTGCAAGGACGGCGAGGGGATCGACGCCGTCCTCGAACATGTCAAGCGCGAGGTGTTGTTCGCGTGAGTACCGGCCACTCGAGCGCCGCGGCCGACCCAGCGCGACTACCGCCCGCCTTCGAGGGCTACGCCGACGAACCCCTCGGACAGGCCCCCGCCGGTGGCCCGGGAAAAAACGGACTACTCGAGGCGACCGTTGCCCGTGAATCCGACGGTCCGACCCGCCTGATACGGGACCGCGTGGAAGTCCCTTACCACCTGACTGGGACGCTGGAGACCGATCCGGCGCCCGGGCTGACGACGCTCGTCGCGCAGGAGCCGACAGGTGGCGTCGCACAGGGCGACCGTCATCGGATGACGATCGACGCGCGAGCCGGCGCTCGTGCCCGCGTGACGACCCAGAGCGCGACGAAGGTCCACAGTATGACCAAGAACTACGCCCACCTCGACGCCTCGATTCGGGCCGCGGCGGGGAGCTACCTCGAGTACGTTCCGGGGCCAACGATCGTCAACGAGCACGCCCGCTGTCTCCAGACCGTCG
Source organism: Natrinema soli (assembly GCF_028618695.1). The sequence continues at coordinate 54,858 of NZ_JAQIVI010000121.1, read as the reverse complement.
CGGTCGACCTCGCCCCCGATTCGGTCGTCGTCGTCGCGGATGTACTTGTCCCAGATGGCCTGAGCGATCACAAGCCGTTCGGCTTCGACCACTATCACGCGCGCGTCGAAGCCGAATGTGACGGCCGGCTGGTCTGTGCCGACGCCGTCGACCTGCGACCCGACGAGCGCGATCCGCGGGGTCCGGCCAGCGTCGGCGAATACGGCGTCATCGGCTCGCTATACGTCTTCGCGCCGGACGGTGACGAGGAAACCGATTCCTCGAGCGCAGATCTCGAGGTACTGATCAAATCCGTCCGCGATCGGCTCGGCGAGTGTGATGACGTCGCGGTCGGCGTCTCAACGCTCCCGTACGACGCCGGCGCGATCATCCGGCTCCTCGGTCACCGGCAGACAGACGTCACCGCTGCGCTTCGCGATGCATGGGACGAAACGAGACGGACGACACTAGGGGTCGGCATACCCGCCGACCGGCGATACTGATGGAGCGAATCGACGGAGTCGTCGGCAACGTCCACGCTGACGACGAACTCGCCGTGTTGCACAAAACTCACGAGGAGCGGGGCACCCTCGAGCGGGTCGTCCTCAATGCCGAGAATCGCCGCCGGTCACGATTCCGGGCGACGACCGACGCGGGGACGGACGTGGGCGTCATCGTCGACAAACCGGCCGTGTCGGTTGGCGACGTACTGGCGGTCGACGACGACCGGATGATCGCCATCGCGTTCGAACCCCGCGACGCGCTCGCGATTTCGCTGCCCAACGCGACGAGCGAGGCGCTTGAGGCCGCGGTCGAACTCGGCCACCGCGTCGGCAACCAACACTGGGACCTCTCTGTCGAGGACGGCACCATCTACGTTCCGATCGAGGCGGACCGCCATATCGTCGAGCGCGTCGTCGCCAACGTCGTCCCCGGCTCCGAAATTCGGAAGACGACGGTCGAGGCCGACCTATTCGTGACGGACCTCGAAGACGAGGAGACTGATTCTGACGATGGTCATCGATCCGTCCCCGGCCTCGAACACGACCACGAACACGGTCACGGCACTGGCGGGCACGCGCACGAACACGGTGAGCATGATCACAGTCATTCCCACCATGACCACTGATCCAGCGCCGTTTCTGACCGCCCTCCGGCTCTCGGATTCGTTTCTTCCTGTCGGGGGATATACGGCCTCGTACGGCCTCGAGCAGTATATCAACGAAGACCGAATCGAAGACGGAGACGACCTCCGGGAACTGGTAGCTGCCTATCTCCGACGTGTCGTCGGCCCGTGTGAAACCGTTGCACTGGCGAACGCCCACGCCGCAAGTACCGCCGGCGACCTCGAGCAACTGCTGGCCGTCGATGAGCGACTCCACGCGGTGACGATGCCTTGCGAGTTCCGTGAGAGCTCGACGAAAGCCGGCGTGAAGCTGTGCGACCTACTGAGTCCCGGTTCACGACCGACGCACTCGAATTCGGGCGAGGAGCAGAACGAAGACGAAGCAGGTACCGACACGAAATCGACGGCTGCCGACGGCGGGGATATCACGGCCAACTTCGCCGAGGCCATCGAGACTGGCGCGACGCCGGGCCACTATCCGGTCGTTTTCGGTGTCGTCGCCGCGACGCGCGGTCTCTCGACACTCGAGGCGTGCCTCGCACATGCGTACTCGTTCGTTACGGGTTTGCTCGGGGCGGCACAGCGGCTCGGCCGGTTTGGTCACACCGAGATCCAGTCGGTGCTCGAGACGCTGCAGCCGGTGATCGCGACAGTCTGCGAGCGCCACGTCGACGACGATGTCACGGCGATGGCCTCGTTCGCCCCCCTCGCAGAGATCATGGGGATGCGTCACGAACACGCCGGCAGACGGCTGTTCATGAGCTGAACGGATCGGCCAGCGATAGCTGCTACCCCCGGATCCGAGGTTGAACTCATATACGTTGGGTGGGGTACCTTCCTCGAGGCCGATCACCGGGATATCGGAGATGTTATGGACGTCGACGCGGCGGTGTTCACGCGCTCTATGACGGAGTGGTTTCCAACGTACGATACTCTATAGGGAAGATGCCGTCCACATGAGCGGCTAAGACTGGCGACCATTCGAAAGGACTGTATCACAGTCACAAATAGTTCTCACTGTGTTCCCGCGGGTCGTACGAAAGATCGTCATTCCTCTGGAGATACGTTGTTCTATCGACAGCCACGTCGCCGAGGATCATCCATACGAGGCCGGTGACTTTCTCGCATGTGAACGGAGCGGTAACTGATTGCTCGCCATCCGTCACGCCCCGGTTCTGAATAAGTCGTCGACGCCGAAGCGTCGCTTCGAGACGGTTGTCGACGAGTGCGATCACGTTTGGTGAGCGGATAACCAAGGAGACCGTCTGTGACGCCTTAGAGGCGATCCGCGAGCAGAATCCGGTCGGGCGGATTCTGCTCGTGGTGGACAACTCCGGCTCCCCTCACGCAAAACTCACTCAACAACGGGCCGACGAACTCGGCATCGAGTTCGTCTTCATTCCGCCGTATTCGCCGACGTTGAACACGATCGAACCGCTCTGAAAGAGTCTCAAACGAGAGATTTTACCCGAAATCTACGAGAATGAAGACCACTTCAGGCAATTCCTTACTGAGATGTTTCTCCGGTTGAGTAGTCGCGTGAGCTTTGCTGTTGACTGGATAGCTGCCGAACATCCAAAAGTTGCGCTGATCACTCTGCATCGAGCGGCTCCGTGTTGACCTCAACGACTCCTAACTCAATCAGCTGTCGAACGCTGGCTAAGAAGAAACCATACCTCTAGATTAGCGGCGTTTCAGTGTAACTATGCGGGCTTTCTACACTTTGCATAAGAGCGACAACTGAGCCGATGTTAGCCTACGCTTATGAAAAAGAGATACGATATTACAATTGAAAAGCAGACAAGGATTATCATCGAGTAGTGAGGGATCGTACATCGAACTCATCTACGAGGTCCTTGACCGTAGCGACGCTAAGCGACTATTGAAGATATTAGTAAGTGCAGTCGATGCCGGCTCGCCAGTGAGGGTATCCTGTGGATAAGACTCGACCTCCCCACACTCCCCCCCCCCCGTCATCGATGTGTAAAATCCTGCGAGAGGAGTGGGGACAGAACGTGAGAAGAGTGAAAAACGACGAAAAGTAGGTATACACGGTAGAGGCGGTCTCAAACGGTAGACTCTCGTTCTAATTCATGGTTGTATCTAGTCTGGCAAGGCTTTATATAGTAAGCGTAGTAACCATATCCGCAATAGACCTGATAGCGAGGAGAGGAGGAAATCAACTCCGACGAACTGAGCGTAGTTTCTCTTCCCATCGAGACCGTCACAATGGTTGTTTGTTCCGATATCTCCGTTCTTGTGTCCTCTGATGCCGATACAACCTCTCATCCCGATCTTCGACCTTCACCTCTCTCTGCCGTTTACACTTCGATGACGGGGGGAGGGTGTTCACGAGAACATTGGGATGCAGTCTTCTGTCGCAGTTCTTGAGGAAGCTTGATAATGCCCCTGACTTTTCACTCATTGATTGTGTCAGTAACACTTTGCTGACCTTGAGATGTGTCCTTATCGGATTGGATCCAAGTTTACACATCGAAGACGGGGGGTGGGGGATCAAGAAGTTCCTCTGCGTGGCCCACCGCTAACTCACTGATTATGGAACTTCTTTAACTGTGAGTTGATGACAGTTCGGAGGAGTTCTTCTTGGTCGGAAACTGCTTCCATTCGAGTATCATCGACAATCCGGTTCATCATTGCTGCGGGATCTCCTGTGAAGGTGAACTCCATGTACATTCCGCCACCACGCCCTCGACTCTTCCGGGAGGACGAGATCAGACCATACGTGGAGAGTTCTTTGACATACTTGACGTATGTCTCGCGGGTCATCTGGTCAGCATCTATCTCTTCGGTAATCCATTGATAGACCTTGAATCCAACTGGACTTGGAACGGAGCTCCCTGACCAATTCGAGAAATGCGCAACAGAGGCTGTCGCGTAAAGTGAGATCTTTTTTTGGGTCGTCAGTCCCTCAACAAGCTTTAATGAGCGATCCTTGTCAATTTCCTCCTGGGATTCGCGGACATGGTCTTCGCGAACCTTCTCGTCACCACGTTCATCCGCGAGATCACCGGCACCGCGAAACAAGTCAATTGCTTTTCGTGCGTCCCCATGACTCTGTGCTGCAAATGCCGATACGAGGGGTAATACGTCGTCAGTTAATGCATCAGGCCGAAAGGCATCACGACGATTTTCGAGTATCTGGCGTAATTGATTTGCATCATAATCTGGGAAATAGACATCTCGCGGATTAAATGAACTCTCGGCACGACCGTCGATGTCCTCCATAAATTTTGGGTCATTCGTCAGTGCAGCGACTGATACCTGCCCTTCGATTTCGTTTGTATTACTCGCTCGTGATAGTTGGTAGAGCAGTTTTGAATAGGCAGGTTCGTCGTTTGCTCGCCGGCCGACCAAGAGGTCAATCTCGTCGAGGATGAAAATGACCGAGTCATAGTGTTCGTTGATAAGTTTATACAGTCGTCGATATTTATGCTTCGTCGATACGCCCGTTTCAGGTACGCCGATCTTCGTGTCGACATCCTTCGCAACGGTCTGGACGAGCTCGAAGACTGCTTGGTCGAGGGTGTTGATCGGCTGGCAGTTGATATCGACTACACCGAAGCGTTTGCCCTTCGATTGACAGAGCTCGATAATTTGTTGTGTGACTGCCCCAATGATGAGTGATTTCCCTGTCCCGGCAGGACCGTATAACAGCATATTTGGGGGGCGATTTCCTTGGAGGGTCGGTTTCAGAAATGAGACAACAGATTCAAGTTGATCGTCACGACCGACGATTCGCTCCTCATCGATGATTGTGTCTGGCTCGACAAGGTCTCGATTGACGAAGACTGATGTCTCCCCCTCATCGTCGAGCATGTCCCGGATCGATCGCTGAGTACTGTCTTCAGTAGTTACTTTATCTTGGTCCGGCACCGTGTCTCCGACAGCTTCTATTTGTTCTTCGTCAACTCTAGAATGCGTTCCTTCACCAAGGATAGATTGATCCGCCTCATCTTGATCACTACCGGTCATACGCTTAGTGTACGCCGGAGCGTTAAAAAGATTCACCCCCGTCGATGTTTATTCGGGCGATATAACTAATCTATCTCCGTAATATCCGGTTTTACGCTCTCTGTGGTAGAACCGTCACCGAAGTACATTCGATAAGAGGCCCCCCGTCATCGATGTGTAATGAGGTTCGCCTCAACTTCGTGCGAATCTGAGTATCTGCTCTTCGACACGATCTCCGCCTCCCCCGTCATCGAAGTGTAAGCCATGCGTCTGACACCCCGGCATCGAAGTGTAAACTCTGACCCGGACACCCCCTATCATCGATATTAAAATTGTCTTCTCCCCTATTCTCGTCAGTGTCATTCGTCGCCGGTTCGAGCTGAAAACAGATCTCGAAGCTACCCTCGACATCCTTGGTCACAACTGGATGGCGACCTTCGACGTTCCACGCGAAAGCGTACTTGAGAACCGAGGAAACGCGCAACCTGAATATCCCCTTCGGGGAATCCTCGCCCTTTAGGGCGGGGAGGATGTCAAGTGAGTTAGTTGACCAACAACGGATTGAATGTCAATTCTCTGCTTGTTAACTTGATGGTCACATCTCGCGATCGATTTCGAGCTTCCGCATTGCTCGTTCAAACACGTCGGGATGTCGATGAGCGAGATTTTCGAGATGATTCCGAATAGACTGGGCAGGATCGACGTCGACGTCGTCCGTATCTTGGAGTTCACGCCAGAACTGATGCATCTCTTCGCTCACGGAGACGCCTATCGTGTGGTCCTTTACGCCAGTGTTGAGCGCGTCGTAGTAGGATTCGGTATCGAAGTCCGACGCAGGTTGCTGGTCCTCTCGATCTTTTTCGTCCGCTGCGTCATCCATCGCTTCGCCGAATGGATTGTCGTTGCTCATACGCCCTTATTCTTAAGCTTAATATTAAAGATATGCGTCTAACGTCTCGTTCGAGATCTCAACGTCTTGTTCGGCAGCGAACTGCTGTGCGCCAGCTCGGAACGCGTGATAGCACTTCTGTCGAGTATCACGTGGGGTCCCATCGCTGACTTCGACGACGGACTCGATGGCACTTGCAGCGTACGGATCTGAAGGATATCCGGAATCATAGTCCTCTTCGCGGGCCCAAGCCAGCCACCGAGCGATGAGTTCCTCCGTTTCTGCGAACCCGAATCGTTCCAGCGTCCGATCCTTCGCGACGAGTCGGGAACTGAGCGTCTCGCGCAGTTCGTCGATTCGATCGCCAGCCCGCTCTGTTCCAAACAGGAAGAGGATGAATACTGGTTCACTATCTCCGAGGTCACCGACGCTCTGCAACGCGGCTAGTAACTGCTCAAAGGTTCGCGTATTCCGTGCCGCATCTTCCAGTTGGTCAACTTGGATGATACACGCGATATTGAGTGATTCGAGTTGTTCGGCAACCTCTTCGACAAGCTGACGAACTTCGTCTGTGGCATGAGGGTACGACTCTGGAATCTCGAGGTCATCGTACTCACTGAGTTCGTCAAGAAGACGCGTATAGAAGCGACGTGTCGTGATGGACTCGACTTCCCGTATTCGAGCGACTCGGAACTCATCGCTTCGAGGACCCTCTGAAAGAGCATCGTACACGAGATCGCGGAAGTGAGATTTTCCAGCGCCCCGTTCATCGATGATTGAGATGTGGCCTGCTCGATTCAAGATGTGGCTCGCAACCTCATTGAGGAGTTCCTGATTCGCGCGAACCGCGATACTCGCGTCAGGAAGTGTCTCGGCCGTGAATGGAATCCGCTCTGGCTTGATACCGAGCTGATTCGCATAGGCTTCCTGTACCTCCTCTGTTTTATCGAGGGCCTCGCTGAATTGATCGCCCATAGTGGCTCCACATACCGAACCGACTTAAATCTAATCTGAATATTAATCTTAAGATTAATCTCATTCGTTCGGCCCTTCTCTGAATTGAGTACCTCTCGAGTCTCGAGATGTCGCAGTTCTCACGCGGACACGAGAGTTCGGCCGAGACCTGCTGCAAACCGCCGAGGAGTACGGACTTCCGATGGCGTACGAGGGGTGGAATTGAACTGTTCCGCACCCCCCAGGCGAAACTGCTGCTTGCGTGGCTCCGCATCCTCGAATCCGACACCGACCGCGGCTGGGCGGTCATCCTCGAGGAAGCAGGCTACACACTCAATGAGATCAAGCACATCCTGGAGACGGAGGCATATCCCGAGAACATGCGCTTGTTCTGCGATAAGTTGGTACAACTGGAGACGCTTGGTGGGGTGGCAGAACGTGTCTTCTCGCGGTACGGGTACGACGGTGCCACGGCCGATGTCGTCCTCCACACGATTCAGTCAGTACACATCGCGATGACGCTGACCCGTGGAGACCTTATCCGGTTCATTGAGCGCGGCATCGAAGCCGGAAGTATCCACGACGTCCACGCGAACGCCGGTGCGAAATCGGTGACGGTCCAAACGATTCACGCAGCGAAGGGGCTCGAGCATCTGGTCGTCGTGCTCGCGAACATGAACAGTGAGCGATTCCCGCTATCGGGTGGAGGAAGTTCACTCCAGCCTCTTGTTAATGGGTGTGACTTGGGTTTAATCTCAGAGTTAAGATTAACTGCTCCTTCTATCCTGATACCGGATGGCGTCGTTTCATGGAAGACCTATTCAAATCAGTGGGGCTCCCTTTTCTCTCGGGCAAGATGACTTTCGATTGGACACGCTGATGCCGACTAACAATGGAAGACTTATCCTTAAGATTAGAATTAATATTAAAACTAGCCTTACCGTTGTTCCCACTTTGGTCTCGGTGACCCTGGAAGATCATCTGTAGCGTCGAGTAACTCTTCCTCAGTCGTCCAGGGAGAACATCGCCCATGGAGTTCGAAGAGACGGAAGTCATTCAGATGCACCCAGCTGTACGACGGAACCTCGATATTGTGTTCTTCGAGCTTGGTCCTCACCTCATCGACCGAGATGTCAATCTCAGCTTGGTTTGCTCGTTCAACGAGCGCCTCGAGTTCTGCAGTCTTCGTCTTGTCATCGATATCGGTGGCAGCTATGATTTGCGCAGCAGCAGCGATTACATCACGTTCGTCGGTGAGGTGGTCCTCCGTTTCCCACTGGTATGCGCGCGGGAAGGCGTACGCCTTTTCGAAGTACTCTGTTTCGCCCAGTTTGCCGAGCTCGTTGATCTCCCCGCCCGCATCTTGCTCGAACACGGCAGCCACGTAATCACAGAGTGTCGCCGTGATATGGAACTTCACGCGGAACTCCGGAAGTCGGGGGAGCTCAATGTCTGAGAGGTCCCCAATGAGGAAGGCATACGTTCTGTATCGACGGTTCAACCGATCACTGACTGCCCGTACTCGGCGGAGATACGGATCACGATAGCTCCCGAGGACGAGATACGCGGTTTGATCACGGTCGTAGATTGCCGGTGTCTCACTGTTTGCCCACGAGAGGATTCGCACGGCCTCCGTCGACCCGACGTCGAGCCCGCGTAAGGCCTGCTGCACAGCCTTCATGATCTCGCCTGAGTTTGGGGGAACGGATGGAGCACTCATAAGCGGAAACAGTACTGGCTGGGTAAAAGGCATTTCTAACTGACTCAGTATTTCGACGATTCTATTGACTTGTTCAACCCAAACCGTTATGCAGTCGAGCCCACTACTCTACAGTATGAGCGACACGGCCCCAGAAGGGTTCGAGGATCCTTTCGCAGAGCAGCAGCGAATGCGTGAGCTGCTCTCCCAGGAAACGCGCCACCTCATCTTGCAGTTGATCCTCGGTCACCCAGCACACCTCGCGTCGTTGGCCGAGCTCGACTACATGATTCCGAAGAACGAGGCGGCCATCCTCGACCAGCTCGAGACGCTCCAAGAGGCAGGAATCCTTGACGTCTACGTGCACGAACCCAACGTGTCGACGCGAGATCTCCCGTCAAAGTTCTGGGGACCAACCGAGCGCGGGGTTGAGATCCTCTACGACCACAACTTCCTGCGGGGCGTCCCAGTTGCACGCGCGGTCTATGAGGAGACGAAAAAATCCGAGCGGGTACAGCGCCACGAGGACGCACCGCGGCCGACGCTTCCCAAAGCCGTGAGAGAGGCACTCGAATTCGACGAACCGGATATGGAAGCAACTGGGTCCCCCTAGCGGTTCGTTTGGAGAGATCCGAGAAGAGGAGTTTCATGCTGCGTTCTGATTGACTCGTACTCCGAACGCCGTATTCATCGCTGCGAGCGCTATTTCCCGGTGCTGATATTCTTGGCACTATCCGCCATGGTTGTTCTCTCAGAGCTACCCTGCTAGCTCTAAGCTACCGACATCTTGGCCCTTTGGGGTGATACTACGAATGGGCGGACATCTTCTTAATTCTAATCTTAATATTAAACAACCTCGGGAAACCCCATTTCCGTGAGTAAGGGATAGCGTTGGGAGTTTCAATGCTTCCATCCGTAGTCAACGATGAATGAGCCACTACAGTCGACCAAACGCGCCTAATATTAAGGTTAATATTAGAGTTATTGGGTGGCCAGAAGGCCCCATCTGCCTTAACCAACAACCGCCATTCAATTCTTGAGAAGATCGTCTACTTGCTTCGCGGTCTCTGCCGCCTGGATGTCGGAATAGGATTCGTGGGTTGTCTCGATGCTCGCGTGTCGGAGCGCTGATTGGGCGAGTTCGGCGTGGCCACTCGCGTAGAGTTCGTGTCCAAGCCCTCGACGGGCCCCATGTGGCTTCAGGTAGTCACCGTCGACGTCGAGGTCAGCGTCCTCACACAGCCGCTTCATCAAGTTGCGAGCACCGTTCGTCGAGAGCGCTGGTGGGACGACCTCATGTTCTCGGAGCACTGTGTCGATGTCATTGCTCTCTAGGATCGTCTCGATTTTGTCGTCCGGAACACCCTGATAGGCCAACTGCTCACGAACGGCGCGATATTTCGACGGGACGTGTCCGCTGGGAAAGACCGGCCACTCGTCGGTCGGTGGATTGAGGATAGTCCTGTACCGCTCTAGTACCGTGGCGGCCCGCTCGGGAAGCTGTGCGTACTCGTACTCTCGTGACTTCCCGAGGACGCGGACGGCACCGGCGTCGAGTTGGACGTCTCCCCAGGTGATGCCGTTCCGCTTGTCGTCTGAGGGTTCAGCGAACACCTCTGCGCCGCGAACGCCCGAGAGTCCAAGAAGATAGACGACTGCTCGATCGCGAAAGGCCCGCTCACGACTCACGTCCGCTTCTTCGTCAAGGGCGTGGTCGACACGTTCGTCGACGTAGCGCATGATCGCCTGCCGCTCCTTTTCTCGCCAGAACTGCCGGTCGGCGTCACCGAGATCCTCGGGGAGCTCGTCGGTGGCGCGCTTCGCTTTCGCCGGATTCGTATCGAGGAGCTCGTCAGCGACACAGAACGTGAGAAACGCGCGGATGTACGCGTAGTAGGTGGTCGCAGTACTCGCTTTTAGATCGCCGTCGCGGGCCCGCTGTTTGAGGTGGCGCGCGTATCGACGGCAGTCGAGGACGTCCAGGTCCTCGAGGCTCCTCACACCACGCTCCTCGCGTAGCCAGGTGCGCCACGTCGCGAGAGCCGACTCGAAGTTCTTCCGGGAGTTACCAGCCTCGACGCTGTCGAGGTACTGCTGGATGGCCGTTTCGACTGGTGTTTCCCCGGGTGTAGCGTCGCCCTCATCGGGTTCCATAGTTCGTACTCGACCGACGGCGGCGACCCACGTAAATCTACTGTGTACAACTGCACTAATACACAGTAGATACTGAGTCCTCTCATTCCGCTTATTTCGGCCCACTCGAGTGTTCTATGGAGTAATCTACCCTCTATAAATTGTATTTCGATACATAGAATTCGTTCGTGGGGAAGTTGAGACTACAGCGGGTTTAGGGCCTGTAATGTGTGGTTTCGACCGAATCGACGAGGAGAAACTGCTTCAAACCACTCTCTGAACGAGGTATCTTGTTATATTCCCAATACCATATCCGAATTTTGTCAACTTCCGTCAGTGTTGCCACTCAGAGCTCACGCTAACCCAATCTGGGGGTTTTACTACCCGATTCCGGTTTCCTTCTTCAACAGCATCAGCGTATTGTCGGCCGTCACGATTGGCGAATGCTCGTATTTACCGGTCAATTCGACCTACACGAGTAGATCGACTGCTCGCCAGATCGAGTACAGCAGATAGGCGAACGCGAAGTAGAAGAACCGCAGCCCGAAATTCTTCGACGTAGTTCTCGCTGAACAGGTCGCGGTACTCTTCAGGTGGTATGAGTCCCGTTCGACCCATAGCTAGTTTTCGAGAGTGATTTTCTCTCCGTCTTCAGGAACGTGAACATCCTCTGTCTCCGCCCGCAATTCCTCGCGGGTGAGCAAGCAATGGTTGATCGCTTCCATATGAACGACAACGACCATAGCATCAGTCGTATCACGGACAGCGTTGATATCTTCGACGCCCATCGTGATGGGTTCGCCCTGATCAAACTGCGCTTTGCCGCCGTTGAGAACGACCATATCCGGCTCGAATTGGTTGAGCGTCTCTTCGACCGGCTCGTACCAGATCGTGTCGCCGGCGACATACACCGACTCATCGCCCCCGAACACGAATCCCGAGACAGGGCCCATTCCCTCGGCTAACTCACCGTGGCCGTGGCGACCGGGTGTCCGATGAATGGTGACGCCCTCGAACGAGGTTTCGTCGTCGACAGGCCGGACGTCAGTGAAGCCCTTGTCGGTGAAGGCCGCGGACTCCTCGGGCTGACAGAACAGCGATACGTCGGCGTTGAGTTCCTCTCGGGTCGCCCCGTCCCAGTGGTCGGGGTGGCGGTGCGTGACGACTACAGCGTCATAGGTGAGGTCGACATCGGGCAGCGAAACAAGCGGATTCCGGTCCTGGTTCGCCGTGGTAAGTGAGTCCGGAACTTCCGGGTTGTCCGTCACTGTTGGCATCTCGCCCTGCGGCGTGAACATCGGGTCGACGAGGAACGTCGTGTCACCAACGTCCAGGAGGAGGGTTGCGTTGCGAATCAACTGAACACTAGCACCAGTCGTGGTTGTCATACAAGATGGTCTACGAGAGTCATTGGGGTGAGATTTACTTCGATATATTCCAACCCCCGTTGGTTCGACGTGCCGTCTACTGGATGAACTCGATGTCCTCAGGGTCGAGATCCACGTTCAGGTCGACATCGAGTGAATCAGCCGCGAACTGTTGTGCCAGCCATGCTTCCGCCCGGTTGAGACGGTACTGGAACGTCGACCGCGACACACCAACGTCTTCGGCGATTTCCGTGACCGACTGCTGCCGTGGCTCTTCGTAGTACCCGCGTTCGATTGCAGCCTCGAGTGCTGACTTCTGTTCGGGCGTGAGGGTCTGCTGGACGCGGCCGTCTTCGAGCAAGCACGGTGGCGTCCCGAGTCGTTCGACAGTAAGCGACAACACCTCTCGTAGGTTCGCACGGACTTCCTCGTGAGTCTCCGATGCTGTCCCGTCGATGAGCAGTCGCCACCGGTATTGGTTGCCACGCCGTTCAGTGCGCATTATCAACCCCTCGCCGATGTGCTTTGCCGCGACTAAGGGGATCGACCGTGGGCCGTCGCCTTCTCGGCGAAGCCAATGAATTTTCCGCGATTCAGCATTCGACGAGAGGATCGTGTACTCGTACTCGGTCACAGGTGCGCCGCACATACCGGTAGTACTCGGATCATTAGCGACGCGTTCCAGCTCGTCGTCGAACTCGTCGAGGACAGCAGCGGGGCCAACGACCTTCTCAATACCCCACACTGTCTCACTGGTCGCATTGATCTCCATCGACCGGGCATACAGATTCGGATGTTCGATGAAGAGATCCATCACCCCATCAGTCCCGTTCTCGTATTCAACTGTGAAGACGAACTCCCGCATGATACTGCACATTATCGCTTACCCTGTTTAATCTTGCTTGAGAGGTACCCGGTCTTGTGCGGGTGCAGAGAAAGGGCTGAACACGTGAGCTACGCTCTCAATCCTCGTAAAAGTACAACAGTCTCTATGAATATTTGCACCATATGCATTGAGCAGGTCAGGCTCAACTACTGGCGGCGATTACTCAATACTCGTCTCGAGTAGTGAGTCGTCCGAAAACAATAGTATCGAGAGTCAACGGGACGATTTGGGCTACACCGTATCCCGCTGCGAAAGCGCATCCTCAATTTCGAGCCCGTAACTCGCAACGATATAATGGAGGAAGATGAGGTCGAGCGCCGGAAGCATGCAAATGGGACTGTCACCTACCGACGGACCGAATAGCCGTTCTACCCGATTCCGGACATAGTTGTTCTCTGAGTCGCCATATGGTTCGGTCCACTAGAAACCGTTACAGTCTAAGAGATACGGAACTAATTTGTTGGTATTATACCATTCCATCATCTATATAGCATATTCTAAGAAAGAATTGTCTGGCGCGCTATAGAGCGTCTACACAAAGTAAAGGGTGAGAAAGATTACCGGACAATAGTCACTGGAACTGGTGAGCGCCGTGTCACGGCCTCTGCAACGCTTCCAAGGAGGATACGACTGGCACCAGACCGTCCATGGCTCCCTATGACGACGTGGTCGATATCATTCTCATCTATATATTCATGAATTGTTTGAATTGGTAGCCCCGTCTCGAGTTCGGTTTCAATGACAGTCCCATGGTCGACTGCAGTTTGACGAGTGCGCTCGAGTAGTTCTTCCGCTCTGTTGCGTAGTTGTTGGATGTACTCTTCACTAAAGCGATAACCTTCGTCGCCGTACATGGCGATTTGATTGACGTCGATCACGTGGAGGACTGTAAGGTTGTCATCCGAATATTCTTGTAGAGCATATTCGAGCGCTTTAGTTGACTGACTTGAATGGTCAACTGGAACGAGGATATTGCGCACCATGGTAGATATTGGCACCCGACCTATAAATCGCCATCTGTCTGTCAAATAGGCCTACTTTCCCGCATTCCCTCTCTTGTGGTTATTTGTACCGCCTCGAGAGCTAACGTGGCAGTTCGGACTTCACCGCTATCCCGCTGCGAAAGCGCATCCCCGATCCCCGGCCCGTGACTCGCGGCGATCTCGCCGGCCAGCACCTACGCTCGAGCCGCCCGTTCGGGTTGGACCTCCTTTTTCGACCCGGGTGGTATTCGACGAGCGCCTCGACGGCGAGGAAGTCTTCTTGTGGGGTTCGCATCACCGCGATTGGGCTCAGCTTCCGATAAAAAGCGTCGAGATCTCTGTCCCGTGTGAATGTTTATCACTCTCTGTCCCCTACCATTTCTCATGGCCAACGAAACCCTAGTATACACTGCCTTGCTTCTCAGTATGGTTCTCGGTGCCGTAATTGTCGTGGGAGGGATATTCTTCCAGAACGGTATCGGGGCGATAGCAGCACTTGGGAGTGTTTTTATATTATTATGCATCAGTGGGTTAGCGTATTTAGCAAGCGAGAGCGAGACCGAGGCCGCGGTCGATACCTCGACACCGACAGAAAAGAAAGCCGAAGAGTCCGAATCGAGGCACGAAAGCAAAACTGGGTGAGGTATCAGGACTCATTCCGTGCACTGTGGGATGCTTTTCAAGTACAATTAATTGACGCTCATCAGAAGCAGATTGTTGGTCGGGGAGAGCTGCCGCTGGAAAGCATAGCGGGCAAGGGTGACGCTCACGCGTCACCCGAGTATTTTCCCATTCGAACTGTTTCGCTCGGAGGCGAGCGCCTCGAACCTGCTCCAGCAGGTTCGCTGGCGCGAGGGCCTCCAGTGCCCGCGCTGCCGGTCTGAGTCGGTGATCAAGTACGGCAGCTATCGAGCGTATCAGCGGTACCGCTGTAAGGATTGTGGACGCACGTTCAACGACAAGACCGGCACGATCTTCGCGCACGCGAAGATCAGCCTCGAAAAGCTGTTATTCGCGTTTTACTCGTTGCTCCGGTTCAACACAAGTATCCGCCAGTTAGATGCTGAACTTGACGTCTCTTACCGGTCACTTCG
>NZ_JAQIVI010000121.1:29778-39744 GCF_028618695.1 Natrinema soli | reverse complement strand
TCGCCAGAACGCTCGACGCGCCTTCTCTCAATCTCGTTGGCCCGGTTGAGATTGACGAGATCTACGTTACCGCGGGGAAGAAAGGCCGCGAGCGCGACCAAGAGTCGCGCTCGCGTGGTCTCTCGACACGTGGACGAGGAAGCTACACCGAAGACAAACCACCGGTGTTCACGCTCGTTGATCGCGGCAGCGACCACCAGTGCGTTATACCCGCGAAATCCGCCGACGAATCGACTGTGCGACTCCTCCTCGACGACCACGAGGAGGAGTCGCTGACCATCTACACTGATGGATTTCGCGCCTACGATCCGCTCGGGGACGACGAGAAATACCAGCGCGAAGCGGTCATTCACGGAGACGGTGAGTACGCGGATGGAGATGCACACATCAACACCTGCGAGAGCCACGCGTCGCTGGTGCGACGGTGGCTCTCGCCCCATCGAGGCGTCTCAAAAGACAAACTGACGCTGTATCTCAGGGCGTTTCAACTTCGACGGCGAATCCTCCGAAGACCCGGTGGAGAAGCACTCGAAGAAATCGTTCAAACCGTCCTCTGATCCACCAACAATGTTCTTCACATGAGCGTAAAGAGAATCAATGAATTTCTCATCCGTGCCCGGTTCTACAAGAACATTCTATCCTGTTCCTCGATCCAATTTTAGATGGTCAACAGCACGCTGGACCATGCCTGAAAAGAAACACTTCTGGAGTAATGGAACATCAGGAATAGCGAGTATAATAGCACCTATTACGTCAAGAAAGAGCCCTGCCGCCAAGATTGTATTGTGTAGGTGCCATCCGAGATAACTCCATAGATACAGAGCTAAAATACCAACGATAATTATAAGAAACGCAGAGTTCCGGGCTCGAGGAAGTTTGTGTTTAGTCATTCATAGAGCCAGATTGGACGTGGCCTGTAAATAATTTAAGAAGAATCCTTCATTTTGCTTGTTTGGGTAGCGCTCTCTCTGCTCGTTGACTGGGTCCGAACGGACTGGACCGTGGCGAACGGCCAGCACCGTGGCCGCCGCTGCTGGCGATCGGTGGACAGTCAGCCTGCAACGCTCCGGATGACAGTCCACTCGAGATCCCACGAGGAAGACTCCATATTTGGTCCTGTTGAAATATTATTCTTCAGGTATGATTCTATCTAAAATATCTATCACGTAGAGGATTAGAACTTACCGGAGGGGTTTAACGTACCTGTATTCCTCATACGTGTCTCCATCGAACTCGATTTTTTCTGTCTCGACCCGTTCGAAGTCGTGCAACTCGTAAAATCCCACACCCGCCTCGTTTTCCATAAGGACAGACAAGCGAAGTTCGTTCCCTTCCTCACTCTTCACATCAGCAATCACTGACTCAAGAAGGCGACTTCCAATTCCCCGGTTCCAGTATTCGGGCAGCACGTATATGCGGAATAATTCGAATGTTCCTTCCTCATACACAGGGTTTTGCCCAGCATTTGCAAAACCAACGAGTTCACCGTCACGTTCACCAACGTAGAATATCGTCTCCTCGATACTAGTACGGAGGCCATCGATCTCGTACCATTCATCAATAACGTTATCCACGGTTTCCTCGCCAAGGATATCATCATATGCCTTGTGCCAACTAGCACGTGAAATTGTTTGAATTTCCTCTGCATCAGCGGGTTCTGCGTTACGAATCGATAGCTGTACCCCCATACTCTATTCTATAACGAACTATAGTATAAAATGCCCCATCTGACATACCGCTGTGTTAGGTGTCTGCACTTCTTGCTAAGAGCGCCAACCCATCATCACTTGAGAGTTTCAATAAATCCGTTGTTTTCAGTCGTTTGGGCGTCTCTGGTGTCCGTCGAGGTCTGCACGTGGTGACAGTCCCACTGAATCGGAGCTCGCTTGACAGTCGCTTGTTGCTGCTCGAGTTCAGTGATACGCTAGTCGCTAGGGCTGACAGTCCCCCTGTCGCGTGTCGACCGGCGCACACAGCGTCATGTCGCTCGTGGACAGTCCCACGACGTGGCGCGGACCGCTGTTGCTGAACTCGCGCGAGGTGGCACCCCAGAGGTGCGCTCGAGTCGGCACCCAACTAGTGCGGTCACGGTGGCACCCAGATACTGCCGTCACACCGTCACCCTAGTCGTGCGTGGTACTGTTGGCACCCAGCAGTGCATCAAGATGAGGTAAATTGACCTGTGTCGCTCACGTCGGCACCCCAGATGACGGTAGCACCGGCTGGCACCCCCACGCTGACTCTTTGCGTCTTTGTCGGCCTATTTCGGCAGCAGAAGACTGTCCGGCCCTATCGAAATCCTATTCTTCAGACGTAATGTTGTCTGAAACAGCTGTTACATAGAGATGCGAACATAACGCTGTGAGTTCTATCAAATACAGAAGTTGAAATTTGGAGATCATACCGAGGATAATTTGATAATTATAATGGAAAAACTCATTATTTCGGAGAGTATAGTTATAGATATGCGTGGGGAGAACACATACGAGAAATCACCGCCCTACACATACGAGTGTATGGAGTGTGGACACAGAATGACGGCAGACCACCAGCCGATGGAGTGTACAGAATGCGAAGGTGAGATGCTCAACCTCAGCAAACCACAGGAGTGATCCGTCGTTCAGAGGGGATATGAACTGAGCGTCAGGTTCACTCGTTCACCTGTACTTATCGCTGAGGGTGCCAACCTGTTACCAGTTGAACATTCCAACAGAGCCGACTGTTCTCACTCTCGTCGGGAGAGACCTGTGCTGTGCTGTCCTAGCGCTGTCGCTATCGTTACACGGTCTCCGGAGCTCCGCTGCTCGAGTTCAAGAGTTCGCAGTTTCTCGCTGTCCTGGATGGCGGCGCTGTCGGCGCTCTCGGTGCTCTTGGTGCCTGTCCCCTGCTTCGTGTTGCCCTTTCTTCTGTCGTCGGCTTTTCTGAACTCGCTGGTTGCATTACTGGACTGTCCTCCGTTCTCATTCCGGCTGTCTTCCTCGCCATCGATCTCTGGTGGACTGTTCCACTGCTAACCCACTCGAGTTTCCTCTGACTCTGTGCGCCCGCTGGGGTGCCCCTGGTCACGTCATCTCGTCCTCCCTCTCTATTGAGATCTATTTGGGTGCCCTCCTCTGCTGTGGTCGTGACATGATTAGTTCCACTCGTGTCGGATTCTGCTGCTTGGCTAACCCTCTCGCCGAATTGCTCTAGATACTGATACGTCTATGATTTTTTGCCCGGCTGGCTTGAGGCCCCTGTGGTTTGATTGGTTCCTTATTGGTCGGCGTTTCTGGGGGAGCTGGATAATATCGGGGTAACCACTAAGTAGATAGGCATTATCTATAGGGTGTGGTCAATGTATGAGTTCCGAGAGTTCGGGCAAATTCGACGAGATTTCTGAGCAGATCACTGAGGATCGTGGAGCGCTGCTCACGGCTCTGAGTCGATCGGATAGTGACGAACGTTCGACGACGGAGCTCCGCCGTGAAGCAGGGATCCCGTCGGGGAGTATGAGCTACCACATGCAGACGCTCGTTGATCTTGGGCTAGTGGAGGTCGTCGGAGAAACTGACGGGGAAGGAACGATCCCGGCGAACGTCTATTCCATTACCTCGCTCGGGCAGGAGTTCCTGGACTCGAGTCATTGGCGCTCGTTCCCGACGTATGATGATATAGAGCGACTCGAGAACCATGTGAGTAGCCTTGAGGACGAACTCGAGACTCTGAAAGACGTCGTCCGTCGCGGACTCGGTGATGACCTCCGGACGATCATCAGTGAAGAAGTCGAGAAGGAGTTGGAACAGCGGAAGCGTTAGTCGAGTGGTTCGAGCAACCCGTCAAGCGTCCCGGTTTCTTCGTCCTCTTCCGGATCGTCGTTTCCCGTCCCATTAGCGCCGAGACTCTCAAGTGGGATAGTCATGCCGTCAATGTAGACTTGGAGCGAGTCGCCATCAGATGGCACAACAAGGATGTGCCAGCTGTCGCCGCAATCCGGTAGCTCGCTGTCGTCGAAGATGTGCTCGGGAATGACCGGGGTTTTGACCGTCCGAAGGTTCTCGGTCGCTCCAGGATCGACCGAAGGGTACCGGTCGTCGGTGAAGATGCTCTCCACGTTGGGAAGCAAGCGTGCTCTTCGCCGGAGCTATCGCGAAGGATGTACTCGCCAGTCCGTTCGTTGCGAACCCAGACGTCTTCGCGAGCGCTGTCACGATAGATTTGCTCATCGTCGATACTCAATGGGTGCAAGTTGTAGAAACGCGTCTCTCCGTCCGGCTTGTGGTTCTCGTGCGCACCTAGTGGCTCTTCAGCGAGCGCCTTCCATACGTTCGGTGCGATCGACTCGCGGGCGATGAACAGGCATTGCTCTCCGTCGTTGACGGCACTGGCGAGATTCTTTATCGTTTGGCCCTGTTTGGTGCTCCCAGTGGCCTTCTCGGCTTCGATCGAGACGTTATTCAGGTCGGTCAGCTGGGTAAGCACAGGCTCTTCGTCTTCAAACTCATCGACTCTATTGGCGATCTCTCGAGCAGATGCCGAGTCGTCTAACTGCAGCGCATCGTCTAGGTTAGCCGTCGCGTCAGGCATGTCTGAGCCGTCTTGCTGGAGAATATCCACCAGAAGCCCGGTGTCCATCAGCGGATCATAGGCGTCTCGAAGCAGCTGCTTGTGACCTTCACCGCCGTTGTTCTCCTGGACGCTTTCATCGTCGTCAGTGAGGGAGTTCCCGCCGGAGAAGATAGCCTGTTTCCCCTGCTCGGTGCATCGAACGTATAGCTTCCCGCCACGGTCCTCTCGTTCGATCTCACGGGCAGAGAGGTAGTCCAGAGCCGAGGAAACCTTCGATGGAGTGGAGACGTCCACATCGTGCAGGTAGTCGTCCAGGCGCTCCGTAACGTCGTTTAGGAACACAAAGCCATCGTCGGTTCCCTGTCGGAGCGCTTCGTCGTAGATCGCCTTACACACTCGAGATTGTTGCCATGGCGTGAGGGTCGTACTCTCGGCTTCTTGTCCACTTGGTGTCCCGAAGAAATGGGATTCGTCCTTGATCTCTTCTGCTGTCTCCGGGATCTCCCCATACCGTTCTACGGACCGACGCTTGAGGTCGATCACGTCGGTATCGCTCATGAGATTGGCGTTGCCTACTTCGCTCCGTACCTCGCGAACGGGCGGGAACGTGTTGACACGGTAGCTATGGGTAAAATCGTCGTTATCGTCGTGGGTCCGCATGTACATGGAGTACCGCGAGAGATTCGAGAGGTCCGAGTCGTCGATCGTATGCTGGCCGGCGATATACTTCGCGTCCTGTCCACTGGTTCCGAAGCTAACGAACGTCTCAATCTGACTCTCGACGGCATTCGTGAGGCTCTCGGGGAGCTGGTAACTCGGTGCCTGACAGGCAAGGACGAACCAGAGCCCATAGCCGCCAGCCTCAGAGAGCATTTCATCGACGTTGGACTCTCGAGTTACCGCCTTGTCGAACTCGTCCCACACGCAGAAGAACGGATCTTCGTTCTCGCTCATCTTCTTCGCGTTGTAGAAGCGCCGAACGAGCGGCGTCGTGATGAAGTTCTTCTCGGTCTCCCCGAGCGAGGGATCCAACCGTAGGACCGCTATCTTCCCATCATCGACGATATCCTGAATCCGGATCGTCGGTTCTCGAGTCGAGAGCATGGTCCGGAGCGTCGCATTGTGAACGACGTTATCCATGCGGCCAGCCAACGGCTCGAGGTCAGCGTCTTCCTTCTCCTTGATCCGTTCAGCCGTCTCCCAGATGAAGTGGACTGTTCTTCGTTCATCCAGTCGGCGAATTGTTCGAGGTTATCCTGAGACGAGCATGCTGCAGCAAGATCGACGGGAGTGCATGTCTTCCCCGATTGCGTCATCCCCCGGATCAGCGTCCGCGTGACGCGACTCATAAGCGCTCCCCAGTAGTTATCGGACCCGCCGGTCTGGGCGAACGCAGCGGACATGTCGTCGGCCAAGCTCTCGACGTAACTCGAGTGAGCGACTGATCCCGGCTCAAGCTCGTCGGGTACCTCGAGCAGGTTGAACCGAACCATCTCCTCGAAGCCATCACCAGTGTCGATAAAGACGAAATCCTCTTCTGGCCGATCCTCCGGCCACTCGGCAATGAACTCCTCATCATCGTCGTCCTTCCCGAGCGTAATCACGAGCCCGCCGTAATCGCGCTCCATGGCCTGAGACGTGAAGTTGGTGAGTAGCGTGGATTTCCCCCTTTCGAGTCCCGCCACCGACGAACATGTGTGCGTTCAGCGTGTGCTCGTAGATCCCGGCTTCAATGCCGTTCTTTGATCACCAGCCGAACCAGAACGGATCCCCTTTGCCTGACGAATCCAGCATTTCGAGTTGCTTCTCTTTGTTACTCGCCATCGACACGCCGGCATCTTCAAAGTCGAATCTGGCCGTGCCTGGAGGGATCCCTTCGCCGGGTTTCGAGAGTGCCCAGTCTAGGTTCTGCTGGTTGATCTCAACGTTCGGGACGTGGATGATCCCGGCGGCTTCGGACTCGGATTTGACGATTCCTCGGTCTACCCACTCGCGCTTTACGAGTCGATCTAGCTCTTGGCGGAGGTCCTTGTCTTCCAACGGGACTGGCTCAAACTTCTGCTCTGTGGCTGTCTCGTAGTAGTTCTCGAATTGAGTCGCGGCCTTCTTCACCCGCCGACGTGCGACCGTTTCGTCCTCGGAGACGGCGAAGAGACGGATATTGACGTTCCATGCCCGATCTCCGTGCTGATCCCGGATGATCTTCGCGGCCTTCTTCTCGATATCGGACGGCGGATGCTCGATCGTCGTTCTCGTGAAGAGTCGTCGCTTCTTCTCAAACACGGTTGATTGAGATTGTGAGCGATATCATCCACGTTCGGCCCGTCGTTGATGCCGTGGACCCAGTCTCGAGGTTCCGGACGGAACACGATTTGCATGAGGACGTTGGCCGTGGCTTCACCGTCTGCTCGAGAGTCCTCGATCGCGCTCGTAATGCCGCCGAACGGATCCCGGCGGAAGCCCTCAAGGTCGGGTACATGCCCAGTTCAGAGTTGGTTTTTTACTCCGGAAATTGTTCAACTACAGAGGGTCGTTCCTGCGGGTCGATCTCGAGCGCCGCGACGTGACCCGGCGGATCTGTGATCGGTGTGCCGACTAGAAGGCCGATACGACGAGTGCAAGACCTATACCACCGAGAACGTCGCTGCAGCGTGGGACCGGCGGGCCAGAAAGAAGGCGGTCAGCGGAATCTGGCCGGCGAGTACGAGTGACGGCTTGTATCAATCGATGACGGAGCCCGATTTGGGTGTTCAAATTAGAACGATAGCCTCTCTGTCGTATCGATAAGATCGAGTTAGGTTTTGTGGAGCGAGAAGTAATATCGCGACTGTTGATAAAGCCCGATATTCAGCTTCTATTTTGTAGGTACTCACTTTTGGATACAGTATTTATTTTTGAGAGTTCAGTGTTAAGCAGGTACGCTTAACCATTCATGACTGGGTTCACAAAGCCGATCTACAGTCCAACGATGGCCGAAGTCCGAATCACGTTACGATCAATGAGGCCATGATCCAACTCGATAATAAGCGATATTGGCTGTACACCGCAGTTGATCTCGAACAAATAATTTGCACCATATAAAACTCGTAGCGGATAGAACGAGCGTTTTTCTCATGTGTTCTTCACCGGACTACACAAGAATCATAACATCGATGGTGCTGTACTTCTTATTAATACAAAAACAATATTCCAAAACGATTTCTCTCCATACGATTTCGATTTCAGATACGGATGTTACGGAGATCGAAACTATATAGAATGTATCCTTCAAGAGATTAAGTGAGAACTCTCCTCTTCTTTAACTGTTTAGTATTACCAAGACAGAAACTGTCGATGAGTGGCTAAAATTATTCGCATGGAATCAACTTATCTGAACACACCTGTATCGGCGGAATCATGTCCAAGTGCTCAATCAGACAGAAGAGAGTGGGAGCGCGCCAGCCATTCAATACTGCAAGTCGCGAGTCGGCGCTCAATGCCGTAGATATCGTTATCAGTGAGAGAACGATCAGAGAAGCAGACCAACACCGACCGGCTCTTTTTCGGGCAAGGACGGGCCGACAAGTACGCTTAGTTCTGTGTAAGTGAGGCAGTAGACAATCATTACAAACATATTCTTGTAATAGATCGCCTTTCGCCATGAGAGAACGAACTCAGTGTTGATACATCAGCTGTAGCTCGAGTTCATTTGCCATCTCAATGACGGTCTCGGCGTACTCTTCGTCGACTTTTCGTTTCAACTGTTCGTTGTTCGGGCCAGCTAGAGTGAGCGCGCCCACTCGGTTGGATTTCGGCGCTTCGACGGCAGCAGCGACGGAGAGGACGCCGTCAATTCGTTCCGCTTCGCTCGTCGCGTAGCCGCGTTCGTTGATCGTCTCCAATTCGTCAAACAGGTCCGTTCTATCAATGATCGTGTTCTCCGTCTTTTGCGGCAGTCCGGTTACGTCGATGATTTGTTCGACCTCCTCATCCGGCAACGTTGCTAGAATCGCTTTCCCCGAGGCATTCTGATGAAGCGGATATCGATTACCGAGTGGTACTGTCCTCCGGAGTCCGTACCGGTCACTACTGACACACGCAAAGATTCCGTACTCATCTTCTCGAACGACGAACGCAGTGTTCTGTTCCGTTCGGTTGTCCAACTTCCGTACGGCGGACCGCGCAAACTGACAGAGCAGATCCTGATCGCGGATCTGTCCGCCAATGGTGAGGAACTTAAATCCGATCTCATACC
This sequence comes from Natrinema soli, assembly GCF_028618695.1. The sequence goes on along the minus strand of NZ_JAQIVI010000121.1, from coordinate 30,962 downwards.
GTCCGTCTTCGTTTTTCACGTAATTGTCCGCAACCAGCGTCTGTAGGTGCTTGTGCACAGCACTTTTCGACATCTCCATCTCGTCTGCAAGCTCCGTAACACCCATGCTGTCGTTTTCTCGCAGGTATTCGATGATTCGCAGCAATCTCTCACCCGACTTCACAATGCCGCTCGAATCAGTTTCGTCGTTCATATTCCTAGCTAACATCATACTACTACTTCAATGTTCTCGCACAGTGAACAGGTTTTTGTCTCCTTTCCCTGGAGATATCTGTGCCTCAGTTGCTGAAAACACGCTAAGGTTAATATGGCTGTATTGTGAATAAGTACCACGATGCAGTTTGAGCTGACTGATACACAGCGTGCTATCCGACAGGCCGCACGTAATCTCGCCGAGGATCATTTCGACGAGGACGCGTTCACGTGGGAAGGAGAGCATCCTGAGGAGAACGGGAAAGTCCTAGCCGATCACGGCTTTCTCGGGATGACACTACCTGAGGAATACGGCGGTGGCGATGCCTCATGGATGGAAGCACTAATGGCCATGGAAGGAGTCGGGGCAGTTTGTCCCGACTCAGCAGCACTCATTCGGGAGACGAATGTCGGAAACGTACAGATCATCGCGAAATTCGGCACCGAAGAACTCAAAGAAGAGTATCTCCCGCCAGTCTGTAAGGGCGAATCGTTTATCGCCGTCGCGATGAGCGAACCCGAACATGGCAGCGATGTCACCCACATGGACACGACCGCCGAGAGAGACGGCGACGAGTACGTGCTGAATGGGCGGAAGGCCTGGGTCTCCGAGGCGGATCGAGCCGACGCATTTGTCACTTATGTCCGATTGTCGAGCAACGATATCGGATCGCTGCTCGTGGACAGCGACACACCCGGGCTCACTGTTACTGATCCTGACGTCAACATGGCCGGCGGCTCGCAGAGCCAGTTGTTCTTCGACGATGCTCGCGTTCCCGTCAAGAACGAACTCGTCACCGGCTCCGATTCGTTCAAACGGACGATCAAGACCTACAATGTTAACCGAATTACGAGTATGGCCGTCAACTGGATCACGGCCAAGTGGGTCTTCGAGGAAGCCCTTGAGTACGTTCAGGAACGCGAACAGTTCGACCAGCCCATCGGCGAATTTCAGGGCGTTTCCCATGAGATCGCGGACATGGCCACAAAGC
>NZ_JAQIVI010000121.1:2373-29714 GCF_028618695.1 Natrinema soli | reverse complement strand
ATCGATGACAAAAGTCCACGTCGCCGAGTCGACGTTCGAGGTCGCGAACGCTGCGCTACAGATCAAGGGTGCGGCAGGCTACGTCGGCGAGACGCCCGAATCCTACGCATTTCGTAAGATCCGTGGCGGCCAGATTGCCGGTGGCACGCCGAACATCCACCGCAACAACATGGTCAAATCACTGTACAAGGAAGGTCTCCCAGAACTCTAGTATGACCTCAATCGTCGTCGATCCCCACTTGACTGTCGTCACGAGCGAACACCTCGCTGACCGCTATCCGGACGCTGTCATAGACGAGGGCGAGGACGCGGTCTCACGATTGCGATCAGCCCCTACACCGACAGCGTTTATCACGTCCAATACCACGTGGGACGATGCATTCCTTACCGGACTCGAAGACGGCGACTGGATCACGAGCGTCGGGTCTGGCTATGATTCGCTCCCGCTTAGGGCGCTCGAGGATGCCGGCGTGGCCTTCACAAACAGTCCGGGCGTCAATGCGCCCCAAATCGGCGAGCAGGTCTTCGCGATGGCGTTCATGTACACACGGCAGTTGTGGACGCTGTGCGAACAGCAGCAAGAACACGTATGGTCACGCCCGTTTGACGACCTGACTGATCTTACGGATGATGTCTGCTGCGTCGTCGGTCTCGGGCACGTCGGCGAGGCGGTCGCCGAACGGGCAACCGCATTCGAGATGACGGTTCGAGGCGTCAAACGGCACCCCAACGAGTATGACGGTATCGCCGACAAGGTCTACGGTCCTGATTCACTTTCGACCGCACTTGAGGGAGCACGGTTAGTGGTCCTCGCCGTGCCGCTCACCGAGACGACCCGTCACCTGATCGGAACGTCAGAACTGGCAGCAACTGCGTCTGACGCGATTCTAGTTAACGTGGCTCGCGGACCGATCGTCGATACCGACGCGCTCCTAGCAGCGCTTGAAGATGACGAACTGCGGGCAGCCTGTCTGGACGTGACCGAACCGGAACCACTACCACGGGAGTCGCCGTTGTGGGACCGTCGAGACGTCTTCATCACGCCGCACACGGCGGGGCTCAGCAATAAGTATTCATCGCGGTTCCTTGACCGATTTGACGCTCAGTACGAACGGTGGCGACGCGGAAAAGCGCTGAACTATAGGGTCGTCTGAGAGTCGGTTGACGGTCCGTGACGTTACCAAGCCTCACGAAGGATCGACTCGACGTCCTCGACAGTAGGTTTGAGGCCGGCGGGCGCCTGCGACATGAGGGCATCCTCGAGGGCGAACTCCGCGACCGTCTCGAGTTCTCGCTCGTCGATCCCGTCGACATCACGTAGGCGTGTTGGGACCGCGAGACCGTCACGAACGGCGACGACCTCATCGACGATTGCTGCGGACACCTCGTTGTCCGGCACATCCTCGTCAACGTCGAATGCTTGGGCCAGTTGCCGCCGTCGTCCATCGACGTTCCGGAAGAGGTAGCGGAGGACGTGGGGCGCTACGATGGCGTGAACGATGCCCTGTTGGACCGGATACCGGCGCGCGAACCCGTGTCCGATCGCATGGATTATCGATCCGCGACGTTCGAATTGAACGAGGATAATCCCGATCACTGCCTGTTCCATTGCGGTCGGATTGTCTCCGTCGAGGCCCGGTAGCGACTTGCGTAACAGCTGTAGGCCACGCATCGCCGTTGCGTCGGTTATCGGCGTTGCGTGCCTCGAATAGATCGTCTCGAGGCCCTTGTCGAAGCCGTTCATGGCCGATCCCGCGAGCGCTCTCATCGGCGTCGTCTCGAATAGATCCGGGTCGTAGATCATCGCAATCGGTCTGACCGACCCGCCGGTGCGTATCGGCTGGCCGGTCGGCGACTCTTCGGCCTCAAGGACCGTGACCGATCCCCCGCTGGAGAGGTCTGCACCGGCGAACGTCGTCGGAACAACAACGATCGGCGTCGGTGCGATGTCCGGCTCCGGAGGCTTAAGCGTCCCCTCGCGAGCGGCCCGACGGATGTCCGAAAGCGATCGACCGGCGGCAGCGAAGACGCTCATCTGACGTGCGATATCAAGGCTACTGCCCCCACCGACGGCGATCAACGCGTCCGGATTCACTGCCTCCATGGCCTCGATCCCGTCGTAGACGGTTTCGACATCTTTCTCCGGCGTCGTCTCGTCGAACACCTCGACAAGCCGATCACCGAGATTGCGCCGGAGAGGAGCCATCACCACCTCGTTCGCGCCGACATTCGACCCGCAGACGATCAGCGCGTCCTTGATATTTCGGTCGGCAAGTATGGTCTCCAATTTCTCGGTGCAACCGCGACCGAAGATCAGCTCGCTTCCGCGGTACTCAAACTCGAACGAACTGGATACCGTCATCGATTCTGTGTTCACTCTCCAATGTGTGGCAGCCCACCCTCTTTCAGGGCGCCGGCGATAGTGTTCTTCTGTATCTCATCAGTCCCAGCCGCAATGCGTCGCCCGCGGGCGTATCGGTATAGGTACTCGAGTGGGTGTCCCTGCTGGTAGCCGTTCGCGCCGTGGATCTGCAGTGATTCGCTGACGACAGACTCGAGCATTTCGGCCGAGTAGAGTTTCGCGACCGAGGTCTCCATCCGACCTGGCGACTCGCCGCGTCGGTGGGCTGACTGGGCTAATTGGTGTGTCAGCGCTCGCGAGACCTGAATCTGTTTTGCCATGTCGGCGAGCTTCCACTCGATGCCCTGGAATTCTCCAATCGGCTGGTCGAACTGGACCCGGTCTTGGGAGTACTCCAACGCCTTGTCGAACGCACACAGCGCGACTGCGTTACATAGCGTCGAGTTCCCGAGTCGCTCCCAGTTGAGGGACTTCAACTGCTGTTTGAACCCTTCTGGACCGTGCGTCAAGACGTTCTCTTCGGGAATGTGGACATCCTCCATGTAGAACTGCGTCTGTTCGTGGCCAAACATATTTGTATAGTTCTCCTGTATCTCAACGCCGGCCCGATCAAAGTCCATGATAACCGTCCCGAGACCATCCGGGAACTTCGCCCATACGACCGCAGCACCATCCTCATCAACGCTGCTGACCCAAATCTTCTCGCCGGAGAGGTACAATTCGCCGCCGTCTTCCTTGATATGGGTATTCATCGACGTCACGTCACTGCCGGCTTCTGGCTCCGAGATCGCAATGGCGACGTGGTTCTCCGCGTTACAAACCGGCGGTAGGTACTTTTCTTTCGCCGCTTCGGACCCGAACATCGCAATGGCCCGCGACGCGCCCATGTCCGGCAGCGCGTACGCGGTATCCGGACAGACCCGTCCGACAACCTCCTCAAGGAGGATGGCCTCGAACTCGCTCATCCCACCGCCACCGTACTCCTCAGGAAGGCTGACGCCCAACAGTCCACGGTCGGACAGCGTCTCGAGGTTCGGCCACGGCTTTTCCCCGTCCCATTGACAGGCGTTCCCAGCAAATTCGTTTTCGGCGATGCGACGCGTCTCCGAGACCAACAGTTGCTGCTCGTCTGTGAGTTCGAGCATACATATGCTCCGTCAGATGTGAACTTAACTATATGGGGTGATAACAGTGCGCACAAATACGGGCAGCGGATCGCCATTGAGCCGTCACAACTGGGTTGAGAGCGGAAAAGAGAGACCGGTACGTCCAGTGAGCCTATTCACTCTTCAAGAGCGGCGTCAGCGAAAGTTTCTCCAGCAGATTCGCACGGCGCTTGGCACTCGAGGCCACGAACACTGCGACCGCTACGGCCGAGAGTGAAAGCCGTGGAACGAAGCCCGGATATACCATAACCAGGATCCCCATGGCGAGATAGCCGAACCGAAGTACGAACTCGAGTTTCGTCTCGAGGTGGGTGAGGGGGTGGTTGAGCCCATAGATCATGAAGAGGGCTCCGAGCAGTCCAATGGCCCCCGAGAGGAACGTGGTAAGACCAACCGACGCGGTGACGATCTCTGGATTGTACGCGAACATGAATGGCAAGACGAATATCGGGGCAGATATCTTGATCGCTTGGAGAGATGTTCGCCAGAAGTTCGCCTGCGCGATGCCGGTTGCCACCACGATTCCGGCCGCAATCGGCGGCGTGATGGTCGACAGGTTCGCAGCGTAGAGTACGAAGAAGTGAGCTGGTAGTTCGGGAATTCCGAAGGTGTCGATCAGACTGGGTGCGACGAGGAGCGCGACGATCAAGTACGCCGCGATCGTCGGCATCCCGAGCCCGAGGATAATACATAGAATCATTGCTAGCAGCAAGGCAACGAGCATGATACCCCCGGAGAGTTCCATGAGCGTCAGCGTAAGCTTCGAGGGGACTCCGGTCGACATTAGCAGATCTGCGATAACGTTCAGCGCGGCGATGATGATGGCAATCGGGGCGAGTAGCTTCGCGCCGATCACGAGGCCGGTACCGGTCTCATTGATCTTTTCGACGACAGTATGGCGCACCGTTCGATTCACGATGGCGTCGTAACTGATTGGAAATAAAACACCAGTTAGGACCATTAAACCGACTGTCCAGAGCGCCGCCGAGATGATCGTCCACTGGGCGATTGCGAGCAGGTACACGAGCAAGAATATCGGCAGCCCAAATCGGACCGCCTCGAGTATGAGCGGGAGTTCGAGTTCTTCGACTTCCTCCGCGTCGGCTGCCGCCAGCTCCTCGTCGATATCGATCTCTCTATCGAGATCGAGCTCCTTGATCGAAGTGAAGTGGACCGCAAATATGATCGAGGTGAAGTAGATGATGCCGGGGATCGCAGCCGCGATGAGGATGTCGCCGTACGAGCGAGCGAGAAGCGACGCCATAAGGAACGCCGACGCACCCATGACTGGCGGCATGATTTGACCCCCATTCGACGCCACCGCCTCGATCGCGCCAGCGGTTTCAGCCTTCAGACCGTGTTCTTTCATCAGCGGGATCGTGATCGATCCGGATAGGGCGGTGTTTGCGGTCGCGCTCCCACTGATCGATCCAATGATCAGGCTCGCGATTACCGCCGACTGGGCCACGCCAGATTTCACGTGTTGGCTAATCCAAAGTGCGCCCCGGAACATCACGTCGAATGCGCCGTAAGCCTGCATCAACCCGGCGAACAACAGGAACAGTGCGATCCAGGCCGCGGTGATCCGCGTGAGATTTCCGTAGATACCCTCGACGTCGGTGACCGCGATCTGCAGGAGCCGTTCCCAGCCAAGGCCAGTGTGTTGCAGGAGTCCCGGCATCGCCATCCCGAAATACGCGTACCCGATCGCTGCAGCGACGACAAATACGAACGGGAGCCCGAACGCGCGGTAGGTCAGGTAGATTACCGCAAGGAAGATCAGAAGCCCTAACACGTAATCCGTCGTCGTTGCCATGCCGATCCGCGTGTTGTTGAGCGCGTCGTAATTGGTGTAGAAGTATACGGTGCTGACAATCGAAATCACACCGGCAGCACTCAGCACCGACACGTCAAGCGCGTTCCGGTCGCCAATAGACTTGTTTAACTCGAGTAGGACGTAGATCAGCATCGACAGACCAAGAAAACCGATACCTAGTTTCGGGCGCGGAATTCCAAAGGTGAGCGCATAGTAGAGGAGTACGGCCCAGTAAACGAAAATAGTAGTGAATAACAGCCCAGACAGTGTTTTCTCCACAGTGCTGTCGGTCCGTATCTCCTCAGCTAAACTCATGATCTCGTTCGGTTGTCATTGGTATTCGTTCTATTCTCGTTAAGACGGTACATACGTTCCGGTCCCGAATCGGGTAAGTGATCGCACGGCCGTCACTCCCCTTCGACCATCCAGTCGTCCTCCCAGAGGTCCAGTTCCCGGTAGGCCTCGGCCGCACCCGGATGAATGGGGCACTCTTCCATGATGTTCTCATTAAGGACGCGCGTGAGTTCCTGTGTATTCTCCTCGAAGTTCGGCCCCGTCGGGGAGACATCCCGGTAGGTATCGCCGTTTTCTGATAACGCCAAGACTAGGTCGGTAAATGCGTCTGCGGGCGCGTCGGGGTCGTAGTAAATCTGCCAGCTCATCTCCCAGGCTGCCGCCGTATCGGTGCCGACATCTTGTTCCCATCCGCTTGTACCGACTTCACCCAGCGGTGGAACTGGCATCTCTTCGATAGTCTGCTGGAGATCGTCGCCCATCTCCAGTACTCGAAGATTGGCCCTGGCGTCGACCTCTTGGTTCCAGCCGACGAGCTGCTCGGTGTAGCCCGAACTGTAAACGGCGATCGCGTCGACGCGTTGCTCCTCCAGCGCACCGGCGATGTCCGACTGGGAGATATTGATGACTTCCATGTCGCTCCAGATACCTGCCTCTTGGAGGATCATCTCTACTGGCAGACGGATCGTAGATCCGGGCCAGAGTGGCCACACATTAGCACCTCGTAGATCCTCGTACGTTTCGATGTCCGTGTCTTCGCGGGCCAGCATGTAGGTGTAGTTGAGTCCGTACGTGTGACCTTGGTACGGGTAGTTCTCCATGGGACTGTCGGCGAATGGCTCTTCGTTGTCTATCGCCAAGTTCATCGCCAGGTTACTCGTCCCGAAGAAGTCGATGTTGTTCCCTTCTGACCACAGTCGAAGGTTAGCCTCGGTTCCATCGGTTTCTTGAGTCGTAATCCGAACGTCGGTATTCTCGCGAGCGATCTGCTGCATTGCCTGCCCGGCTGCGAATGTTCCACTCCCGCTACCGCCCGCTCCGTACGTCAGGTTAGTCGTATCGCTGTTCCCACCGAGACATCCTGCGAGCAACGTAATCGAAGCGCCACTTGCCACTGCCGATGCCACGTACTCTCTCCTGCCTATTGATGCCATATCACATGCCAACCATATCCAATGTAATAAGCCATTCGGAATATATAATGGGTTAGTCACTTGTAGATTCGTTATTTTGATCGCTTCTCACCCACCTGAGAGCGTAGAGGGGCGAAATATCATCGCCTACATATTTCGACCCGTAATTGTGGACGAGTCGGACAGCAAAGCAGTTGGTCTCTACTGTTACCGTCCCACGCAAACGGGGAGACGGGAAAACCCTATATAGCTTGCTAGAACAGTGGGAAAGTATGCCATCGGTGTTTAGCCCCGACTCCATAGCGGTGATTGGCGCATCGTCCAACCCTGACCGCATCGCCGGCCGTCCGATCGCGTACCTGCACAAACACGGCTATGAGGGAGATATCTATCCCGTCAACCCAAGTCATGACGAAGTCGCTGGCCTCGAGTGCTATCCCGACATCCGGTCCGTCCCGACCGTTCCCGACTTCGCGATGGTGATATTGCCGGCCGATCTCGTCCTTGACGTGGTCGAAGACTGCGCCGATATCGGGGTCGAGACCGTTCTCATCGTGAGTTCGGGCTTCTCCGAAACAGGAGACGAGGACGACGCCGAAGCCGAGCGGCGACTCGCCGAGCTGAACGAGACGACGGAGACATCGATTATCGGCCCGAACAGTCAGGGCCTCATTAATTTCCCAGAGAAAACGACGGCGAGTTTTACACCGGCACTACAGCGAGACGAGATTCAGACTGGACCGGTCAGCTTCGTCACGCAGAGCGGAGCATTCGGCGGTGCACTGACGACGTTGTTACAGGAGTCATCGATCGGCCTCAACAAGTGGGTCGCCACAGGTAACGAAGCGGGGCTGGAGTCGCTCGACTTCGCCTCCCTACTCGCGGCAGACGACACGACAGAAATTGTTGCCGGCTACCTCGAGGGGTTCGACGACGGACGGAAGCTAATCGAACTCAAACGATCCGATGAGGGAATCGATCTTCCAATCGTCGCGCTCAAGGCCGGCCGATCAGAACGGGGCAAAACTGCTGCGGCCTCGCACACGGGAAAGATGGCCGGTCAACACGCCGTCTACAAGAGCGTGTTCGAGGAAACAGGGGTGATCGATGTCGATGACGTCGATCTCTTCATCGACGTAATCAAGACGCTGACCCAGCTCAAGGACGACGAGTATCCCGGCTCACAACTTGGAGTCATCACTACTTCGGGAGGTGCCGGAATCCACATCGCGGACGTTGCCGACGATCTGTCGGGTGTCTCACTGCCCGATATCTCCGACGGCGTCAGAACCGAATTGAACAAACACGTTCCGTCGTACGGCTCGACGTTCAATCCAGTTGACATTACCGCACAGGTCGTCAATTCACCAGAGACATTCCGCGAGTGCCTCCGGCTTCTTCTCGACGCTAACGAGATCGAGACGCTGGTCATCCAACTCACGAACGCGAGCGGCGACCGTGCGACTCACTACGCCGAGGTCATCTCGGAGATGGCGGCCGACGCCGACACCCCGCTATTCGTCGTCTGGACCGGCGGGCTCGACAGGGCTGACGGGCTCGAGATTTATGACCGGGCCGACGTCCCGGTTTTCGAAAATCCGGCGCGGTGTATTCGGACGATCGCAGCCGTCTCGCAGTTCGACGCCGCACGTAGCCGACTCGAAGACGCAAAATCCCTTCCCGCTCGCCCACGGACACCTAATGACGGCGATCACGATGGCGCGCCCGCTGTGCTGAGCGAAACGGACGCGAAGTCTGTTCTCGACGAATACGGGATCTCAATTCCGGACGGGCGACTCGTCACGTCCGCGGACGAAGCTGGTAATGCAGCTGACCAGATCGGGTATCCAGTGGTCGCAAAGCTAATCTCACCCGACGTGCAACACCGGAACCGGATCGACGGTGTTCGACTCGACCTTGAGTCGCGCCGTGCAGTCGAAACCGCGTTTGAGGAGATCAACTCGATCGGCGACCAGCGGGACATCGAAGTCACTGGTGTATCGATCCAGCAACAAGTCCCTAGCGGGCTCGAACTCGGGATGGGGATTGTCACCGACACCGACTTCGGCCCGGTTGTCATGCTCGGCCGCGGTGGGGTCGACATCGAGACGGTCGATGACGTCGCCTTCCGAACGATCCCCATGAGCTGCGAGCAGGCCCGATCAATGCTCGACGAACTCGAAACCGTCTCGGTGGACGACCTCACTGAGTCACAACTCAATGACGTAGTCGACTGCCTCGTCGGACTTTCGGAAATTTACTGTGATAATCCGTGGATCGTCGAGGCGGACGTGAATCCCCTCGTTGTGGGCGACGAGGACGTGTCGGCCGTTGACGCGCTGTTCATCGGTCCGAACTGACAACTGCGAAAAATTCGGGCGACAAAGAGACTCGAACGTCGATCAGTACTCCCGGTCGAAGTCGGGTTCCCTGCTCTCCTGAAGCGCGTTCACCGCCTCCACATGTTCGGGATGGTTCGTGACCTCCCACTGGGCCTCGATAGCCCGTTGGGCGTACTCCTCATAGGACTGAGTGACATCCAGCAGGTCCTTGCAGTGTTGCATCGCCGGTGCGGGTTTGTCCCGGAGTTCCGTGGCCAGTTCGCGTGCGGCTTCAAGCGATCCGCCGGAGTCGACGATGTCGACGACCAGTCCCATGTCTTCGGCGTCCGTGGGCGTGATATCTCTCCCGGTGAGGATGTACTCCTTAGCCTTCGCCTCACCGACCAGCCGCGGGAGCAGCCACCCTCCGCCATCGCCAGGGACAAGCCCGATGTTAACGAACTGCTCGCGCATGAACGCGTCTTCCTCAATGACTCGCAGGTCACAGGCCAGCGCGAAGTCACAGCCCGCGCCAATAGCCGGCCCGTTCACGGCGGCAACGGTCGGCTTGTCGCCGTGATACAGGGCGCGGACGACGTTCTGGACCCTCCACAGGTGCTCAGCCGCCTCGAGCTGGCCCCTGTCGCCCTCGCCCATGTTGCTCACGTCGGCACCGCTGCAGAACGCGCGTCCGGCACCGGTGAGTACAATGGCGTAGACACTGTCGTTGGATTGAGCGTCCGTCAATGCGTGGATGAGTTCTTGAATCATCTCGTCGTGGAACGCATTGAGGATGTCCGGTCGATCCATGACGATCTCGGCGTAGCCGTCGGTCACATCGTACTGTAGGTACTTGTACGAGACCATGAGTGATGGTGTCTAACAACACTATTAAGCGTTTGGATCGGTTTCACTGTTGGGAGCGGTTATTCGGGGTGGCTCAAAGTAGGTGGCTACCGGGTCAGAGATGGATTCGTCCACCCGAGAGAGGACCGGAGAATTATGTGTGTCGATAGAGAACGAGGTGCATGGATATTTCGTACGAACTCGGGTTGCGGCTCCCGTCGGATGAGAGCGTCGACTGTGAGACGCAACTGGAACTGGGTGACGAAGCGAGTCGACAGGGCTACGACGCGCTGCTGACCTCCGAAACGTGGGGGTACGATGCCTTCACGCGGCTGGGCTATCTCGCGGCGACAACCGACGCGACACTGGGAACGTCGATCGTTCCGGTCCACTCGCGAACGCCGTCGTTGCTGGCACAATCCATCGGAACACTCGCCGAACTCACCGGCGGGCGGACGATACTGGGAATCGGACTCTCCTCGCCCGCCGTAATCAAGGAGTGGCACGGTATCGAGTTCGAGCCGGCGCTGCGCCGGCAGCGGGAAACTATCGAGATCGTCCGCCAAATCCTCGACAACGAGCCGCTCGCGTACGACGGCCATATCTTCGACATTGAGTTCGATTCGCTTCGGTTTGAATCGGCGTCGGACATATCGCTCTACGTCGCCGCACAGGGCGAAACGAACGTCGAACTCACGGGTGCGTTCGCGGACGGCTGGATCCCGTCGTACGTCCCGCTGTCAGAGCTGGACACGGGTCGCGAACCGCTTGTCCGCGGCGCACGCCAACAAGACCGCGATCCCGATGCAATCAAGACGATCCCCTCCGTCACGACCTGCGTCCTCGAGGACGGCGAGTGGGCCAGGGAACGCTGTCGCGAGACAATCGCGTTCTACATCGGTGCGATGGGGAAGTACCACGGGAATGTGCTTGCAAGACACGGCTACGAGACGGCGGTTGAACAAATCCGCGACCACTGGGATGACGGGTCCTACGATGCGGCCAGGGATGCGATCGACGACGAGCTGCTCGACGAGGTCGCATTGGCCGGCACACCGGCCCACGCCCACGAATGGCTAGCGGAGCGTGAGGGCGATATCGATGGGCTCATCATGGTACCCTCGACGCGGGCGGCGACTGACGAGATCCAGGAGACAATCCGCCATGTTGGTGGCGTCGTCAAGGAGTCGTAGCCGTATGCATGTCGGTATCGTCGAAGGCGGCATCTACGGCTGCTCGCTCGCGTACTACCTCAATATACTCGCTGACGAGTCCGTGGTTGATCTCGAGCCGTACCGCCTCACTCGGTTTCGCGAATGCGACGTGTTCGAACAGCGGTACGCGGACGGCAGTCGGTCCTGACGCCAGTCATTCTGAGATGGTGACGAAAACCGGGCGAGCAGCGTTCAGCAGTACCGCCTGCGCGACGCTGCCAAACAGGGCTTTTCCGACCGGCGTCTGCTTTCGACCGCCGAGGGCGATCATGTCCACGTCCAGTTCGTGGGCCACATCGACGATTGTTTCCTTCGGATCCCCGTGTTCGCGGCGTACGTCAGCCCGGATTCCCCGCTCCTCGAGGAAGTCGACTGCGATCGGACGCCGGCAGGAAGATCGACGTCGTCGTACAACTGGTCCGAACTTGACCCGCCCATGTCATCGTACACATCAAACTCCTCAAAGACGTTCAGGACGGTGACTGCGATTTCGTCAGGGTCGCCAGGCAACTCCGCGACGGCCCGGGTCGCAGGCGTCGGTCGCTGTTCGTCCGACTCAATTGGTAAGAGTACCTTGTACATGTGGCATATATTCTCTTGCATACTGTTAACTCTATTCCCCGACCTCATGCTGGTGTCTCGACTCCCAACAGTCGCCGCGGATTGGTGACGGCGAGTTGTTCGATCTCGGCCTCAGAAAGGCCCTCGTTCCAGAGTGTCTCGAGCAGCGTCTCGTAGGCCGCTGGCGGGGACTCGTTCGCGACGGCCCCGTGGTCGGTCGAGACCACACAGTGATCGATCCCGATTCGGCGGATCGAGGCGACGAACTCAGCGGCCGATAGATCGCCATGGACGACCGGCAAGTAGCACTTCTCGAGAATGGCCCCGCGATCAGCGAGTCGGGCCTGGGTTTCTGTATTCAGCCCCATGAATTCGAAGTCCGCGTGGGTGACGAGGTACGGCACCGACAGGCCCATCTCCTCGATCGCGTCAAGGACGGCAGCAGTCTCCTTACAGGAGACGTGCCCGTTTCCAAGGACGGTTCGATTCTCGTGATCCGCGATGGTCTCGAGTACCGATCTGACGCTGTTAGTAGCGCGGCCGTCGTCGGCAACCGTGAGATTTCGCACCGGGAACGGGTAGTCTCGACCGAGCGCAGTTACGTTGAAGTTAGCGGCGTCAAGCGTCGGCAGCCACACGACCGCCGCGTCTGTCTCAAGCGCGTGTTCGACTGCGGCCTCGTTGACGCCGCCGACGAACGAATTCAGCGTAGCCGAAGAGTATACCTCCGCCTCGGGAACATGCGTTTCCGCTAGTCTGACGTGGGCATGCGTATTGCCGAAGTGGCTCTTGTACACGGCAGCGATGTTCTGTCGAGTTAGCGATTCCGCGAGTACGATAGCGTCGTGGGTCCGGTTGAATACCGACGGACCGGCGTGGACATGGATATCGAGCGCACCTCGTGGAACGCTCATATCACTCACCTCGAGCGATCGGTTTCGTGACCGACCGCGTCTCGCCGAATGAGGGCAGTGCCATCGAATGTTTTCCGGCGCCGCCGGCGACCAAGACGTTGACGTGCTTGGGATCTTCGACGACGGGGATCATCGCATCATCGGTCGCGGCGGCGAACCGGTCGGCCCAGTCGTGGATCCCATAGAGGCCGCCAGATTTGAGTTTTCCGAGTCGGTTCCGAGCATTGTCGTAAAGGAACCACTTGACGTCCGAGACCGAGTAGCTGTCTCGAGAGATCGTCTCCGCGTGTTCAGGTCCGAATACCACTGTCACTTCACTGTGTGTAACATACGCGTTGTTGTGCCCCATCGTCGCGAGGACATCGGCTGCAACCGTCAGGATTCCACCGCCGTCTTCGCTTACGTGATCGTTCACCTCGTGAGGCGCCTCAGCGGCGATAACTGTCACCGTACTCTCGTCCGAGTCGTATCCCCGGCGAACGTGGAACGACTCCCAAGGAGACTTCGTCTCGTTCTCAGCGATGCAGAAACTGAACTTCCCCGGATGGCCGTGGGTTGCCCGATCCATGTCGCCCGGACGCCCGCCGCCGACGTTCGTCAATAGTAAACGGATCGCGCGGCCAATCGTACTGTTCGATCGCCAGCCCTGACCGAAGACGTTGTACCCGTAGTTGAGGTTGATATCGTCGACGATCGGGCCGTTGACGATCAGCAGTGGAGCAACTGGATGTGTCGTCGCGTTGATTCCATAGAGGTTGAACTTATCCTCACACATGGCCGCGACCGCGGCAACCAGTACCGGCATATATTCGGGTTTACAGCCGGCCATCACGGCGTTAATCGCAATCTTCTCGACCGTCGCATCGCCGTACCGCGGTGGCATCACGCCGATGACCTCGTCTGGATCGCGGTCAGTCTTGGTCATCATCGCCTTGACCCGCTCTTCCGTCGGCGGAACGACAGGCAACCCATCGGTGAGGTTTCGCCGATACAGTTCCTCGTTGGCCGTTTCGAAGTCCGCATCGATCTCGAGTCGCTTGGCTTGCTCGTCCAGACTCATAACGGACAGTATAGGTCTTCGTCGCCGAGTTCTTCGTCCGTCTCAAGGTACTTGTTGTCGTACTCTGATTTTAGCGAGTCGGCGTCTGTCGTGAGAACGTGGACGATTTCGTCAAACGTCTCTCGCGCTCTCTGACGGACTTCTGACTCCGTAATATCGCCCATTGGGTGTTCGACGGTGGCGATCGGTAACCCCGGAATTCCGAGAGATCTCGATTCCGACTGTCCGAGGCGAACGAACTCGTCACTGTTGATCGTTGCAACTGGCGTTCCGCGCGACTCGAGATCGACGCTATCGTAGATACACCACGACGTACAGGAGCCGCAATCGCCGTACGCGTTAACGACGGCGTCACACCGGTCATGAAGGTGCGCGGCGATCGACTCGGCCGGCATCGCGGTGCCGTCCTTGCGCCGCGAGACCGTCGTGACGTCGTACTTCTCAGTCAGCAGGTCGCCAACCTCCTCTAAGAACACGTCCGCGTTCGTCTTCGCATTGTCCAGCAGGCCGATCGTCGCGCCTTCAAGGTTATCGAGTCGACCCACTATCGATCCGGTTTCGGTACTGACGGTGCCGACGGGATCTAACACGTATTGCTGCGTATTGATCCCCGGCTCTGGGTTCATTTCTCCCATGACACACTACCGTGTTATTCTTTACCAATATTAAAACCACACGTATCACAGAACGACGCGTCAGTATGCTCCCTTCGTACCTATGATCCACTCAATCGAATGAGATACGTTCTCTTGTCGAGAACGAATATTCTGAGACTATTTATCACTACTAAACGGGAGATAAATGACGCCAGCGTAGATACCTCCGCCATCTCTTAGTACCACGATCAGTACTGGTAGTTCGGCCAATACGGCCTTTGTTTACTCGCAGTGAACGTCGATCGAGAGCATGCGCTAATTGATCGCTCTTGCCCATCTATTACACCCATATGCTTGTAATTTTATCCAAAGTAGATTATCCCCAGTTCTTAAATGGAATTCCACCAGGGATATTGTTCAATGATTTATATTTGAAGAGATGATAGGTTGTATAGCGGGTTTTGACATGCAATTCGTAGATCTGCTCAGCGAGTGTTACATGGAGTACTAACGAACGGCGAACACCCTAACAAACATCGTCGTCAACCTTCACGCTATCAACTGTTCGCTGCAAGAGAACGAGCAATTCTCCGTTTGATCGGCATAGAACGCTCGCCTCAGGCAATCTGGTACCGGATCTATTGGCCGATTCACAATATCTATTCAACAGTATTGTGAACCGTCTTTGCCGCCGGTCGCTTGGCGTTTCCGGAGAATCAGTACTTCACAAAGCCGTTAGTTGAGAAGTCCGCTTGCTGCACAGCGTCAACTTAACGCTGATATCTATGGCACGGTAGATATCCCACTCTCTAGGGAGAACCGTGACGCCGAGAATGAACGCCGGGTGAACAGGAGCACTGAATATGCGCTTAAAGCGAGCGATCAGCACGATGGTGATGAATTCCTCATTGCTAGTGTCCACGGCTATGATTCAGAAACCGTGCGACGCTCTTGTGAAGGACATTGTTGGTGAGTTAGAGGGCAGTTCGAATGATTTCTTTCAAGGCTTCTCGTCCCGATTTGCGTAGGATTCTCCGGCGAAGTTGGAAGAGTCTGAGATACGCTGTGAGTTTGTTCTTCGAGATTCCTCGATGCGGCGAGAGCCACCGTCGCGCCAGCGACGCGTGGCTCTCGCACGTATTCACGTGCACGTTTCCATCGACGTACTCTCCTTCGCTGTGAATAACGGCTTCTCGTTGGTACTTTTCGTCCTTCTCCAGCGGGTCGTAGGCACGAAATCCGTCGGTGTAGACCGTTAGCGACTCCTCTTCGTAGGTGTCGAGGAGGAGTCGCACGGTCGATTCGTCGGCGGATTTCGACGGACAACGTATCGCTGATCGCTACCGCGATCAACGAGGATGAACACTGGTGGCTTGTCTTCGTCGTAGCTTCCTCGTCCACGTGTCGAGAGACCACGCGAGCGCGACTCCTGGTCGCGCTCGCGGCCTTTCTTCCCGGCAGAGACGTAGAACTCATCGATCTCGACTGGGCCAACGAGATCAATGCGAGGCGCATCGAGCGTTCTAGCAAAGCGCTCAACGCGCCGGTGAAGTGACCGGTAGGAGACGTCGAGTTCAGCGTCTAACTGGCGGATACTCGTGTTGAACCGGAGCAACGAGTAGAATGCGAACAACAATTGGTCGAGGCCGATCTTCGCGTGCGCGAAGATCGTGCCGGTTTTGTCGTTGAACGTGCGTCCACAATTTTTACAGCGATACCGCTGATACGCTCGATAGCTGCCGTACTTGATCACTGACTCAGACCAGCAGCGCGGGCACTGGAGGTCCTCGCGCCAGCGAACCTGCTTCAGCAGGTTCGCGGCGCTCGCCTCCGAGCGAAACACTTCAACTGGGAACATAGTCGGGTGATGCTGACGCATCTCCCTTGCCCGCTACGCTTTCACAGCGCCAGCTCTCCCCGACCAACAATCTGCTTCCGAAGAGCGAACACATTTATGGTGATAACGGACTTGGATACGACTAATGAAAAAAGCGAATAACCCGGTCCGTGCGGTTGAGACAACAATCCAAGTCTTAGAGGGGCTTAAGGAACGGAATGGTGCGTCAATCACAGAATTAGCTGACCATCTTGATCTGACGAAAGGAACTGTCCATAACCATGTTAGTACACTTCAAGAAAACAGATTTATAGTAAAAAATGATAATCAGTATGAATTGAGCCTCCGGTTTCTCATCTTCGGGGAGTATGTCCGGAACAACAATATCCTCTATCAAATTGGCGAACCCGAGGTACAGGAGTTGGCAGAAGAGACCGGCGAAATCGTACATCTATCGACTGAACAACATGGTCTGAGCATGAAACTCTGCAAGATTCTTGGGGAAAACGCTGTCGGGGAACGCTTTCATTCCGTCAAACTACAGCGTCCGGATTACCTCCATTACACTGCAACAGGAAAGGCGATTCTTGCCTTCCTTCCCCAATCCCGTGTCGAACAGATTGTTGACGAGTACGGCCTTGCAGAGATGACCGACAACACGATACCTGACCGAGCTGCGCTGTTTGATGAGCTCAAGACGACGCGAGAACGCGGGTATTCACTCAATGATCAAGAGGAAGTTGAAGGGGTTCGTGCAGTCGGAGCACCGGTACGCGACCAGACAGGCCGTGTTCTTGGAGCAGTGAGTGTTTCTGGCCCGATCAGTCGAATGCAAGACGGTCGGTTTCGAGATGCCCTTCCTGAGAAGATAAAGAATACAACCAGCGTGATCGAGGCGAATATCAACATGACAGAGATCATTCCCACGTCGGGTGCAAGGTAATTCTCCTCTGGCAGGTTGTATTAGGATGCATATATAAGAGGAACTCAGTTCTAGAGGCAAAATCTTCCATTGGATATTTATCAAAAATTATAAATACTAGGCCCTGTCCCCTTCTGGGAACGTCACAACAGGTTGTCGGTGATCATCTCGTTTATTTTTGCTAAATGCCCGGGAGTTATAATCGGTATCTACAATCCAACGATTCAGCCGACACAGAAAATATCTCTCAATACTTCTATTAAATCTATCACAAAGGATCCTCACTCGATCTATTGAAACTGATGAGCCGGTCTCAGACGAGGAGTCCCTTACAAATGTACTGTTGTAAATCTAGATTGAGGGTCAGTAAGGCAACCCATTTCGTTTACCATTACTAAACTATTCTATTGATAACATTTCTCGGAAAGCTAATGCTCGATCGGTTCAGGAACCCTTCAAGAGGACGAATATAGACAGTACACACCTACAAATTTCTCCATGAGCAAACTCGATTTCCTGTTGTTGATGCGAATCATCCAATATTTTATCACGGTTGACTATAGAGTATTGGACCATGTATGCTGTCGAAGTAGTCGCTGATGATTTAACAGGAGCAATGGATACCTCACAGGGGTTTGCTGCTCGAGGATACGCGACGACTGTCGTTGCCGATCCGGAGGCGAAGATGGATGAAATTGAACAAGGCGCTGCAGTACTGGGGATCAACACCAATAGCCGGTACGATAGCGAGGCGGACGCAATTGATGCTGTCTCCACAGCAGTCGGGGCAATCTCATCACAAACCATCTACAAGAAGGTTGATTCGACTCTCCGCGGGAATTTCGCTGGTGAAGTCGATGCAGCACTATCTGTGTCGGGTGCTGAGCTAGCCCTGGTCGCACCCGCGTTCCCATCAGCTGGCCGGACGACAGAGGACGGTGTTCACTATGTGAAGGGAGCCCCTGTTGCCGAGACGGAGTACGGAGACGACAAGAAAGGGCCAACATCCTCGTCACTTGTCGACCTGTTCAAATCGATCGACCGACCAGTCGATAACATTCCTCTCTCGACTCTCAAGGGAGGACACGACGAGGTTGCTACCGCAGTTACAGACATAGTTGAACGGAGCAGTCAGGCACCGATCATCATCTGTGATGCTGTCGAAGATACACACCTAGCGACTGCTGCCGAAGCAACTACGGACGTCAATGCGCTCTATGTCGGCAGTGCTGGATTGGCAGAGCAGATCACTGTTTCCGGTGCCAACGCAGATACACATTCGTCCGTGCAACTCTTAGACGGTGCAGCATTAGGCATCGCCGGAAGTGTTAGTAAAATTACACTTGAGCAACTTGATCACGTATCGAACGATGTGTTCATTCAGATTGATGGATCCACACTGCTGAACGGGAATGACTTAGACAATATCGTGGAGCAAGCCGTGCAACGTCTGCGTGATAATCAGCCAGTCGTACTGACCGCAGCAACCGCTGCCGAAGATGTCGACCAGACGCTGGCTGTTGGCGAGGAACAAGGACTCACATCCTCGGAGATCCGTGAGCAGATCGCAACGGGCCTTGCAACGATTGCAGCTGCCGTTCTCCAGGATGAGACTCCGTCAGGCTTACTGCTGACGGGTGGTGACATTGCGGTCGCGGTGATCCGGGAACTCGAAGCGACGGCAGTAACGCTGACCGGTGAAGAGGTCGAAGCCGGGATTCCCATTGGTACGTTTGCTGACGGCGCTACCTCCGGAATGCCGCTGATCACGAAGGCTGGTGGGTTTGGATCAGAAGAAGCAATCGTTAATTGTCTGGACGTTTTGAGTCAAACCGATGCATAAGGAGAAACCACTGGTAGGGATCACAATGGGTGATCCTGGCGGGATCGGCCCGGAAGTGATCGTTAAGGCGTATCCGAAACTGCTCGAGAGCTGTCGACCGCTCGTCATCGGCGACACAGATGTGATCGCCGAGGCCATTGCAGTCTGTGATGTCTCGATCGATGTCGAAGCCATAGAGTCCGTGGCTGATGCGACGTTCGATGCCTCCACCATTCCGGTGGTAGACCTCAATCTGGTGGACGAACTCGTCTGTGGGGAGGTTCGTGAGGCGTACGGAGCAGCGAGCCTACAGTATATCGAACGCGCCATCGAACTTGCCAAAACGGGCGAGATCGATGCGATTACGACGGCACCGATCAACAAACAGGCGACGAAGCTCGCGGGGAGCGACTATGCCGGTCACACGGGGATGCTCGCCGACTACACCGACACAGAGAATTACTCGATGATGCTCGTTGAGGACGAGCTCCGTGTGACCCACGTGAGTACGCACGTCTCTCTCCGGGAAGCCTGTGATCTGGTGACGGCTGAAAAGGTACTCAAGACAATCCGTCTGACTGATGATGCACTGCGTGATCTCGGCCTCGACTCACCGTCAATCGCCGTCGCAGGCCTGAACCCTCACGCCAGCGATGGCGGACTCCTAGGCAACGAGGACCATGCCGAGATCGAACCCGCCGTTGAGCAGGCCCAAGAGGAAGGGATCGATGTGGAGGGACCCGAATCGCCTGACACGGTATACGTCCGGGCGGCGCGTGGAGAGTTCGACTGTGTCGTCTCTATGTATCACGACCAAGGACACATCCCAATTAAGATGCTCGGGTTCGCCGGGGGTGACGCTGTTTCCGGTGTGAATGTGACAATCGGACTCCCGATCATTCGGACCAGCGTTGACCATGGGACCGCATTCGATATTGCGGGAGAAGGAATCGCCTCCGAGCAGAGCCTCGTTGACGCCGTCGACGTCGCTGTCGATATGACGGCTGAGAACTGACACTTATTCCAGTACAGGGAATCTGGCAGTCAGTTGCTCTATTCTCTCAGTTCTGGTTTCCCCCTAGTTGCTACCTAGATAGGCGGGTCTTCTCACTTCCACGCAGCTACTGTAACTGAAGTGTATATTCGGATCGATATAGACGACTGAACATTCCTGGTATGGAGTGTAGTATTGTCATCGTATCACAACTATCCGTAACGTTTTTTTACCTATGTTCTATAACAATCATTGGAATGTTTGCCAAGCCAGCCTGCAGTAGAAGAGACCGTAGTACATCGACTGCAAAGTGGGAAAAACAGCTGACAGTGACTTTCAGTTCCGAGAGCGAACAATGAAGATCAAACAGACCATCGAGTCGATTCCTGGTGGGATGATGGTAATTCCGCTGGTTCTTGGGGCAGTGATAAACACTTTCTTTCCCCAGGCGTTGGAGGTCGGTGGATTCACAACGGCGCTATTCAAAGATGGAGCGTTGCCGCTGATTGCCGCCTTCCTAGTCTGCATGGGAGCTGGAATTACGGTTAATGAAGCACCCCAAGCTCTCAAGCAAGGGACAGCGATCACCGCGACGAAGTTCCTTGTCGGAATGGGGATCGGGCTGATTGTGGCCAACTTCCTCGGCAACAGCCTATTTGGACTCTCGTCGCTTGCAATTATTGGAGCAATGACGAACACGAACGGGGGCCTGTATGCCGCACTGGTTGGCGATATGGGCGACGAGACCGATGTCGGGGCGATCTCGATTATTTCCATTAACGACGGTCCGTTCCTGACCATGGTTGCGCTTGGGACAGCCGGGATCGCCTCGATTCCATTCCTAGATATCGTGTCGGTTGTTGTCCCGATTCTGATTGGGATGGTCCTCGGGAACCTTGATCCTGAGATGCGTGAGTTCCTCACGAGTGCTGGCCCGGTCTTGATTCCGTTCTTCGCGTTCCCGCTGGGCGCCGGGATCGACTTCTCGATGCTGGTCACTGCCGGTGCAGCGGGTATCCTACTGGGTGTTATGACCGTACTCATCGGCGGCATCTTCAACATTCTCGCTGATCGAGCTTCGGGTGGCTCCGGCGTAGCGGGTGCATCCGCATCGAGTACGGCCGGGAATGCGGTTGCGACGCCCGAAGCTGTCGCCGCTGCTGATCCCGCTATGCGGCAGGCAGCAACCATAGCGACACCACAGATTGCAGCGTCGACAATCGTGACTGCGCTCTTAGCGCCTGCACTGGCAAGTTTCGTATACAGGAAGGTGAACGGCGAAGAACCGGGAGACGAAGAACCCAGCCCTGTAGATGAGCCTGATACCGTTAGAGTAGACACAGCCTCGGCAGGCGGCGATGAGTAGTAGCATACTTCGGGAGAGCTGATACTTCTTTCTACAGAAACTGGAATGATAGTTAGTGGTTCACACTACTGTTCTAATGACTTGAGATCCGCTACTACCGTCCCAACCGTCGAGTGACTAGTTCTCAGCCTCCTCGATAGTCGGATAGAGCCGGTGCAGTTTCGGTCGAGCGTCTTTGTTTATGAATTGCCAGTTGATCATGATATCCAACTTATTGCGTTCAGCTTCCCACGCAGCGACCTCCGACTGGAGGGTCGCTGCGTCCGGAATTCGGTGGTTGAGACACTGGGTCTGGAGCGTGCTCCAGACAAGTTCGGCCATATTCAGCCAACTTCCGTGCGTGGGCGTGTAGTAGAACTCGAAACGATCGAGATACTCGCGTGCTTTCTCGGGCGGGAAGAACCGATAGAAGGCAGCCAGATTGTGCGTGCTGAGGTTGTCCAAGACTACCCGGATGCAGACCGCATCCGGGTAGTCGTCGGCAATCGCCTGCATACAGTCGATCCATTCACAAGTCCGCCGTCGTTCAGTCACATGGAGACGACACCGGCCAGTTAACGGCTCAGTCGCCAGGTGAAGCATTCGTTTCCCATTGCGTTCGTAGTGGTGATCTGTTCGAGCGACCGCTCCCGGTGATGCCGGGAGCGGATCGCGGACGTGCTTGTGAAGTTCCTTGCTGGACTCGTCGAAACAGATGACTAGATGGGTCTCGTCGTACGGCTCTTCGTAAAGAGAAAGGATCGTTTCCATCCGATAGACGAACTCTGCGTTCTCTTTGGGCGGAATAAGCCAGTACTCAGAGCGGTGTGGCTTCAGGTCGTTTTTTAACCGTTGTCGGATGGTTTCCTCGGAGATCGAGTCGAACTCGATCTTCTCAAGCGTGACAAGGCGGTCAGCGAGAAGTGCGTACGTCCAGCGGGATCGGCCTTCTGGTGGCTCTGAACAGGCGAGATCGACGAGATGTGCTTCAGCACACCCGTCAAGCTTCGGCGTGTAGTCTCTGTCGGGTTTGCGGCGATTCATCGCCGCAATCCCTCGCTCGGAGTACGCTTTGCGGGCCCGATGGGGTGTCCCGATCGAACACCCGACGTGCTCACAGATGGCCGCATCTGTGAGCCCGTCATCAGCCTTCAGGAGGATCTTTGCGCGGTTGATTGCTTCTGCCCGGTGTGTACCCTTCGTAACGAACTCTTCGAGTTCAGTACGTTCTTCTTCTGAGAGATCGACGTTGTACTTCTTCCGGCTCATTCCTGTAGATACGCGCTCGGAGGAGATAACCTAGCTGTCCATGGTTGGGACGGTACTACTGAGGCAGCGATCGAAAAGTAATTGGTGTCCGCTACTAGTCCTCGACGACGAATATCCGCAAATCGTTGACGTTCGTATTTGTCGCTCCTGTCAGAATCACACCATCGTGACGCTCGAGGAATCCACCGGCATCGTTGTTCGCGAGCGCCTCCTGTACTTCGGCGTGCGGTAAATCAGCGTCGACTCCAACGATACCACCAGCGACATCGGATTTTCCGTCGATTCCGTCTGTATCCACGCTTGCTACAGTGATTCCTGGCTCTGAGCGTTCAAGCGCGGCGCTCAGTATAAACTCCTGGTTCGGGCCACCAGTCCCGTCGCCAGTAATCGTCACCGTTGTTTCCCCACCAGAGAGTAGCACAGCCGGCGGTTCGACTGGCTCTCCAGTCGCTATACATTCCTCCGCAATTGCAGCCATTGTTTTGGCTGCCTCCTTGGCCTCGCCACGAATACGAGAGCTGAGGATCAACGTTTCGTACCCCTGCTCACTGGCGACGGCCGCTGCGCTGCGTAGTGCAGTGTTCCCATCCGCGACGATATGGGGATCAACATCCCTGAACGCGCGATTACCTGTATCTGGTGTCTCCTCAATCTCGCCGTTGGCACCGCGTCGAAGTCGGTCGACAACAGCAGTAGGGAAATCAACATCGTACCGGTCCATAACGTCCAGCGCATCCTCGAACGTCGACTGATCCGGCGTAATCGGCCCACTCGCAATTACATCAAGATCATTCCCCACAACATCGCTGAAGATTACTCCGACAACTGTCGCGGGCGCCAGCGTCGCGGCAAGTTGCCCGCCCTTGACGTCGGAGAGATGTTTGCGAACTGCATTGATCTCGTGGATAGTGGCACCTGAAGCCAGCAGTGCCTCCGTGGTCTTCTGAAGGTCCGCGAGAGAGATGTCAGCTGCGGGAGCGGGAAGAAGTGCGCTCCCACCACCCGTAATCACAGCGAGTACGAAATCGTCTTCAGTAGCTTCGTCGGCAACCGACAGTAACTCGCGAGTGCTTTCCACACCGCGTTCACTCGGAACGGGATGGTCGCTTGGGAGTACAGAGACTGATGCCGTCTCAATCGGATTATCCGTCACGACGACACCGCCGGCGAGCCGGTCCCCAAGCACATCCTCAAGGGCTCGTGCGACAGTGGCAGCCGCGTTGCCTCCACCAACGATCAGCACGCGCTCGTAATCCCCGAGATCGTATGGCGTACCGGCTACCGTTAGGTCATTACCATCGATCGAGATTCGCTCTGGAATGACGGTTTCTGGATTCGCCGCCTCAATACCGGCCGTGACACAGTCCAGCGCCACCTCTTGTGCATCGCTGCCACTGATATGTTGACGATTTCCTATCATGGCTGACAATGATCATCTCGTCTATAACCATAGTACCCTGGATAGCAACAATTACATCTGAAATCCATATCCTTTTACGAAAGAGTGATCTCTCATTCTCTTAGTATGGGTTCGCGTTCCGAATTAGCCGTCCCAGAGGAGACAGTACTCGAAGCGTGCGGTGAAACCGAGCTTCCGAAGCTGGGGGTCATCGAACAGGTGTGGGATACAGATCCCATCCCAGCCGATCAGATTCCTGAGCGTGCTGGTGATGCAGTAGAGAATCTTGTCCTCGAGGACATCCCCGAGGGCGGTGAAGTTGCTGTCGGTGTCGGGAGCCGGGGGATCGCGAACCTCCCGTTGCTCGTCCGTGGTGTGATCGAACGCCTCGAGGACTTCGGCTATGAACCATTTATTTTCCCCGCAATGGGAAGCCACGGTGGCGCAACCGCGGAGGGGCAACGAGAAATGCTCGAGTCGCTGGGCATAACCGAAGAGAAAGTCGGGTGTAAGATCCGCTCGAGCATGGAGGTTGTTCAGGTTGGCGAGACCCCCGACCGTGGTGTTCCGGTTGTTGCCGACGCGAATGCTGCAGGCGCTGATGCCATTCTGCCTGTCAATCGGATCAAGCCCCACACTGACTTTGACGGAACTGTTGAGAGTGGGCTCTCGAAAATGATGGTGATCGGAATGGGGAAACAACGCGGGGCCAAGATTGCTCATGAATGGGCTGTCAACTGGAGTTTCCGCAACATGATCCCCGAGATCACCTCGCAGCTGCTGGAGTCGCTGCCAATCGTCGGCGGCGTCGCCGTCGTCGAGGATCAACACGATGATACAGGCTATATTGAGGGAATCCGACCCGATGGCTTCCTCGACCGCGAGGCTGAACTACTCGAGACCGCTTATGAGATCATGCCTAAGATCCCATTTGACGAAGTCGATGTCCTCGTCCTCGACGAACAAGGCAAAGACATTAGCGGGCAGGGCATGGATACCAATGTCATCGGGCGACGCCCGTTCGCAATCAATGAGCCCGAACCCGATCTTCCTGATATTAAACGCATCTACGTCCGCGGACTGACCGAAACAACCCATGGCAACGCCATGGGAATGGGATCAGCAGACTTCGTCCACGAAGATATCGTAACTGAAGTGAACGCACCGGACACGCTGATCAATGCGATCACTGCCAGCACGATCCGTGGAGTTCGTCTCCCACCAGCAGTCGAGACTGACCGTGCGGGGCTAGTTGCTGCTCTGTCGACAATCGGTGTGATCGACACTGAGGATCTGCGAGTGATCCGTGCACGCGACACAATGCACCTAGGCCGATTCTATGGGTCCGAGGCACTTATCGAAGAGGCCCGGAAGAGAGACGACCTGCGCGTTGTTAGCCAACCGGAGCCAATCGAGTTCGACGACGGCCAGTTCGCAGCGCCGTCACCCCAAGAGTAGACATGGACCTCGAACCGATCCTCGAAGACGTCTCGGAGGGCGAGTTAAGTGTCGCGGAGGCGCGTGAGCGTATTGAAGGGTTCACACGCGTGGATGACTTCGCCCGTTTCGATACGCGTCGAGAGGACCGCAACGGCGTCCCAGAGGTTGTCCTCGCGGAAGGAAAACGCCCGGCAGAAGTGGCTTCGATTGCGGAGCAAGCACTAGAGAAGAAAGATAGAGTGATCGCAACTCGGATCGACAACGAGGCTAAGACAGCGCTCGAAGACGTCCAGTCGTCAGCAGCCGAAGTCGAATGGATTGACCAGGCCCAAATCATGGTCCTGCGAACCGCAGAGTATGAACCGCCAGAGACTGACGGGACAGTCGCTGTCCTTACAGGAGGAACATCAGACATCCCAGTCGCAGAAGAGGCAGCTGTCACCGCCCGTGAGATGGGCTGCGAGGTCAAGACCATCTACGATGTCGGCGTTGCTGGAATCCATCGAATGTTCGCAGAACGGCACCAATTCGATGACGCTGACTGTGTTATCGTTGCTGCCGGACGAGAAGGGGCGTTGCCGACAGTCGTCGCCGGAATGGTTGATGCCCCAGTTATCGGTCTCCCGGTCTCGATTGGCTATGGGGCGGGCGCAGATGGCAAAGCTGCTCTACTGGGGATGCTCCAGTCTTGTACCGTCCTCAGTGTCGTTAACATTGACGCCGGGTTTGTCGCTGGCGCCCAAGCAGCGCAGACCGCACGCGAGTAGGTTATTGTGACCTGTTCGCGGCGGTTGAATCATCGCCAACGAACACATCTTCGCCGACTGGATCATTGCTATTTTCGTTGGACGAGGTGTCAGTTCCGGCGTTGTTGGTCTCTGGACTCACACTACCGGTCTGATAGCCATGGAGGTCCAGCGTCACATGGTCGAACCCCAGATCAGCGATGTGCTTTCGGGCTGTCCGAACGAAGTCGAGATCGAGTGCCGCTTCCAGTTCGTCAGACGCCACTTCGATACGAGCGAGCCCGTCGTGGTCCCGCACACGAAACTGTTCGAACCCCCAGGTCCGGAGGATCTGTTCGGCCTTCTCAATACGAGTCAGCCGTTCCTCGGTGACCTCCAGCCCAGTGGGGATTCGCGAGGAGAGACATGCCATCGAGGGCTTGTCCGTGACTGAGAGATTAAACTTACGAGCAATCTCTCGGACCTCGTCTTTCGTAATATCATGCTCTAACAGAGGCGAGTACGCATTTAACTCCTCGACAGCCCGAAGCCCTGGACGGTGTCCCTCACCAGGATCAGAGGCGTTTGTTCCATCACAAACAATCTCAATCCCTTGATCTCGTGCCACATCATACATCGCCGAGAGACGCATCGTCCGACAATGGTAGCACCGCTCTTCGTCATTGCGACGGAAGGCATCACTATCGAGTTCTGAGAATTCGACTACTTTGTGACGGATTCCAATTTCGTCGGCAATCTGTTTCGTCGCTTCGAGTTCAGTTTCCGGAAGCGTCTCGCTTTTTGCTGTACAAGCAATCGCATCTTCTCCCAACGCCTTATTGGCGAGGGCCGCTACGACACTTGAGTCGACGCCTCCAGAGAACGCAATGAGGATACCGTCAAACCTCTCGAGATCAGCAGTAATACTAGTTATCGTTTCTTCGATTGATACCATATTGATATTGGTTATCAGTCTCAGGCAAAAACATGCCGAAATCACCCTTCTTCTGAGAGGATTCGCTGTGTGAGTACTACTCGTGATTATTCCATGGTTGGTTCTGTTTGCGAATTAGCCCAGTTACGTAATCGGTCCGAGTATGAACCTAGCCCAAGCCCGACTACAAACGAGAAGAGGCTTGGAAGAAGTGTCCACCAGAGATCTGGATGCTCAGCGCCGGTATGGAGTACGGTCTCGAACATACACATTTTATATTATTGGATTAGTACGAAAATACACCGATATCGGAATATATTGCTCAAACTTGCTTCATATTCGACCCAATCATGGGGCATCACATCGGTCCA
>NZ_JAQIVI010000121.1:0-2289 GCF_028618695.1 Natrinema soli | reverse complement strand
TGCGCTCGCTCACCGACACGGTGACCACCAAATGGGTATGACACCTTGCCACCCACACCCCGCGACATCGATCGGCTTGACGAGCTCCTCAAGTACCTTGTTACGCTCAGCTTCACTGGAGTGAGACACAAACTCCGGTGACCAATAGCCCGGTTTTTGTACGCCCCTGAGGGGTACGACGCATTCTAGATACATTCGCGTAAACTCAAGTCAGTGATATCATGGCTACGACTATAGCAGACATTAGAAGTAGTTGCTCACTCTAGGAATAGAGAATTGGTCAAGAGCGGTGTCGATTGCTATTGTGAGTTCAGTAAGTGAATCAAAGAACCGATTGCTAAAATCCGCTTGGAGTTGTCTCCAGCACTCCTCGACTGGATTGAGTTCAGGAGAGTACGCCGGTAACGTGACAAAGGCGAGGTCGTCGCGGACCGCTAGGTCCGTGACGGCCGACGTCTGGAAGTACAGCGCACCATCTAGCACGATAATCAAATTGTCTTCGAACTCTTTGCATAACACGAGAATGAAATGTTTTGCGTGTTCGGCGGTGACGTACTCTTCGAACCGGGAGAAAAAGCGATCACCGTCCTCGGTGATCGCGCCTAACAAACACGTCCAGTCGCGTTGTCCAGACAATTCGACGGATGGCCGCGTGCCGCGCGGAAACCACGCGGCTCAACTTGCACAGATTTCTTGGTTTGATCGATACAGACTACTGTGGCGTCCATCTCCCGCCGCTTTTTTTTGAGTTCCTCGCGGAACGTTTCTTCCACCTCAGCATCTGCTTCAGCGGCTGTACAGCGTGGTTTTTGCTAGCTCAATCCCGCTTCTTTGAGCAACCGCCGGCAGCTCGGGATTGAGTACTCGACATTGTAGGTTTCGTCGAGATACAACTGGACGAGCGCCGGCGCGTCAACTCCAACGTTCGCTGGTGATTCGTGGACAGTTTCTTCGAATTATTGTTCTCTTTTTCCGAGAGCTTTTGTTTTCTTCCAGATCGATGAGCATCAGTAACGGCCTGCTCAAGCGACTCGTCAGTGTCGAGTCGCTTGAGCCAACTGTAGATTGTTCGTCGGCCAGTGTTGTGCCACTCTGCTAGTTCGGTCTGTGTCACACCGTTTTTGTACGCAATTGCTGCTAATAACCGCTGTGTCGGCTTGTTACCCTCGGCGGTGTCGAGAGCATCTTGAAGTTCTTCGACAGAGATTTCGTCGAGATGATTCATTAGTATACACAACATTCCGTGGGCGGAAAGTTCTAACGGTTATTATAAACGGCACCCAGATATATAACCGATCAAGGTCGATGACCGATCTGTCGATCTCGAATTGTAGTCTTTCATCAGATAGCTTCTCTTCACAACTGTGGAGTTGTAATCTGAGGTCGGCTATATCGATTCGTCATGCACGGACACCTGCGAAATTTAGCCCAGAATTATTTCAGGATTAGACGTGCATGAGAAATCCATCTGCCTGACTTCAGATAGGACAGACTACTCCCGTACCTCGTCGATACTGTCAGACACGTCCTTCATTTGCAGGTCTGTGTACGACTCGTGAGTAGTTTCGATCGACTTGTGACGTAACGCCTCTTGGGCTTTTTCAGACATACCGCTGGCGTACAGGTCGCGCCCAAGCGCCCGTCGTGCGCCG
This sequence comes from Natrinema soli, assembly GCF_028618695.1. The sequence continues at coordinate 637 of NZ_JAQIVI010000121.1, read as the reverse complement.
TGCAGCGTGAGATAATCGTAGTCGCCGTCAGGATCGATATTCGCCTCGTCAGTCAACCGTTTCACCAGTCGGCGGACGCCCTCTTTCGAGATCGACGGCGGCAGCACCTCGTGGTCCCAGTGTAGCCGCTCGAGGACCGCTGTTTTTCCCTCGTCACCCGAGACTCGAGTGCGGAAGATGCCCGTTCCTCGCCGAGTATCGCCTCGAGTGCATCCTTTTTCGATCCGTAGTGGCCGGTCGGGAACACGGGCCACTCGTCGGTCGGCGGCTCGAGATAGTCGTACCAGCGCTCGAGGACGCTATGAACGCTTTCGGGGAACGGCGCGTCTTCGTACTCGCGGGACTTTCCGTACACTTCGATCAGCCGCTTTTCAAAATCGACGTCGTTCCATCGGAGGCCACGGCGTTTCTCGTCTTTCGGGTCGGCGAACAGTTCGGCCCCACGAGCGCCGGTCCCGCCGAGCATCACCACGATCGCCCGGTCGCGCATCGCCGACTTTGCGTCGGTGAGGATCGTTCGCGACGCGCTCGAGGGATACACCGACCTCGACCTCCCGTTGAAGAACGACCAGCGCGGGGATCAGTGGGAGGACGACGTCGCCGACCGCGCCGCCGGGGCGCTGCGCGAGGCCGGCGT
>NZ_JAQIVI010000120.1 GCF_028618695.1 Natrinema soli | reverse complement strand
GGTCGCGGGGTCGAAAGCGAACGTTCCCGTCTCCGTTCCAGCGTAGACGACGCCGTTCGCCGCGGCGGCTCCGGTGATAAATCCGGACTCGTGCTCGTCACCGTCGCCCGACTCGACGATGGCTGATTCTTTTCGCCATCGGACTGACCCGTCGTCGGCCTCGAGCGCGTACAGGGTGCCGTCGACGACGACGAAGACGCCGTCGTACGCCACCGTGTGGCTGCCCGTCCACTCCTCGGGACCAAGCTCGCTCTTCCACCGGACGCTGCCGTTCTCCCGATCGAGCGCCACGATCTCGCCGCCGTCAAGGTACACCGTCTCGCCGGTTACCGCGGGGGAGTCCGCGTCGATGTCGGTATTCTCCCAGACGACAGAGCCATCCGCGGCGCCGAGCGCGACGACGCCGTCCGCGGTTGTCGTGTAGACGACGTCGTCCGCAACGGCGACGGCGCCGTCGTGGTCGACCGACCAGGCGGCCTTGAGCGCCTTACTGTCGAACGCGTGACCGTCTTCGATAAAACGTGCGTGACCAGCGTTGCCGGCGAACGACGCCCAGTCCTCGTCCATCCCCGGGTTGGGATCGACGCCCGGATCCGGCAGCTCCGCGACGTCGGCACCCTCTGATCCCGTTACGGTCGACGCAATCCCACTCATTGCGAACGCTGCACCCGCTGCCAGCACCGATCGTCTATTCCATGCGGTCATCCTGTCCTTTTGTTATGGTAGATGCATAAATACTTTCTGCGGAGATTATACCCTTTGGAAATGTATTAGTGTAATTATTTTCGGGAATGACAAAGGTAGGTCTGGAGAGAAATTCTTTGAGTAAGTGCTCGACGTCGATCAGGATGTGATCGAGAGTATCATCGAAGAGTCTTCGGATCAATTCTAAGACTTTTTTCGCGTGTTATCTCCTGATCTTGGAGCCTTAAGGTTCTCTATTCGCGACAGATATACACACGAACTGCTTTGTTGACTCGATGGAAACACTGCTATGCCATGAGAGCGTGAACCAAACCATAGGGCGCAAGAGATCGACCGCTGTTCTGTGCCATCGAGCACGTTCTGTTGATTGGTCCACGTACGAAAGAAGCCGAGTCATGTGTATAACAGACCGGCTGCCGTGTCCAGCGGCAGCCGGGAAAGCCGAATAGGTGAATCTCTGCTTCACGCATTGGCGTCCCGCTCGAGAAGACACTGATCGAGAAGAGGAACACGATCCCAGATAAGGAGTGCGGTGACGGAGGATCTGAGGATCGCCAGTATGGCGGTCCTCAATGGTCGTCCAGTGTCAACGTGAGCGGCTGCTATGATACGACAGCGATCGTATTGCAACAAGGTTCCGACCGCCTGTCGGTTCTAACAGGAGGAGACAGCCGTTACTACACAACTATTTTCGCTCTTGTGTAGTACATTGTTGATGTAGAGCCATCTTGCGATTCTGTGGTGATCGGAGCGAGACTAGAACCCGGTCGTTGGGCGGTTAGACGGTCAGTTTCTGTTCCAACTCCTTTCTGGAGAGCTGTATCAACAATCTCCTACAGAAAAGCGTTGCTACTATAATAGCTATTGAAAGCCGGTGGTGCAGAACTTTCCACAGGCTTTGTACTTATTGCTCTGTTGAATTGGGTACAGCGTCGGGGGAGGTGTACGACAGCCACGAACGAGAGGTCGAAGGACACCATCTCAGAAATCACTCTTCATTCTTGTCCCCAAGCCAGATAGGTATACTATCCATAGCTGCTAAACGAACCGCCTTCTGCCGCAATTTTCACCGTTTGGTTGGGTGTAAGAACACATTCAACAGGGAAGAATATTCTACTTTCACAGCGCGGAAACATACAATTCTCTGTGAAAAGAAGTCAAATACAGCATCGTTGAATACTCTCGTAATATGGATGACCTCACCGGCTTCCAACGAGACCTCCTGTACGTGATCGCAGGCGCCGACCGCCCGTCCGGACAAGATGTCAAAGAGGAGATAGAAGGGTACTATGAGAGCGAGATCAATCACGGTCGGCTGTACCCCAACCTCGACACGCTTGTCAACAAGGAGTTGGTCGAGAAGGGGGAACTCGATCGACGGACGAACTATTACGCGATCAGCGACGCAGGAGAGCAAGCGATCCAGGATAGACGAGAGTGGGAAGATCAGTACGTCGAGTTGTAGTGCAACCCATATTCGTTCGAGACCGTTGGAAATTCCGACTATTTCGCCAATGAGAAGGCTTATACTGGCAAAATTGAGTCTACCACTGTATGCCAAGTGAGAGAGCGATGACAAACATCGTTACAATAATTGGTCGTGGAGTGCCATCCAACTACGAAATTAGCGTCGATGGTGATATTGAACCAGTTGAGGCTGACTCGCTCGAGAAAACCACAGTCGTCTCGGAACATGCTGTCGAGGGGACAATCGAAACCGGCGTCCATCGGTTCCAGTTTTCTGGGGAGCTAGCGAATGTCCATGTTCTCGATTGGAACGGAACCGCTGCATCCGAATCACCGAGCACACCGGAAGTCCACATCAATTACAATGTCCCCGGCCGGAAGAACAATAGCTAGACTGCCAACGCGATCTCGCTTCACTAAATCCTAGAGAGTTGTCTGAGAAAGCGCTTGCTGCTCGAGCGGTGACCCCATCTGCACGGCCTGGTTGTTTTCAGTAGATCCTATTATTGTGAGCACAGCTGCTAGTCGCAGCTACGGCCCGACCGATGGATGATCGAGTAACCCTTGGGGTCCGGCGGCCAGAACAGCACACCACCGAGTGGGTCGTTGGTATCACCGTATCGCTCTGGCGGGAGGAGTGTCTCGAGAAAGGCGTCGGCAGCGTCGAGGAGCGTCTGGATCTCCTCGAGAGCGCGTCGGTCTCGATCGTCCAGGTCGGTACGTTCTTCCGCTTTTGTGTTATAGGTTGATATGGGTTTGTCCTCTGGACGAGACAGCCCAGCTCGAGTGTTCTAGCACTCGAGCATTTTACCGAACGAAACGCCCCAAGGAACGGGTCTGTCCCTAATCATACCCACGTGAGTACAGATAATAATGGTATGTATCGAGACCAGCAGCCACAACCCTGGGATAAGCCGACTCACGTGAGAACACTTTTGGTACTCACGTGCGTAAAGTCACATATGAGCAAACCAGGTCCAGCACCAAAGATCACTACCGAGAACGTCCTTGGTGTCTTCGCTGAGCGTGACGACGACGCTGAGCCGCTTACTGCACCAGAAATCGCAGAGCAGCTTGACTGTACTCGCCGGACTGTCCAGAAGCGTCTCAACGAACTCGAGGAGCAGGGGGCTGTCACGCGCAAAAAGGTTGGCAGTCGGGCTGTTGTGTGGTGGGTCTCGAGCAACGACGAGCGTTCGGACACCCCTGACTTCCGGGCAGGGTATGGTGCCCTCGCCGGTAGCAACTTCGCCGATGAGGTCGAAGCGGTCGGTGACGAACTCGACCGTGACTTTCGTGAGAGTGAGCGCGAACTGTTCGCTGACGATGACGCATGAAGGTTCTCGAGACGAGCTTTCTTGTCGATTATCTCAACGAGCAGCCATACACAATCGAGTATCTCGAGGCGAACCCACAGTCTAAATACGTCGTCCCAACGATCGCGATGTACGAGTTGTACGCTGGGGCGCTCCGATCAAACGCCACCGAGACGATCAGTACAGTTACCACCGCTCTCGAGTGGGCCGATCCCGTTGCGTTCGATGACGATGCGGCTCGCGAAGCGGCTGAGGTCCGATCAGGGTTGCTCGGCCAAGGCGAGCCGATCCCGGCACCAGACACACTGATCGCCGGTGTTGCTCGCTCCCTTGAGGCCGAACTCGTTGCCACCGATAAGCACTTTTCTCGGGTCCCCGGCATTGGCGTCTATAACCCTCGGTGACCATCACCGCAAGCCACACATCTGACTAACTTCTGTGTCGGCGGAATCGCACCGGTAGCGCATGGAGCGTCTGACAATCCGTGTCCCCGAGGAGATCAAGGAGGGGCTCGAGCGCATACAAGATGCTGAGGTTGACTGCTGCAAGGATGACAACAACCAGATCTCGCCGGGATCGAGGGGTTCGGCGGCGCTCAATGGCCGGGCCGCAGACCGCACAGCCACAGCTACCGCTAAAGAAGTCTTCCGCCTGCCGTTAGCCAAAAATAGTACCTGGTCGTCTTCAGGCGATTTTCTTGTTCTTTAGTCTACTCACCTGATGGTGTGAAAATATCATGTCATTTCTGATGGTTTGGTTAGATAGCAGAATTCCCATAGGTAAAGACGGATGACCTCATGGGCCCGTCTAAAACGGTTGCACTCATGGATCGTGTTCTTCTATGAAGTCCCTTCAATCCCTCATGGGTTCGTCTGAAACCATCGAGAGGGATCACCTCTCGATAATGGGTGGCGTCCTTCAATCCCTCACGGGTTCGTCTGAAACAACCGCTTTCTCTCGTACAGTTCGCATATCACTTCCTTCAATCCCTCATGGGTTCGTCTGAAACCCGCCGGTATTTGGGCGAGTGAGCGAATCTAAAGTGCGAGTTCACAAAGAGATTTCCATCGACCACCAGTTTGCCCGCTACCCCCGGGGGTCGATGAAATTTACATGCACTACAAACCAAGCATTGGTCAGGTGAACCGACTACCTGGTTCTTGGCTCACACCAAACGTGGTAAAATCAAATGCTGCCGGGCTTGTCGATTCGAAGACAACAACCGAGTCCTCCGCTCCAGTCCGTCTTCAATTTCATTCTTCATAGCGATAACCTGACCATCTGTGAGTTCCCTGAAAAATACAGAGTGTTGGAGATGTTCTAACCGTCGACGCAATAGCTTCCGAAAGATGTGGGTCCTCTCGGCCGGGACATCGTATACAACGATCACATGCATCTCACCATCACCGTTCCGTTGCGTGGTAGGGCTCATCAGTCAACACATATTTTTCAGACTATATATGTCGGTCTGGACGAGTGTTTTGAAACTCGCGTGCCGATTCAAGCGAGGATGGTCGATGGTTTCGTCAAGTGTTTCTTCGAACTCCTGAAGGACTGTCATTCGTCCATCCTCGTTTAGCAGACAGCCCTCGAGTTCCTCCTCGAAATCACCAATCGATAGCTGTTGTCGGTTCACTAATCGAAAGAGTAGTCGATCCGCGAGGGTCGGTTTGAATATGTCCGCGATGTCAAGCGAGAGCGTGAATCGCCGTTCACCAAGCTCGTGAACAAAGCCGATCGTCGGATCAAGAGCCGTCTTACGAATTGCGGAAACGCAAGTAGTGTATACCATTCCATTCAGGAACGAAATAGCTGCGTTTGCCTCGTTTATCGGGGGGATTATACTCTCGGTGCGTCAATGTGAATGGATTACGAAGAATTTGATCAAAAATCACAATAGGTCTTCCGTGCATTCCCCTCGACTGACCGGAGTTCATTGATGTCAGCATCCAATGAAACAGACTGTTGGTTCTGTTGAAATCATCTTCTTTAGACATTTATTCATATAGATTTACCGAACTTCACATTCGAACGTATGGATGAGCGTACCGTCTGGTTACATCTTTAATCCATGACCCGTGAGTGGCATTACCGCGTCTGCATCTGGCCCAAGCGTTCCGCGTTCTTGATACGCCGCAAGTGCCGCAGGCGCGATCGCTGAGGTCGGTTCCACGTAGAACCCGTGTGAGTGGAGCCGGTCTAACTCCGTTTGCACCTCGTCTTCCGTGATCGCAATCGCATCGCCATCGGTCTCAGCAATCGCATTCAGGAGTTGTCGTTTTCGTGTCGGCTCCCGTATCTGGATGCCATCTGCGACATTGTTCTCGCTCTCGGGGACTACGTTGAGTTCGCTCGCAATCGGGGCATATCCTGCGGCTTGCGCGCCGAGCAGACGTGGCACCGTATCGATCCACCCTGCTTCGGACAACGCCTTGAATCCACGGTACACGCCCAGGAACAGCGTTCCATGGCCGAGTGGCATCACGATCGCGTCAGGGATGTTCCAGTCACGTTGGAGTGCGACTTCGTATGCGAACGTCGCCGTCCCAGTGAAGAACGCTGGACTCCACGAGTGACTCGCGTACCATGCATCGCCCGATTCGACAGCCTCGATGCATGCATCAGTCACGGCTTGGCGTCCACCTTCGATTCGAACAGGCGTCGCACCGGCCCGTTCGATTGCTTGGAGTTTCGCATCTTTCACCGACGCTGGCACGTAGATCTCTGCGTCAAGTCCAGCGCGAGCCGCGTAGGTCGCGATGGCGGCCCCAGCGTTCCCCGATGAATCTTCGACGACTCGATCTGCGCCACACTGGATTGCATGGCTGATCGTCGTAGTTGCACCCCGATCCTTGAAGCTGCCCGTCGGGGAGATGTATTCGAGTTTGTACTCGGCATCCCACGTTGTTGACGAGACAAGCGGCGTCATCCCTTCACCTAAAGAAGGGCCTTTCTCCATGGGGAGGAACATATCGAACGACCAGAGTCCGTCTCGGGTATCGAACTGACCGGGGTCTGGCCGGTCGGATGACGGAAGCGGTTGGTGAGTAAAGTCAAGGACGCCGCCACACTCACACCGCCACTGATCGGTGTACGCCCACCCACACGAAGAACAGACAAGTTCGGGAGTATCCATGGACTCTCTTGGTTACGTATCACGGAATAAACTTCGATGGTGGCAACGCAGCTATCACTTCACAACGGTAGGTGAGTGCCCTGAGCTGATCGTTAGAGGGCACGGTCGAGATTGTGGACGATACACGTAAGGACGAGTTCACGAAACTGTTTCCACCAGCGTCGTGACCGGACGAACGCACCGTATCTTCGCTTGAGTCGGGAGTTCACCCTTTCGCTCTGGCTCGGTTGGTCGTAGAGTTCAGTACCCAATCGAGCGTTCCACGCTTTCTGCAGTGACGAGAACTCACGATGTTTGATCAGTGGACGAATTCCGTTCTCGCGGGCCAGCGGCTCAGCAGTGTACTGAGCAGCATTCGGAAGAGCCTGGTGGTGACGTGCAACTGCGAGGGTCCCTGCAAGTCGATCTTGATCTGGGGCACCCATCTCGCCCAGAACGTACCATGTTGTCAAGGCCCCGAGGTGGGCGTGTGTCGTCTCCATATCAGGGCAGTCAGTGGTCTCTTCAGGCCGCACGTAGGCCTGAAATTGGGGAGTTGCCTTTCCGAAGTCGTGGAGAACTGCTGCTGCGTGGAGATAGTTGGACGCCTCATTATTATTACCAAGTAAGCGAACGACTCGTTCTGCGACGACTCGGTTGTGAGCGGTGAGCCGGAGATTTCCATGCTCGGTCAATTGATCCTCGGTGTATGTGTTCGTATCTTCGTTCCGTGTTGGGTTCGAAATGAGTGGAGTGTCCATGGAAAACGAATGTGATTAGCGGAACACGACCATTCGCGAGCCGACGGAAACCACAACAGGATCTGCATCAGCTTTGAGGCGAACTGAGTTATCCGCCTGTTGAGTGTAGACGTAGTCGTCGAACCGAGTCGTGCGGCGGCCTCCTCCAGTCAGTTCCATCACTGCTGGGGACCGCTCGACACTGTAGGAGACACCGCCTTGTGGAACGGTATCTGAGAGTGATCCAGGAACGATTGAATCAACATCAATGAAAGTATCATCGTCGACCTCGGTCGGCGATCGCGCCGATTGAACATCTTCGATTATCGCCAGATACTCGGATTTTCCAAGACTGGGTGGGTACACGGAGGTTCCTGCCTGGAGGTGCTCTTGGAGGTCGCTGTAGAATGTTTCGTCCTCCAGTGCGACATCGATTCGGTAGGCTGGATCAGCCAGAACCTCATACGCATGGAGCTGCCGGGCTTTCGTCGTATCCTGATACGTTAGGGTGTAATCACTGTAGTAGTTCCCGACATTCGTTGTGATGTCCTGTTTTGGGTCTGTTCCTAATCCGACGGTCGGAATGTTGACTGTTCGAAGATCAGATAACGGTGTGATCGCGATGGCGGAATTGTTGGCTCCGAATATATCGTAATACGAATTCCGTTCGGCACCAACAATGGCTGCCAGCATACCGGCGACGGTCGTCCGTGGTGGCAGCCGATAAGTTTGCTTGGTAACACTTCTGCCAACGCGCTTGAAATGACCCCAAGTAGACCTGACGGTGAATGACAGGCAGTGATCCGGAACGCCGTCGGCATCAATATGTGGTGACATCTATTGACTCAACCCTGTTTTCAAGCTGCCAGGTCTCGCTCTTCGAGTACGTCGATACGGTGGACGTCATGACCTTCTGACTCGAGATAATCAGCAACTGCATCACCTTGGATTGTCTCGCCCTCGATCTCGACGGTGAGACGGTCATCACCAACCATGTGGATCATTTTGATCCGATCACTAACGTGGTTTAGTGTATCTACCAGATTCGACGCATCGACGACAACATCGCTTACTGAACGGAGCGACTCGGCACTCTCCTCGCCGAGCTCAAGCATATCGTGAAGGCCACCTACATGATAGTTTCCTTCCTCGTACTCGACGCGGAGGTACAGCCGGGGTTCCTGGCCTAGCTTCGATCGGGAAGTTGTCTGGTTTTTTAGGGCACGCCAACAGAGCGTGTCAAGCCGTTCAACATCGTCCTGACTCAGTTGGGTTGACTCGGCACCATTGTTATCGACCAGACCCCAGAACGGGAAAATACCGTATTTGATTCTCTTATCATCCAGATCAAAGCCTCCTTGTCGGTTCTCGTCTCCAGTAGAGATAACACTCGTTAAGGAGTCGTACTCTTCGTTCTCCTCAATCTCGTTCAGCGATTTTGAGGGAAGGAACTGGACCGGCCCCTGGTAGTGGTTCGGCAAGGCGTTGTTCAGACCTGTCCGGAAGGCTTCATCTTCTTTATCGTCACTAGCCTCGAAACTGAGCGTCGCCCCGAAGTAGCGGACATCAGTCGCAGACTGGAGAAAGTCGGTCCCAAGATCCTCCACCTGTTCGATCTCTTCGGCATCACCGACCATATCCAAGACGTCCTTGATCAGGACTGTACGTGTTCTCGCCTCGCTGTCGACTTTTTTGACATAGATCTCATACCCATCGTCCTGAAGCTGATCACGAAGGTAGCGTTTGAGACGAACGTCGGTGACGATACCTTGATTGGTATCGGGATCACGCCGGGGCCGGTTATTGCCAATAGGGTTACCGTTAGGATTGCAATCTTGCGCGTCGTACACGAACAGCAGCTCGGAGCGGTTTGGTGTCGTCATTGGTGTGGGTTGATGGATAGTTGTTAGTTCGAAGTGTTTTCCGTAGAAACAGCCTCGGAACTCTCTGCCTCGTCGCCGTCGTACATCTGGAATGCAACCGGCATCGATCGCCGGCCATGGGCGTGTCCCAGTACGTAGCAAAACTGGAGTTCGCGCTTATCAATCTCCCAGTTAGTGGGAATTACCTCGGTTTCATCCAGAAGTCGGTCAACAGTTTCAGGAAAGAGCAGGTCTCGATCGAACGACCGGTCTGAATCCTGTGCATAGACTTTGGCCTTCTCGAGTGCTGCGGTCAGTACGTTCTCTAGACCGTTTTTTGTGAGTTGATCGCCCTTCATACCAGAATCAAGCGGGCGTCCAACACCGCGAACTGAATCTTGGTGCCAACTGATTTGACCGACAAGAACGCCTGCCAAGGCTGCTGCCTTCCGCGTCGTATCGTCGAACAGTGGACGATCGAGGAACCCGTCGAGACGCTGTTCACGGATCGTTGCGATGTTACTTGTGTCGATTGTAGTCTCCGTTGTCATCGTAGTTTCTGTTGGCTCAATTGAAGTATCGATTCCGTCCAGTAATCCTGCCCGTGAGAGCGTCTCTAAGTGGACGAGCTGCTGGGCGACAATCTGCTGTGGCGGGATGTCACCGTCCTCTGAGGCATCGTCGTAGCGCTGGAGATATTCCTCGAACAGTGTCTTTGCGTCTACTGGCGCTCCTGAGAGAAGCCGGTGGTCGATAATACGGCGAAAATCATCGTCTTCCTCGTCACGGTAGGCGAACACTGCGTCCGTAAACTCGTGGTTCGTAATACGCATGAACGCCAATCGGCGTCGGCTTGCTCGCGTTGTATCTGTGTCGAGTTTCAGTAACGGCCAGTTATTGAATTGTTCGAACCCTCCCCTGGCCGGATTCAGCGTCGGTCCTTCGATCGTCTGCCGAAGAGAATCTGCTAATTTGTTTGGCCAGTAAATTGACGCAGTCGGCTCTTCCGCGATAATATTCTTATCATCACTGGTTGGCATCGTAACCGTATAGAATCGGAGCTCTTGCTCAGCCAGCTCTCGGATGGTCTCATCATCATTCTCCGTGAGATTGAACGTGACCTGTGCCATTGGTGGGTCAGCCGATTCCCCGATCTGACGGTCTCCATCGACGGAATCGATGGCTAGATAGAGTGCATCGGCCTTTTTCCCCGTCATCTCACCGGCGAAGTAGGGGAGGGCATACGTCTCCATCCCACCGTTTCGATAGATACATCGGTCGATCAGATCTTGGCCTTTGGCGAACAGCATGGCCACGTCGTCACTAACGGGGTAGTTCCGCCAGGACTCGGTCTTCCGTAGGTCCGGCTGGGCGTCAGGATGTTTTACCGAAAAGACACCAAGCGGACTTTCTGGCGTTCCGACGACACGACCTTTTTCTCCGGAAACTACGCCAATCCCTTGACCCTCCGAGGCCCCCTTGTCAATATTTTTGTTTGCGGCGTTGGCGGTTGCATATCGCTTCATGGCCTCTTCGAGAATGCCAACCTCAGCAGGATAGAACCACTCCTGATTAGTCGCATCCACCGACTCCAGATTCACGGGGTTGAGTTTTAACCGAACCGTCATCACGTAGGGGATGGATTCATCTGCCGGCAAGAGTTCGATAATCTTGACCTTTAGAGACTCGAGAGTCTCTGAATCCTTCTCGAAGACATCCCCAAGTGTCTCGATAAGCCAACCGTCTGGGTTCCCATTCCCACTAGTGAAATTTTCGACACTATCTTGACCGGTCCATGAGCGGATTCGGCCAAGGAGCGTGCTACTCACTCCCTCAGCATCGTTCCCGTTCTTCGATCCGATCTGAGTCAGACTGTACTTAGCCCCTCGACCCGAGGATTTGTGCGAGTAGCCAAGCTGCGGGACATCCTCATCACGGAGATCGTCCTGGTCTAAACTGACTATTTTGGGTGAGTCGCCTGTCAGATCCAACGAAACCGTTACTAAACGGCCGTCATCCACGAACGGTTGAAGCTTACTGGGCGTTGTGTAGAGGCCACCACCGCTTTCGGCGACGGCTAGGACCCCATACAGGGCCATGACATCCTCCAGACTTGCCGGTGGACGGTCATGCCAGTGTTTATCCAGAGCGTTCTGGAAATCCTTATGGGTTGGTCCATCGCTCATTTGACGTTGGCCCGCGGTGGGTTCTGTTCACGGAGGTTGAGAAACCCGAACCCATGTTCGCGGCGCTGGCCGATACCTGAATCCAGCGCCAAGTTCAGGTGGTATCGATGGGTGTCATTCCGAACCCGATAGCCTAACCGCCACTTCGAGAGGATAACTGTTCGGTTGACAGCCGTGGCCGGTTGGAACCGGATTGAGTAGGTAACATCGTCCTTGATTGGCTCAATCTGATTAAACAGGGGTTCATTGACCTCGGTTGGGCCGTCGTAATACTCCTCTCCGAACTGTTCGTGAGTTCGTTGAAGTGACCGACGTATCGTTGCTTGGAGAGCTTCCATTCCATGTTCTGGCCGCCAGAAAAGCTTAGTCTCTGACTCGCCGGCATCTATCTTTGAGGTATCGAGACCATGCTCCTTGGCCAGACGCCGGTTGATCGCACAGAATACTCCTGTTCCGGTATCGATGCGACCGGTTGAGCCTGCTTCGCCCACTTGGGGCGCGTGGCCAGTAATATCCGCGACCTCGAAACGCATTTGGCCAACGTCGAACTCGCGGTTTCGACCAAAGTGTACAATAAGCTCATCCAAGATCTCTCTACGGGGCGAGGAAATTCGGATGTACCGTCGGTCTCCCTCTTTAATCGCCCCCCAAGGAAAGATATTCGAGAATGAGAACCCAATCCCATGGTCTGTGTCATGGAGATTGGCGTGCTCTTCATTTTTTTCGAGGGCACGCCAAATCCGGCCGCGAATCTTGTGATGAGCGGACGTATCGTAGGCCGAATCCGTAATCGCATCCACTGCCAGTTCGATTCGCATCTCTTAGACCACCAGATTGATCCTAGTATTTGATGCCATGTTTAATGGTTGATATAGTGGTCACTTGAATGTAGCGGGTACGTGAAATATCGTCTTCGCTCTTGTGGCGTAGATTGTTAGTGAGTTAGAGCGCGGTTTCAAGGATGGTTTTGAGGAATTCTTCTCCCGGTCTTCGGAAGATTCACGGTGGAGCTGGAACGCTCGTAGATACGGTGTGGGTGGCTCTGTTAAAATCCTCAGAGAGTTACACGTTTGTCCTGTAATTCCGCGAGGTTCGTCCACTAATTAAACATCGTGAGTTCACGTCACTTCACAAAGCATGGAATGCCCGATTGAACACTAATCTCTACGGCCAATGGAGTCAATCTGAGACAGTCAACTCAACGCTCAAGCGAAAGTACGGTACGTTTGTTCGATTTCGACGGTGGTGGAAGCAGTTCCGTGAAGTCACTATGGTTTGTCTTATTCACAATATTGACCGATCACTCTGAGTGGTCAAGAAAGGAAGTATAGCGAGGATTGGTGCCAAAATTCAATCTGACATAGTTTTTAAACCTCCGAACAACATGGTATAGATAATGCCTGAGCAGTCCTCCAAACGCGAGTCACTCAGTTCACGTCTTCTGTTCTTAATCGCTGGAGTAGCCGCCGGGGTTCTACTGGACATATTGGATATTGGCGGAATATGGGTCGTCCCTACCGGGATTCTCGCACTCATCCTATTTGGTGAGACCTGCCTGTTTTTCCCAGGGAATCGGTCATCAGGTCAATAAGCATATCTCATTGACCAGCTGTTTTAGTCAAAATATATATGAAAGATAGGATTTAAATAAATCCGTTACGATGAATCACCGGCTGTAGTGTTCGTGTTAAACGAGTCTCGATTGAAGACAAGGCGTTCGATGCTGTAGCGGCCGGGACCGTACACACTCAGGAGGAGGAATGTTACGAGATAGAGGAGACTAAGTTCTCCGCCGTTCTGAATTGGGATCAGGCCCTCCGGAAGATGAGCAATGAGTTGGGCAATAATCATCTGCCCAGCCATAATCAGTGCAACAAGCCGTGTCAAAAGCCCCACGACGATGAGGAAACCGCCAAGGAACTCAATGCCGCCAGCAGCCCCGTACATGCTGACGAGCGGTGCAGTACCACCACTACCATCAACACCACCGAAGAGACCAAACAGCTTCTGAGCGCCATGCTGCATAAATAATAGTCCTACAGTCACGCGAAAGACGAAATAAATCGGTTCTTTGAACGCTTCTGCTCTCCGATCGATTACAGCTGACATACAGGTTGACTATCCTCTTCAGTGTTCAAGGTTTGGATTATTATCAACCCTTAGACCAAGCGTTCCTCCTCGATAAACTTACCCGCTCAGTTGGTCAAGGACACTTTGAGTTTTACAGCCTAGAAATCACGAGGACGTCACGGTAGCCGGCGTGATCACGGAATCCTGTATAGTCGGTGCCAGTGAGCCATACCTTCGGACGTGGTTCCTCGACTGACTCGTGTTCTGTCGTGGTTCGATTCACATAGTGTTGGTATCTGGATTCGCTGTCGGGGTTACCTAATAACTCTGACAATCCTCTTCTTCAGTCGGTGCAATTAACGATGGATAGGGACCAGATCGGCGGGGTTGGTGCCGAGTGGTGTCGGAGTTTGCGCATAACTCCGGCATTCAAGCCCCTGATTCCAGCCCAAAAATGAGAGTGGTCAGATCTCTATCCGAGCTATCTCATCCTCGCGGTAGTACTCCGTCGTCTCGGGAAACTTCCTGCGCGGTGAAGGGTCCGAACGACGGCAGCGAATTACGCCGTTGCCGAGTGGCTGGTACGAGTCGAACCGTTTTGCTTCGCCATTCTCCAAGAAAATTATCACCATCATTAGATCTCTGGGATGACCTCTCCACTGTGGTACATCAACCGCTGATCACGACACATCAAGCAGGTGTGTGAGATACCATCGTTATCCCGAACACATGAATGTACCGTTCCGAATGATGTGCGCCACAATTCCGGCAGTTGCTACTCGAATCAGGATGCTTTGTTGAACGGCTCTTCCTCAGTTGATATGGGAACCGACCGAGCGACGTTGCGACTGAGCGACGAGCGCAAGCAACTGCTCGACGAGACCGCGGAGGTTGTCGCCGACGGTCCGAACGACCCGCCGCGGTCGGACGTGATCGACGCGGCGGTCACCCATCTTATCAAGAGTGAGCAAAACATCCAGGACGCGACGAACACCCGCCCCACGTGATCCAGGCGATCGCGAACACGAACGTCGTCGGGCTCCGGTATCGGATCCGAGTAGAGAGTCGGTGGCGATAGTAGCAGTATCACCCTCTAAAGAGGAAATGTTAAAAGTGGTTGATAAGGGAAAGCTGGTTAAATTATCAGCATCTACACTACGACGGAGTTATGCCATCATCTAATTCACAGTCGCGTGATCGGTCACCGCAAGCAATATCTCCGATTGTTGATGCACATGTTCACCTCCTTCCTGATCGGATCCTTGCAGCCATCCATGAGTGGTTTCAACAGGAAGTTTCGTGGACACTCCCATCTGTTACGAGTGGGGACATCTGTGACTACTTAGCCGCTCGTGACGGAGCCGTTTGCTTTCCATATGCCCACAAACCCGACGTTGCGCGTTCAATGAACAACATGGTTGCTGAAACGATCGAACCGCTTGATCATGTCGTCGGACTTGCTACTGTCCATGCAGACGATAATGACCCCGAATGCGTGATTAGAGACGGACTGACCGCCGGTCTCGCCGGCGTGAAACTTCACTGCCCCGTCCAAGAATTTCCACCATCGGATCAGCGACTGGATCCAGTATACGAACTTGCAGTTGAGCGCGAGCTCCCCGTCGTTATCCATGCTTCTTCACATCCGTTCTATCGTGATTCTGACCTTGTCGGGCCGGCTGCGACAGAAGATGTTCTTGAACGATTTCCTTCTCTTCGTCTTTGTGTGCCTCATCTGGGGTTGTTCGAAACGGACGCATTCCTCGATCTGGCTGACCAGTACGAGAACATCATATTCGATACTGCCGTCGCAGTTGGGGATCAGGTTCATGATTTGATCGGTGTCCGTGAGGGCGAAATGCCGATAGACCGGCTCCGTGAATACACGGATCAAATCATGTTTGGAACCGACTATCCAACGTACCCAAGTTCGATAACGGAGACTGAGTTAATTGACGACACACAAGCAGCGTTTCCACAAGGCTATGAGCACATCTTGTGTCATAATGCAGTTGACTTTTTCGACATCAATCTGAAAACACAGTAGTGAGATAGCTGCGGGGAATCGCCCGTTATCTCGCGCACCTCTTCGGGAACACACATTGCACACGCTCGAGTGATCTCGAATTTCGCGAGTTCTATCTGCTCGCGTTCGGCGTCGGTAACTCGCCGGCGAATCAGTGATCCTCTTTGAACTTACGGCCGTCTCAGTGAGCGTCCTCTGGCAGCAATGCTCGGGTTGAATTCGTAACGACCAATAAGCTACTTGCACCCATCGCAAGTGCGGCGAAAAGTGGATTTAGAAGGCCTAGCACAGCCAGCGGAATTGCAATGGCGTTGTAGCAAAACGCCCACCCAATATTTCCTTTCACGCGTCGGTTTGTCGCCTGAGCGAGATCAAAGATGGTTTCGACAGACGAGAGATCGTCGTCGACAAGAGCGACGTCCGCGGCATCAGCGGCCATCGCGGTACCGCCACCGAGCGCGATACCGAGATCAGCTGCGGCTAACGCCGGCGCGTCGTTGGTACCATCACCGATCATCACTGTTCGCCCAGTCTCGTTGAATTGTTCGACAGTCGCTGCTTTTCCTTCAGGGGGAACACCCGCAAACACTTCGTCAACAACACGATGTTCACGAAAGCTCTCTGCCGCTCGAGCATCGTCTCCAGTGAGGACAATGACCTCCCGTTCGTTATCCGAAATCGCGGTCAACGTCTCGTCCCAGTTCGCTCGTAGTTCGTCACCAACGACGACAACGCCCTCGGTGGTTCCGTCGCGTCCGACAGCGACTGGAACCCGGCCTGTTTCGCGGCTGCCGTCAATACGCTCGGCGACTACCGCAGGAACCTCCCACCCATGGTCGCGGAACAGATCTGGATGGCCAACGATGATTTCGTCTCCGTCTACGATACCTGTAACACCGGTTCGATGACTATCGAAAGATTCGACGCGATCATCTATCGAACTAGTGTCCGAGGCGGATTCAGCTGTACCACCGTCAGGCACCGGCTGTTCGGCGGCAATTGCTCGCCCAACCGGATGTGATGACCGCTCCTCAAGGAGCGCCGCCTTCTCAAGTAGGGCTGCCTCTAGAGTGGTGTCGATGACGGTCATCTCGCCCGTTGTCAATGTACCTGTCTTGTCGAAGACAATGGTGTCCGCATCACGGATCCGCTCAAACACGGTATCGTCAAAGACGACAATCGAGCGTTCCAACGCGTCGCGGATCCCCGCAGCGACTGCGAGCGGTGTCGCCAGTCCGAGCGCACATGGACAGGAAACGATCAACACTGTGAGACCGACGAGAAGGGCGGAGGCCCCGTTACCGAGCAGGAGATACACACCGGTGACGATAACTGCGAGGACGAGAACAACCGGCACGAAGATCGTCGCTAATTTGTCTGCGAGCTTCTGAATACCGTGAGAGCCACTCTGGAGGTCCCAGACAAGTTCAGCAATCCGATCAAGACTGTTCGTAGCATCTTCTCCGACGTGGATGGTCACCGCACCATTGGTCACCATCGAGCCGCCAACTACGGTATCCCCAATACGCTTCCGTACAGGAAGAGACTCACCAGTGACAACTGCTTCGTCGACGGCTGCATCGCCATCGACTACCTCACCATCGATGGGGATTCGCTCTCCAGACCGTACTAGTACGTGATCATCGACCTCGAGCTCTTCGACTGCGATATCTTCGTACTCGCCGTTTCCGCCAACGCGGCGGGCCTCATTGACCTGAATAGCCGTCAAATCGGAGAGACGATCGGTCGCTTGTTGCTTGATCGACGATTCATAATAGTTGCCGACCGTGACGATGACAATAATAGCAACAGTCACATCGTAGTAGATATGCGCGCCCCCCAGTACGATCGAAAGCGTACTGTAGAGGTACGCACTCACGGCTGCGATCGCGACGAGTAGATCCATATTCGGAGACCGTGTCCGAATACTGACGTACGCTCCCTGGAGGATCGGCTTTCCAGTCACGGCCAGGATGATTGTCGTGAGCGCCGCGATGACAACGTAGAAAGGCGTGGCAAGGGGGCTCGCGAGTGTGGCTTCGAAGAACTCCGTGACCCGCTCACCGTAAAATAGTCCGCCGAAATACGTTGGATAGATGATGACAAGGTACTGAAGCATCACTGACATCCCCATGAGAACACCGACTGCAACTCGACCCATCTCCCAATTGTTCGCTCTCCGGCGGCTAAATACATCATCGCGTGAGTAAGCGCTGTATCCGAGACCACTGATCGTATCTCGAAGATCGGCCTCTGAGAGACGATCTGGATCGTGATCGATCCGAACCGTGTCCGTCACATAGCTCGAGTTCACGTCACTGACACCTTCAACTGCAGTTGCAGTGGATTCGATGAATGCCTCACAGGTTGCACAGTGCATTCCATCAACTTCCAGAAACGTTGCTTCGTGATCCGGTGGAACCTCCCGATTAGACTCTGATTCGTCTCGAGAACGGCGGACATCTTCTGCCTCGATATCGTCGACATCGCCGAGCATATTGTAGACATCGCGACAACCGATACAACAAAACGGGTCCCCATCGTCGACGATATCACTTCCCTCTACGGGAAGATCACAGAGCGTACAGCCGGTTTCAGTCGTGCTATTATCACTCATTGTGTGGTACTAGTTGGCATTATTTGTCACTTCTAATCCATCATAGAACGGTAATCTAGGGTGGGGTAGGTGAATCCCTAGGCTCATTAATCCATGTGCAAGCAGGATGTAGCCGAGGGCGACGAACGCAACCCCAAGCAATCGATGCACTCGTTGTCGATGAACCACATCAACGGCGTCGATGACGGTTCCATACGCGAAGACAGCAGGAATTGTACCGAGTCCAAGTGCACCGAGAGCTACTGCCCCACCGGCAGGTGAACCGATCGCAAACGCATACAGAAACGCTGGGTAGAGGATCGGGCATGGTAACAGTCCGTGAACTGCACCAAGTCCGACGATACCAGGGCCGTTCGCAAGACGATCAACGCGTGCCGCAAGCCAGCCAGATATCCGATCAAGGCCCGGTAAGTGAATACTACCAGTTGTTCGCCCCAGTAAGTAATATACCCCGACAACCATGACGAGGCCACCGATAATGAGACCGATTCCGCCACGGACGAACTCGACGACAGATAAAAGCGAGGCAGTCGTCACGAACAACGTACTGCCGAGTGCACCGAACACCGCACCGAGAAGCGTATAACTCGCCGCTCGTCCGATGTTGAACAATGCATGCTGGCGTACCTCGTAGGTTGTAAGATGACTCTCCCGACCGCTATCTGATGTGCCGCTCTTCATCTGACTCGCATAAACGGTGACGAGCGGCCCACACATTCCGATACAGTGTGCACCGGCGAGGACACCGATTACGAGAAACAACAGCACATCGACGCCAAGGAATGTGAATAGGTCCATGTCTATGTAAGTAGCAAGTGATACTGGTCGAAGTAGCTGTTCCAGATAGTAATGGATTCCGTGTCGAACTCACCGTTCTCCTCTTCAGTTTGGTCGAAACAACCGGGAATGGTAACTGTGATTTCGCCGCTCACTGCTGGCCAAAATCAGTGCCGTTTGATGGTTGCATTACTACAGGTATCGCATCAAACCTGACGAGACCGTCCAAGCCGAGTCAGAACGGCACATCGATACCTGTCTACACAATCTCGATCTGTACGAACTCCGCAACACCGACGAGTCCTGTCGTACACGACGATGCAGAATATGCTATCTAATCTAAAAGACTGGTGGGATGAGTTGAACGACGTGTACTCGAAGGTATTGTAAATGATCGCTCGTCGTGTCAGCAACAACCTTGACCACCTCGATTTTGACGAGGCCGTCTTTCTCAAGGGTGTAGAGCGATCAAGACTGGATCGACCAGGCGCTCGAGGACCTCGAGGCTGTCGACAAGATCCCCGAGCCCGCTCTCGAGACCGTCGTTCAAAACAAGGTCGCACGGGCGCGATACCCTGACGAGATCGACGAGACGGACACAATATCTGACGAGGCGGTCGAGAGAGTGACCGATGAGGAGATTGAGACCGTGATCGAGACGCTCGATCTGGGCAATGGCAAGCCCGATGACCTCGCGAACGTTGACGACCAATTCGAAATGCTCGAGGCTGGTCGCAAGGCAGCGGCAACGGACGGAGGATGTGAATGAGGGGTCCCGGCGCGGTGGTCTGGTTCGACGAGGCAGTCGAGGAACTTTCGAGTCGGCGCGGTGTGCTCTCGAGGGAGGATCGTGCGTTTCGCGAGACGATCGCGGCGATGATGCTCGCGGATAGTCACCCGGATCTCGAAGATTCAGACGAGGTCCGAGAGGATGATATCGATCTGGCTCTCGTCGAGGCCGGGCTCGGCGTCGACGTGGTGCCGGATGATCCCGGCGCTGTCGAAGATACCGAGTCGATCAGCGCCTCCTCACGAAAATCGGACAGGGAAACCATCAGCTATCCAGTGGATCAGAGCCGGGGAACGTGAGGATCGGCCGTTATTCAGGAAGATTTCTATGAGGTGACCATCTGGGCACCGCGACGGGTCCCGCCCTGCGCGATGATCTCGCAGAGCTGGTCGTAGGTCCGCATGAAAGTGATCGGGCCCGACGCGATGCCCCCGGTTGAGTCGACCGAGTCGCCGTAGGGTCGGAGCTGCCAGAAGCCGTAGCCGACGCCGCCGCCGGACTGGAAGAGTTTAGCTGCCTTCTTGACGGTCTCGTGGATGTCGGAGAGGTCGTCGTCGAGGATCATAGCAAAATACGCGGAGAACTGCTGGAGGTCGTCGCCGACGTTTATCAGTGCCAGCGAGTTCAGTGATACGCTGGTCGCCAGGACTGACAGTCCGCCTGTCACGTATTGGCCGACGCACATGGCGCCGTGTTGCTCGTGGATGGTCCCACTGAACTGGTGCTCGCAATTGGCAGTTCCTTACTGCTGTCGAGTTCACTCTTGAACTTGAGCCCACGTGATCTGCTGTTACTGGAACCGCGGTGTTTCGCACAAGATGGCACCCAACTAGTGCACGGTGGTGCCCAGATGGCGCGTCGATGCTGGCATGTGCTAAATATTTGGCGTATATTCCTGTTGCTACCCACAGCGGAGGGAGTAGGTTGCTGTGGAGTAGGTCCGATTGGAGTAGATGCGTCCGTAGAGGTAGCAATAGGGAGAGTGTCGGGGCGGCACTCTTGTAGCGTACAGATCCACTCGACCACGCGAGTTTCTTGCGGATCCGAAAACAAACACCAACTCGAGAGACGGTCGGATAGACGGCTCGCTATGACTGACAGTCAACTCGGCTGGAACCTGCCGGAGTCCAGGGCGTGCTGATCGCTAGGGTTGACAGTCCCCTCTGTTTCGTGTTGGCCGGCGCAGTGCTATGTCGCTCGTGGAAGTTCCCACTGAAACGGAGAATTGACAGTCTCCTTCCAGGTGTCATAGAAAAGTTCCTCATACCCTCTCTGTGACTCCCCGACAAACGGTAAGTACAGGTGAAGGACTTACCGCTTCGGTATTCTCAGTAAGGTGAACCATTTAACGAGAGTAGGCAAATCTCTCGTAATTAGAGTCAGTGGCTGAGGCGGATCATCCTTCTACATACCATGATGCCAGCAGCCCGATGACCACTGCAACGAAAAATGAGATCATAAGGGTGAATATCCCCACTCGTTCGCTAAAGTATATAACTGTAAGAACAATCCCCAATAGGCCCGTCATAAGTGCGATGAGTACATCAAGACGACGGCGGACGGCCCGATCCATACCTCGTTATTTCCTTATAGTATAATAAAAGGAGGAGAAAGCAAGTTGTCCGTTTACTTTGCACGTGTAGTGAACGGATAGTTCTCTCCAGATTGGGTGAAAAGAACGTCATGCGGATCCTTCTATGCGACCCTCAGTCTCCTACTGTTGTCGAGTTCACTCTTGAACTCGAGTCCACGTGATCTGCTGTTACTGGAGCTGCAGTGCTTCGCACAAGACGGCACCCAACTAGTGCGGTCACAGTAGCACCCAGATACTGCTGTCACACCGGCAGCCTAGTCGTGCGTGGTACTGCTGGCGCCCCAGCAGTGCATCAAGGTGAGGTGAATTGACCTGTGTCGCTCACGTCGGCACCCCAGATGCCGATAGCGCTGACTGGTACCCCCACACTGACGCTTTGCGTCTTTGTCGGCGGCTCTGTTGGAACCCACAACTGGTGACAAGTTTGGCACCCTCAGCGATAAGTACAGATGAATCACACATCATTCAGTACAGATCAGGCAGTCAAACATCTCTTACAGATATACAAAAATGTTATAGTATGATTCATGCTATCATATGGCATGGTAGATAGTGATAGTGGGCGAGAGGCAGCCAGTGTCGAATACGATTGGTCAACTATCGACCCAAGTATTGCGGTACTAGAATGCGTATCTGCCTTTGAAAATGAAAAACCATGTGACCTATCAATAAACCTATATGAATATATTAATCCTATATCTCTTAACGAGCTCGTAGCTAATGACAGTCCTGTCACCGTTATTTTCACTTTCGATAAATATCTGGTTCGGGTTGATCGAAATGGTTTGGAGATTACTTTTCCAGTTGTTTAAGATTCTAAGCCGGTTCATGTTACGCAGGCATCTCTACGTAACACCTATTTCAGGCAAATCACATCTGAAGAATGGAATTTCAACAAGACCTTGTCGGCCTGTTCTGACAGAAGAGGACTGTCGTCGGCTTTTCTGAACTCGCTGGTTGCATTACTGGACTGTCCTCCGTTCTCATTCTGGCTGTCTTCCTCGCCATCGATCTCTGGTGGACTGTTCCACTGCTAACCCACTCGAGTTTCCTCTGACTCTGTGCGCCCGCTGGGGTGTCCCTGGTCACGTCATCTCGTCCTCCCTCTCTATTGAGATCTATTTGGGTGCCCTCCTCTGCTGTGGTCGTGACATGATTAGTTCCACTCGTGTCGGATTCTGCTGCTTGGCTAACCCTCTCGCCGAATTGCTCTAGATACTGATATATCTATGATTCTTTGCCCGGCTGGCTTGAGGCCCCTGTGGTTTGACTGGTTCCTTATTGGTCGGCGTTTCTGGGGGAGCTGGATAATATCGGGATAATCACTAAGTAGATGGAAATTATCTATAGGGTGTGGTCAATGTATGAGTTCCGAGAGTTCGGGCAAATTCGACGAGATTTCTGAGCAGATCACTGAGGATCGTGGAGCGTTGCTCACGGCTCTGAGTCGATCGGATAGTGACGAACGTTCGACGACGGAGCTCCGCCGTGAAGCAGGGATCCCGTCGGGGAGTATGAGCTACCACATGCAGACACTCGTTGATCTTGGGCTAGTGGAGGTCGTCGGAGAGATCGATGGGGAAGGAACGATCCCGGCGAACGTCTATTCCATTACCTCGCTTGGTCAGGAGTTCCTGGACTCGAGCCATTGGCGCTCGTTCCCGACGTATGATGATATAGAGCGACTCGAGAACCATGTGAGTAGCCTTGAGGACGAACTCGAGACTCTGAAAGACGTCGTCCGTCGCGGACTCGGTGATGACCTCCGGACGATCATCAGCGAAGAAGTGGAGAAGGAGTTGGAACAGCGGGAGCGTTAGTCGAGCGTTTCGAGCAACCCGTCAAGCGTCCCGGTTTCTTCGTCCTCTTCCGGAGCTTGATCTATGAATTCAGCATTAGTGTATTGATCATCACCAAATAAATTATCGGGATTTAATGTGATCTGCAGGTCATACATCGCTTCTAAAACCAAGAACCATTCAGCTCTATTTCGGCCAAAAAGTGTCCCTCTCATCATCTCTTCCTATTCCAACAGAAACGAATAAAGTATAGGATCGGCAGGTGTCGGTTCAGGCCGATCGATAGATCGTGCTGCTCGGCATTAGTCGGCCGGTTCCGATCTGACAGTCTCGAGTGCATCGTGAACAGCGTCGTCACTCGCTTCAGCCTCAAGATACCACTGACGACGCTCGTCGTCTTGATCGATATTTGAGAGAGACTGACGTGCGATCGGTAGGCCTTCAGCGACAGATCGGTACGATTCACGATCGTCGATCCGCTTGAGTGCGTCTCGAATTTCAAGATAGCCCGTCTCGCCAGCGTCGTGATCTGGGTCAATAATCGGCTGCAGATAGCCGTCACCGTCGCGCTTGAAGCCTGCAGGGACTTGTCCCAACCATTTCCCTTCGCATTGTGCACGACGCTGTCCGGCCTCTATGCACCGGATGAGCGTCCGGCGTTCCTGTTGGTAGACCATCCCGATGATATCAGCAACGAACCGGCCGGTGCCGTCGGGAGTGACCTTCTCGACAGCGCCGTCCGTGATCACGACGGTCGTCTCGGTGTCCTCGCAGAGGTCAAAAAACTCCTGCAGTGTCGCGCCCTTTCGAGAGAGTCGACTAATCTCCCAACACACGACGTGCGTGTAGTCGCCAGCCTCGAGCGCCTCGAGCAGCTCGGTGAACTGCTCGCGATCGTCACTCGCTCCGGACTCTCCGAGGTCGGCGTAGCGATCGACGTCCTCAAGGTCGGCGTCATGCTCGCGAAGCCACTCGTCGATACTCTCCCGTTGGTGGGCGTCTGTCTGTTCATCGGTACTCGCTCGAATGTAGGTTGCGTAGGACATCTTGTTTTCACCGTATGTCGCTCGTGAAGGTCACTTAAAGAACGGGACTTGTTTACAGCCTGTAAGCAGACTAACACCCGCTTACAGGGCACACTACTCGAAAGCCGGTAGAGGATTACAGGCCGATTCGGGCGATCTCGTCCTCGTGGTAGTACTCCGTCGTTTCAGGAGAACAGAGCCAAGGTGATTCCAGTGAGTGACGCACAACCTTCCCAGCAGCTGTTACAGGAGTTCAAGTTCGACGTCGACGACTACTTCCAGTCAATGGAAGGAACGTACTGGGTTGTGAAGGAGCACGTCTACAATTTCGACGCGTACGAGTACTCATACGGCCGTGACGGGGAATTCGAGATTACCGAGGAGTGGGATCGGCGGCAGTACATCCTGACCAAACTCGACTACAAGTCGATGTGCTGCGAGACGGATCGGTTCAGTGAGCACGAGTTGATCGCGTACTTCCAGGAAGCGACCTCAAAGAGCGAGTGACCGATTTCGCTAAGAGATCGAAGAGGAGTAGGGGATAACGTCGACCTCCATACTCTCGTCATGAGTGAACTCAGCCGCATGCTCGATGACAGAATAATCTCGGATTGTTATCACGACCTCATTCGTATCCTCCGGGATTGTGAAGGCCATCCAATCGTTGACGCTCTCTCCCGGCTCGAGATCGACATCTAACCTACTTCCGTCCACGAGAACGGCCCATTCTGCTTCAGTTCCATCGGCCAGCACTTGCATTTCACCGGGAACAAAGCCCGTTGTTTCCTCTCCCGTGTTCGTTATCTCGACCTGCACGATCAACTGTTGCTCCCCGTCTGGTGAATCGTAATACTGCTCGGTATCGGAATCGATTTTGTAGGTATCGAACGCAGTAGCGTTCCATCGTATCTCGAGGGTAGTTGATGCACTGTCAGGGTTGGTATCTTCAGCTGTGATAGAGGGTTGTTCTGGAAGGCTCACGTCATTCCCGTTTCCACTGTTGGTATCTGAGGCACAGCCAGCAAGGGCGGTTGCCGTAGTCACACCAAGGCCGGCAAGGTAGCTACGTCGTCTCATACGACACATATCAGACGTTGAAAGATAAGTCTGGTCTAACAATAGCGGACTATTGACACACTGTGCCTACTCGGGGCTCAAATTGCTCTCAGCCAGTAGAGACCATATCAGCTGCTCAGTGTGTCTGCGAATTGAACGCTCCGGGTTCTCCATCATACGACCAAGAGAGAACCCTACTCCTCAGTGAGGTCTGGATACGCTACCTCCCAAAGATGATCGTCGGGATCGGCAAAGTACCCGGAATATCCGCCCCAGAAGACCTCCTGAGCTGGTTTGACAATACGGCCGCCGGCATCCTCTGCTTCGTCGAGTATCGTCTCGACTTTATCCTTGCTCGTCACATTGTGGGCCAAAGTAACTCCCGAGAAGTCGTTCTTGCCGGCGGGCACGGTGGCATCCTCAGCGAGAAGGGTTCTGGGATAGAGCGAGAGCCACGTTCCTTCAAGTGTGAAGAAGGCCACGTCACTGTCCTCATCACGGTCCTGCATCGGAAATTCCAGTCCGTCGCGATAAAATCGAATAGACTCATCGATGCTTTCTACACCGAGCGTCACGAGCGAGATTTTTGGATCCATACGACGAGGATGGATCGGCGAATCATAAGTATACACTCAGAACAGATCGTTCTCTGAAGTTCCTGCGAGCATCGTATGAGCGCAGTATCGTCGAAGTCGTGCAAGGAGATTACGATCTCGTTCCGACTGACGTCCCAGGATTGAACTCCGTCAAGTCCTCAATCCGCTGTTCTAGTTCCCCAACTTCCTGACGCAACTCCTCGGCTTCTGGATCGTCACTCAACGCCAGTTGGTCTTTCAATCCTTGGAGACGGCTTTCCTTGCTTTCCTCGTCAACCTCAGCTTTGCGGACGTATTCGCGTTCGTCGATCTCATACACCGCCGACTCTGAGTGTTCAGTCACCTCGAGCGCCTCATCAACCTTCTCGCGATCAATGGACATGAGCCGCTCGCGAGGGATGCCGGCGCCTTCGAACACACGGAGCACCTCCTCATCGGCTTTGAGCGAGCGGTTGCGTCGAGTCGTGCGTTGGACCGACCCATACTGGCCGTATACTGGCTTATCGTGGTGAAGCCGGTCAAGAAGAACTTCACGGACCTCTGTTCGAAGGTCGCCCGCATTCCGTTGGACATCCGAGAGTAGTGTATAGAGATTGATGAGCACTGGCGTCTCCCACTCGTCGAGTACCGCTGGATTATGCCGCTCGAGAGCGTCGATCAAGAGCAGCATATCGGCGTAGACGTCAAGATCCGGTTCCGTCCGGTCTTGATCCTGCTCGTCAGGGGAGGGAGAGACACCCGTGATGAGTTGCGAGGTTGTTGGCTCGTCGGTCTCAGTGAGCGTCCCCGCCCGGTCGTTGTACTCATACCGAGGGTGAAGATTCAGCACTGCCGCGTACGGTTCCGCGTCCAGGGGGAGCCGTTGGAGGTCGAATGTGCCCCCAGAGTCGTTGATTCGGCCGGCTAAGGTCTCGAATTGGTCACGTTGCAACGGCTGCGAGTCGCCGGTATCGGCGAACTTGATCACGATACGAGACTCTTGAGCACTGGTAATACGAAACTGCTTCTCAGTGAGCGGTGTTGTAAGTGTAGCGTCCTCTCCAAGAGCATCGCATTCATCCAAGAGTGTCTGCCAGCTCGTCCCAAAAGGCATGGCCGTGTGTAGTGGCCCGACGAAAAAACGTCTTCCCTTGTCCCACAGACCGTCATAGAGAGGTTTACCACCTCGACACTATCCTTGATTGAGAGGGGTTATAGAATGATCCGTATGACGTTCTTTTCACGGAATATAGGAGAACTATACAGCCACTACACTTGAGGACTGAACGGAACGCCAATCTCTGTTCAGGATGCAGGAGAAGACAGTTTACTAGACTCACTTACGCTGTAATACCTATGTTTTATGGCACATGATACCAAACTAATCGCTAATGAGTCCGTTTAAAGCCGATCCACTGGATGCGAGGGTTCTTGAGCGCAACTACGATTATGCTCAGAAGGATATACAACTTCTCGCTATGTGGTATGACTGCGATACTGAGGCACTGTCTAGTTTAGCACCTCCGCTGGCGGTTGTTTGTTGAGTGACTGGTGCGGTCGCTGTGT
>NZ_JAQIVI010000012.1 GCF_028618695.1 Natrinema soli | reverse complement strand
CGTTCGTCGCATCGAGGGCGACGACGCCGTCGTCGGTCGGCGTGTAGACCGTCCCGTCGGCGACGGTACCCGTACCCGCACCCTCAACGGACCACGCGGCCTCGAGTTCTCCGCCGTCGAACTCGTGGCCGTCTGCGATGTATCTGGCGTGACCGGGGTCGCCTCGGTGTGACGGCCAGTCCTCGTTCGGTCCCGGATTGCGATCCGGATTCAGAAGTTCGTCGATGTCAGCCTCGGAAGCTCCGGCCCCCACCGAAGCGAGTCCGGTCCCGATCGACAGCGCTGCACCACTCGCCAGCACAGATCGTCGTTCCCACATAACAACACGACGTACGAATACTGGTTATATCCCTATCTATCAGTTAAAGCGATTTTTAGCTATACAATTGTTTCAAACTGTTCAGGATGCAGACCTACTTAGTACCGTCCCAAACGTGGATAGTCTAGGTTATCTCCTTTGAGAGCGTCTCTATACACATGGGGCGAAAGAAGCACGTTGTCGATCTCTCTGACGAGGAGCGGAACGAGCTGAAGGAGTTCGTCTCGAAAGGCGAACATAGAGCCGAAGCGATCACCCGAGCAAAAATTCTCCTGAAGGTCGACGAGGGGCTCACAGATCCAACGATCTGTGAGCACCTCGATTGCTCGATCGCCACGCCCTATCGCACACGCAAAGCGTACTCTGAGAGAGGGCTTGCGGC
The DNA here is from genome assembly GCF_028618695.1 of Natrinema soli. The sequence continues at coordinate 2,163 of NZ_JAQIVI010000012.1, read as the reverse complement.
GATCCACCGCCGCAAGCCCGACCGAGACTACGAACCAAAACTCGACGGGCGAGCTGAAGCCCACCTCGTCGCACTCGCCTGTTCGAAGCCGCCTGAAGGCCGAACTCGCTGGAGGTACACGCTTCTTGCTGACCGCCTCGTTACCCTCGAGGAGATCGAGTTCGACTCGATCTCCGAGGAAACCGTCCGACAGCGGTTAAAAAAACGACCTGAAGCCACACCGCTCTGAGTACTGGCTTATTCCGCCCAAAGAGAACGCAGAGTTCGTCTATCGGATGGAAATGATCCTTTCTCTTTACGAAGAGCCGTACGACGAGACCCGTCCAGTCATCTGCTTCGACGAGTCCAGCAAGGAACTTCGCAAGCACGTCCGCGACCCGCTCCCGGCGTCACCGGGAGCGGTCGCTCGAACAGATCACCACTACGAACGCAATGGGAAACGAATGCTTCACCTGGCGACTGAGCCGTTAACTGGCCGGTGTCGTCTCCATGTGACTGAACGACGGCGGACCTGTGAATGGATCGACTGTATGCAGGCGATTGCCGACGACTACCCGGATGCGGTCTGCATCCGGGTAGTCTTGGACAACCTCAGCACGCACAATCCGGCTGCCTTCTATCGATTCTTCCCGCCCGAGAAAGCACGCGAGTATCTCGATCGTTTCGAGTTCTACTATACGCCCACGCACGGAAGTTGGCTGAATATGGCCGAACTCGTCTGGAGCACGCTCCAGACCCAGTGTCTCAACCGCCGAATTTCGAACGCAGCGACCCTCCAGTCGGAGGTCGCTGCGTGGGAAGCTGAGCGCAATAAGTTGGATGTCACGATCAACTGGCAATTCACAAACGAGGACGCTCGAACGAAACTACACCGGCTCTATCCGACTATCGAGGAGGCTGAGAACTAGTCACTCGACGGTTGGGACGGTACTAGGTGCTCTCAGCGGTGGATGGTCGAGACGTCGTCTCGTCACCCAGCGCTCGCCCGGCTCCGCCGTGCGAGCGCAGTTCTGGTATCGTGAGTTCCGTGAGATTGACCTGATGTTCGCCGTTTCGAACATCGAACAACTTTGTGAGCCACTGTGATCCCCGCGTCGCCCCCGGATTCAACACAGCACCGGCGACTGTGAGGTTATCGAGACGGACGATGTTTTCGAGTGATCGTTCCCCGAATACGGAGTTCCCTCTCCACCGAGACGGCTGCAAGTTCGGAGGTGGCTAATGCAGGGTATCACTCAAGCCGAACTCGAGCAGGCGCGCCTGGAGTGTCTCAAGATAGAACGCACCTTTGCAACATGCATGGAGGGGCAGGATGAGTGAGTTCTCGGCCTCGTGGCTGTTGGTTGCCGGTACAGGAGTTTACTTAATGGCTGCCTCGCTGGCCATTCGTACAATCCGAGGTATTGTCTAATGGCACACTGCGATAACTGCGATTCACACGTTACAGATCGATACAAGCGTGTATTTTCGGCCAACGACGGGACATTACACGCTTGCTCGAATTGTCGGGACACGGTTGAAATGCTCAGTGGCGCGGGAGTTGGCGAGTAACTACAAGATATATATATATATCTAGAGATTGGCAATAGAGACAGAGACACATGAGCGAAAACATCACTCCGGACGAAATTCGCGAAGAGACATTGGACGACTACGAGCCGCCAACCAAGAGGAGGTCGAAGCGCGCATGGCCGAACTTAAGACTTGAGGCGTTCCGATTGAGCATGAGTGCCACAACTGTGATGCGACGTTTCCCCTCCCTACTCTGCTAGAGGAGGCTGATAGAAGAAACGTCTCGATCTGTCGGGACTGCATGACGGACCGCCTCAAGAAGAAAGGTCTGCTTTAGACGAACCTTCTTTTCAGCTGCTTTGTCGCGGGCATCACTACTATCGTCGGCCCTGGAAACGTTTCCGGGATCGACTTCGTGGAAATATTCCCACAAGAGCGTGTCATAGAATATGTCTCATACCCGCTATCCATCTATTATACAGCCCTCATTCCGCACCTGTAAGCCAGTGATTTCAACAGTTACACGTTTTATCCATGGTCGAGTCTCTGCATAATGATGGGTGGGAACTCCTATGAAAATCCTGCACCTATGAAAATCCTGCAAGCAAATTTTCCACTTGATCAGTGATAGTTGTTCGGGTGAGCGCTGGC
>NZ_JAQIVI010000119.1 GCF_028618695.1 Natrinema soli | reverse complement strand
CCGCCGCGCCGGAGCGCGGGATCGATCGCGTCGACGCGGTTGGTCGCGCCGATGACGATCACCTCGCCGCGGGCGTCGAGGCCGTCCATCAGCGTCAGTAGCTGGCCGACGATTCGGTTTTCGGCGTCCCCGTCGTCGTCGCGCGTGCCGGCGATCGAATCGATCTCGTCGAAGAAGACGATCGTCGGGGCCTCTTCGCGAGCCTTCTCGAACGTCTCTCGGAGCTGTTCTTCCGACTCCCCCTTGTACTTCGACATGATCTCCGGCCCCGAGATCGTCTCGAACTCGGCGTCGACCTCGTTGGCGACGGCGCGTGCGATCAGCGTCTTCCCGGTGCCGGGCGGGCCGTAGAGAAGGACGCCGGAGGGCGGTTCGACGCCGAGGCGTCTGAACAGCTCCGGCTCCGACAGCGGGAGCTCGATCATCTCGCGAACCTGCTCGAGTTCCTCGTCCAGGCCGCCGATGTCCTCGTAGGTGACGCCGGATCCCGGATCGAGTTCGCCCGTCCCGGCCTCGAGTTGGGAGTCGGGACCGGCCGGCGCATCGGTCGATCCGTCAGACTGTCGGCCGCGGTCGGTAGCCCCGGTCCCGCTCGAACTCGGAGTGGCGTCCGATCCCGACTCGAGATCGGCGAGCCGAACTGTTGTCGCGCTCGTGATTCGAACGTCACCGTCGGGATCCGTGTCGGTGACCCGGAACGGCTGCTGATCGATCCCCTCGATCCGGATCTGCTCCCCGGCGCGGACCGGTCGATTGCGGAGTTTCTCCGCCGCGCTGCTTTCGGCGGCCCGCCGCTGACTCTCGGCGAGTCCCGGCGGCGCGACGAGCGTCACCCAATCGGCGTCGGCGATGGTCGACTTGTCTTTCGCCCGGACGGTGACCGTGTCACCGACGTGAACGCCGGCGTTCGCTCGGGTATCACCGTCGACCTGGATGGCGTTGTCGGGGACCGACGGATCCGCGGGCCACATCTTGGCGACCGTCGACTCGTCGCCGTCGATCACGACGGCGTCGCCGCTGAGAATGCCGAGCTGTCGCCGCACCGATTCGGGAATTCGCGCGACGCCCCGGCCGGCGTCTCCCTTTTCGGCAGCGCGAACCGACAACGTGACGCCGTCCGATTCCGACGAACTCATACCCGTTCCTTTCGGGCCGGTCGCCTTGAGAATTGTCCCATCGGACGCCACTGCATGCGCGCGGAATCCGGGGCGGCGTCGTCGGTCACTCGCGGCTACAGCGCGTTTTCCAGTAACCGATCGATTCCGCGCCGGAGCCGCTCGGAGGCCGACGGTGCCGAAATCCCCAGTTGATCGCCGATCTCCGCCGTCGATGCCGCTCGCGGGACGTCGAAATAACCCGCATCGCGGGCCGCGACGAGCGCCTCGTACTGTTCGGTGGTGAGTCCGAACGGCGGATCGTCGCTCGACGATTCCCGAGTGAGCCGCTCGAGTTTGAACGTGCCGCCGCGGTCGGTACAGAACGACCGGTACTCCGCGAGCGCCTCCCGGTTGGGAAACCGCGCTCGCCCCCACCAGCCGTCGACGGTCACGATTCCGCCCAGCGGCGTCGTCCCGAGTTCGACGTACTTCCGGTAGATCGGTAGCGGCGGATCACGTAACCTGATCCGGTAGGTCGATCCGCCGCCCGCACCGTCTACTGTCGTCTGCGTCTCGACGGTGGGATCGTCCTCGAGCGCGGCCCCGAACTCGTCGTCGGCGTCGTCGACCGCTCGACAGAGGACGACCGGTCGATCGGGATCGTCGACGAGAATGCGGTCGATGTAGACCGTGATCTCCGGGACGGCCGCCACCGCGCCCGTCAGCGGCAGGTCTGGAGAGTTTACCTGAAACTCGGCGATGAGGCCCATGCCCCCGCTTCGATCCGACCCTACTTAAATTCCCTAATACGTGAGATATAGGCTGATCGGACAGCGACGCATCTGTTCGGGTGAGAATGGCCACTAATGAGCCGGCGATGCAACTCGAGACGACGATCCGGTCGCACAACTACTACCGAAACGCGGTCGAGAAACACTGGGACCCTCACGATATCGACCTCGCGGCGGACGTAGCGGGAGCGGCCGAGCTCTCCGAGCCGGCCTTTACGGGGCTCAAGCAGTCGCTCGCGCTGTTCGGCGCGGGAGAGGAGTCGGTGACGGAGGATCTCGCGCCGCTGGCGGTCGTCCTGGAGGATATCGGCGACCAGATGTTCATCACGACGCAGCTCTACGAGGAGTCCAAACATACCGACTTCTTCGATCGCTACTGGCGCGAAGTAATTCGCACCGAAGAGGAACGCCGCGGGCAGGAGCTCTCGTCGCCGACCGATGAGAAGTGGTTCAACGAGCCCTACGACGAACTGTTCGAGCGCAACGAGCGGGCGATGGCGCTCCTCCTCGAGGAGGACACGCCGGAAACCCGCGCGAAGGCCCACTGCCACTATCACCTGACGATCGAGGGAATTCTGGCCCAGACAGGCTACTACGGACTCACCCTCGCGTACGGTGAGAACGAACCCGAACTCCCCGATCTGCCGGGACTGGTCGAGGGACTCAAACTGGTTCGCAGCGACGAGGGACGCCACGTCGGCTTCGGGATGGCGAAACTCAAGGAACTCGTGAGCGAGGGCGACGTCGATCCCGACCTCCTCCGCGAGACGGTCGACGAACTGGTGCCGCTCGTTCAGGAGAGCCTGACGAGCGACGACGGGGCCAGCACTGAGGGAGGCCCCGGTCCGAACCCCTCCGACCTCGCCGACTACGCGTACACGAAACACGAACAGCGAATGCAACAGATCACCACCGCGAGCGAGCAGATTCCGGACGTCGAGGAACTGACCGAACTCGACGCCTGACGACGGCGGTTCGCGAGGGCACTGAGGAAGTATCGGAGACGTTCATCGCGTCGGAATACAGGACCGAGAGACACGACCGAGACGGGAATCACGAAACACCCGGTTGGTGACGATACTTCCTCACTGTCGCCGTTCGGTCTCGCTGCAGTCACCGGAGAAACGCCTTTTGTCGTCCGTGTTCCATCGTCTACCATGGTGGTCCAGACCAAACGCGACGACACTACCTGGTACGAGTGCGAGACCTGCGGGCTCCTCTTCGACGAGAAGTCGGACGCGACGGAACACGAGTCACGGTGTGACGGCAGCGACCCGTCCTACATTCAGTGATCCGGCCGCGATCTGACTCGGTCACTCGAGGCGCTCGCGGTGCTCGTCGGCGAGTTCGCGGGCCTGCTCGAGCGTATGAGCTTCGGTCCACCGGACGCGGTCGCCGTCGCCGTATGCCAGCACGCTCTTGAGTTCGTCCCGAAGGACGCCGTGATCGACCGCTAGCACCGTTCCCGAGGCGTTGCCGAGTTCGTAGACGCCGGGCCGGTCCGGCGCGGCGGCGACCGTCTCCCGCTCGAGGTCACGCCAGGGTTTCTGCAGCGGCATCAGTCGGTCGCCTCGACGAGTTCGTAGGCGTGTTCGCTCATCTCGTCCTCGGCGAAGACGAAGACGCGGCCGTCGACGACCGAGAGGTCGGCTTCGACGCGGACCGAGTAGGCCGCCGTCGCGACGGTGACGCCCGGGAACAGTTCCTCCTCGTCGTCGCGATCGAGCATCACGCGGCCGACGCCGGTCGTCTCGAGGATGTCGTCGTGGGTGTTCCGATCGTTGACGTACGTCATGACGCCTTCGACCCCGTCGGGATCGGTAACGAGGACGTGCACTTCTTTGCCCGGTGGGGTCGTCAGGGCGCCGTCGACCGGTTCGGGCGGGCCGTGGTAGAAGACGTCTCGGCCGTCGTGGTACTCGACGACGACGCCACCGTCGACGAGATCGACGCCGATCGTACCGGGGGCGACGTTGTTCCGTGCGCTCATGGTCTCCGCTTCGGTCGGATCGGGGAAAAGGAGTGCGTTCTCCGGTCTCATCGCTTCGCCGAGGAGCGGTTCCTCTATCGATCGATCTCGAGGATCGTTAGCCGTAAGTACGCCTGCTGAGAGTGTCCAAGTATGGATGGCCGCGCTGTCGCCCCCGCAGCCGGGACGGTACTCAACGCACTCGCGACCGGAACCGGCTCGGCGTTCGCGATCGACCTCGAGACGACGGCGACCGTCGAACTCACCGACGACGGCGAGGACGTCGGCGAGGTCGA
>NZ_JAQIVI010000118.1 GCF_028618695.1 Natrinema soli | reverse complement strand
TGGCCCGAATCGGTCGGTACGCGCCGTCACCACGGTCGACCGGGTCCGCACCTGGGCCCCGGAGGCCGACTGCGTCGTCTTCGCCGAGACGCCCACGACCGCGGCGGGGTCGAACCTGCTCGAAGTGATCGAGGCCTGCGATTCCGCACCCGTGATCCTCTTTTCCGAGGCGTCGTACGCGCCCGCGGCCGCCCGGTCGACCGACGGCATCGACGGCTACGTCCGCCGCGATACCGACGACGCCGTTTCCCACCTCGCGGACGAGATCGAGTGGGTCTGTAGCGATGGCAGGACCACCGGAAACACCGGTGAGCGCGATATCGACGCGGAATCCGACTCCGATGCCGAGGTCGAATCCGACACCGACGCCGAAACCGATCCCGAGGCTGACGTGATCGCGATGGCCGGCGTCCCGGCGCCACCGAGCCGTCAGCCGGCCGACGCATTCCTCGAGTCGGTCCCCGAACTTGTCGCCTGTCGCGACCGCGATCGGTTCTTCGAGTTGCTGGTCGAGACCGCGGCCGACGCGCTCGAGTCCGAGTACTGCTGGCTGTCGACGGTCCGCTTCGGAGACCTCGTCCCGCGGACGACCGCTCCGGGGGTCTCGGCGGACGCCCTCGAGTCGCTGTCGCGTGCGGGACCG
>NZ_JAQIVI010000117.1 GCF_028618695.1 Natrinema soli | reverse complement strand
TCGCCCGTGGCCTTGGCGATGAGCGTCGGGGCCGTCGTCGCGGTCGGGAAGCTCGCGTTGAGCGAGAGGTTCCGAGCGCGGGCGGCGGCCGTCGACACGTCGCTCCGGTAGGCGTCGACGTCGATGTCGAGGTCCTCCGGATTGAAGAGCACGCCGTCGGCGATGACGGCGCGAAGGTCGAGACCGACTTCCTTGGGCTCGATACCGAGTTCGTTGAGGACGTTCGTCAGATCCGCGGAGACGGTCCCGCCGGCCTCGAGGACCGTCGAGTCCTCCATGACCTGGATCGAACCCTCTTCGATGCGCGCGTTCGCGCCGACGCTCTGGAGTTCGCCGACGAACGGCCCCGGATCGACACCGGTGTCCCCTTCGGGGATGACGATATCGTTCGGGGCGACTTCGCCCTCGTTGATCGGTGCGGGCGTCTTGGACGCCTCGAGTTCCTTGTAGAGCGAGAACGGGTTCTCGTCGGTCCCGACGATACCCACCTGTCCCTCGATGTGCTCGACGAGGTCGCCGAGTCCGGCGTCCTCGAGCGCACGCGTCTGCAGGGTGTTGCGGCTGACGCGCAACACGGCGGTGCCGTGCAGGTCGCGGCGCATGTCCTGGAGCTGCTTCGAGGGAATGCCGGCGATGCCGACGACGCCGACGCTCTCGTACTCGTCGATGATCTGTGCGAGCTCGTCGACTTCCTCTTTCTTCCACTGGGGAAGGTTCTCGGTTTTGCGTTCAGCCTGTGCGCTCATTCTAGGCCACCTCCACGGACGGCCCCATCGTCGTCTTCACGTAGACGGCGTCGATGTTCTGGGGCCCCTTCTCGAGGTCGGCGTGCAGTCGGCGCAGGATGACGTCGATGTTGTCGGCGACGTCTTCGGCGTCCATCTCTTCGGACCCGACGAGCGTGTGGAACGTTCGTCGGTCGCCGGAGCGAAGCTGCACGGTACTTTTGAGTCGGTTGACGGTTTCGACGACGTCGTCGTCGGGCGCGAGCGGGTCCGGCATCTTCCCTCGGGGACCGAGAACGGTACCCAGGTGCCGGGCGATGTCTTGCATCATCGACTCTTCGGCGATGAAGAAGTCCGTCTCGTCGGCCATGTCCTTGGCGTCGTCGTCGTCCAGATCGGCCACGTCGTCGCCCGAGAGGACCTCGTCCGCCGCCTCTTCGGCGCGGACTGCGGTCTCACCCTCGGCGATGACGACGATGCGAGTTTCCTGGCCGGTTCCGGACGGCAGGACGATTGACTCGTCAACGCGGTTCGACGGTTCGTTCAGGTCTAAGTCGCGCAGATTAATCGCGAGGTCTACCGTCTCGGTAAAGTTCCGGTCCGGCGAGTCCTCGAGTGCGCGGGCTACTGCTGTTTGAATATCCGAATCTGCCATCGTTCACCTCCGTAGTACGCAGGGTGTGCTCCTACGGGTCAGTGAAACAGGCGATGCCTGTCTCTCTTGAACCAAGAGCCATCCCGAACTTAAACCCGTCGAACTGCGCGTACGCGCGAGTGCTGGCCGAACGCGGTAGTTTTCCGCTCTCGTTCCCGACGCCGGTGGTGCTCGTTGTCCGACCGATTTCACACTGATCCGACGTTCCACTGAATCGATACCATCGCGATAGTCTCTGAATAGCGAAAGTCACGATAATCGAAAGTTCTAATAGACGCCATAGTGTATCTCACTCCCATGTGGCCATTAGACTTATATACAATGGTTGGACAACCGGTCCTTGATTCGGTTGTCGTGGTGTCGGGGAATGGGGGGTATCTCGAGGCGTATCGGTCGATCGAACCGATCGTCCGGGCGGGAGTCCAGTTCGCCGGGACGATGCTCGTCGCGATGGTCGTTCTCGGAATGCTTCTGGAGTACGGCACGCGCGCAGTGACGAAATCTCGCCACAGCCCGATCATCTCTTGTTGTATCGGGCTCCCGGCACTGCTCGTCGTTGGCGGCCTCGCAAGCACGGGATATCTTCTCGTGGATACGAGCGTCGGGATCTTCTTTGGGATTCCGATGGTGATTCTCGGTGCGACGGTCCTGCCGGTGGTGACGGCGATCGGCTTCACCGCGATCGGCCGCACCATCGCCTCGCGGTTCGGTACCGATCGGCTGTGGGTCGGCGTCCTCGTCGG
>NZ_JAQIVI010000116.1 GCF_028618695.1 Natrinema soli | reverse complement strand
TTGACTCGAGGACGCCGGCGTTGAAGCTCGCGTGCCGGCGGTGGAAGACCAGCGAGTCGACGGGCGTCACCTCGGCTCGATCGGCGGGAACCGGCAGCCCCATCGTGGCTAGCAGGACGATCTGACACAGCGTCTCGAGCAGGGTCGTCTTCCCGCCGCTGTTCGCGCCCGTCAGGACGGCGACGCGCTGTTCGCCGGGGACCGCGTTCACACCGTTCGGAACGCTCGTGATACCGTGCTCGCCGAGCCCGTAGGTGACTGGCTGGACCGACTCGCCGTCTCGCGCGACGAGCGTGAGGTTGCGCGCGTTGACTACGGAGACGGCCGCGTCTTCGCCCGTTACGAAGACGGGGCGAGTGCAATCGTACTCGAGCGCGAAGCGGGCCAGCGAGAGGTGCAAGGCGATGTCGTCGACCGCTTCGACCGCCTGATCGACGGCACCGCGGGCGTCCGCGAGCGTTTCCCGGCGCTCGCTCGCGACGGTTTCCTCCCGCTCGTCGACCGCTGCCGTGAGGTCGGTTCGCAGCGTTCGCAACGTGTCCCCGACGAAATCGGTCGCGTCCGCCGCGTCGGTCGGCATCGCGTCCCGAACCCGATCGATCGTCACGTCGGTCTCGCTCAACAGGCGGTCCTCGAACGACTGGCGAAAGCCCTCGACGTCGCGGACGCCCTCCGAGCGAAGGTC
>NZ_JAQIVI010000115.1 GCF_028618695.1 Natrinema soli | reverse complement strand
GGCCCTCGCGGGCCGCCTTGCTGGCCGATATCGCGGCGAGCCGCGCCCTCGAGCCGTGGGTTCCCGACTGGCCCGCCTACCCACCCGAGACGAGAGGCGAGGTGCTCAACGGCCTTCGGATGTTCCTCGAGACCTGTCCGTCCGGCGGCGACGTGCGGATGGGCGAGGAGGTCGTCGAATCCTGCTGTACGTCACACGAGGTTGTCGCGGTCACCTGCGAGGAGACTGGTGAACGGCTCTTCGAACAGCGGCTCTCCGACGTCGACGCCTGACCGGCCCCCTCGCTCGATTCCGGTCGTTGCGAGTCGCGCTCGCCGGCCCGTGCCGTCGCTTTTTTCGCATCGGCTGTCGACCACCGCACCATGGAGACGATCAGTTTCGGCACCGACGGCTGGCGGGCGACGCTCGAGGAGTTCACGGCCCCGCGGGTTCGGATGGTGGGGCAGGCGGTCGCTACCTATCTGACCGACGAGGGGATAGCGGGGCCGGTCGCGGTCGGGTACGACGCCCGGGAGACCTCGCGCGGGTTCGCCGAGGAACTGTCGCGCACGCTGTGTGCGAACGGGTTCGACGTGTTGCTCGCGGATCGCGATCGGCCGACGCCGCTCATTGCCTACGCGATCGTCGACCGCGACCTCGCGGGGGGGCTGGTCATTACGGCTTCGCACAACCCGCCGGAGTACAACGGCGTCAAGTTCATTCCCGAGGACGGCGCACCGGCCCTGCCCGCCGTCACTGACGCCATCGCGGATCGTCTCGCCGACCCCGACCCGCTCCCCGAGGGCGAGCACGGTATCGCCCGCGAGGTCGAC
>NZ_JAQIVI010000114.1 GCF_028618695.1 Natrinema soli | reverse complement strand
ACGACCGGCGCCGACTACGACCGCCTTCAGACCGCGGCGCAGGCCGTCGCCCGGCTCGACCCCGCCGAACGCGAACGGCTGACCGACGGTCGCGTCGCGGATGAACTCGAGGAACTACGGGCCGAACGGGAGCGGCTTCGGGATGCGCTCGAGACCGACGACCCGGTCTGAGAAAATCGTGGTCCGAGCGGCTCGCGGTCTGAGCGTCTCCCGGTCCAAGCGGCTCGTGGTTCGAGCGGTTCCTTCGGACCCCGCACTTTAGCCGTCGGAGCCCGATTTCACCCGCATGAGCAGACATCTCCTCGTTCCGATGGACGACTCCGAGCCGGCGCGAGCGGCCCTCGAGCACGCGCTCGAGTGGGTTCCCGCCGATCGAGTGACGGTCGTCTTCGCGGTCGACGACCTCGAGGCGGACTACGGCAGCGTCGTCTCGGGTGACGACGAGCCCGACTTTTTCGCCGGCGTCCACGAAATCGCCGACGAGTACGACAGGGCGGTCGAGACGACCGTCGTCGCAGGGTCGGGGGTAGCGGACGCCATCCTCGAGTACGTCGGCGAGGCGGACGTCGACGCGATCGTCATGGGCAGCGAGGGGAAAGCCGGCGTCTCGCGGATGCTGCTCGGCAGCGTCGCGGAGTCGGTCACGCGGCGCGCGGCGGTTCCGGTAACGATCGTTCCGTGACGGACAGTCGGAGGCATCTGAGCGACTACGCGGTGTTGATCTCGCTCGAGACGAGGCAATTCGGCTCTTCGATAGACGCGGGAATGGAACAAGGGATTCTGCTAGTGAATGAGTGAAACGGAGCGTCCTGCTATCGTGGCAACAGGGAATCACCACATCCTCCCCAGCCGATTTCTACTCACGGGCCAAAGGCCCGTTCGTATGGTCCGCGGGACCGTCGGTCCCGCGCTAACGCTCGCTCCTCTTGTCGCTCGCTCATCCACTGGAAGACGCTTCGCGCCTTCCAAGCCATTCGCTCACGAAGTTCGCGAAGACCTCGCGCAGTATGATCGGCCACCCTCGCTTGCACTCGGGTGGCCGACAGCGCGCGCCACTGCACGTCGGTTGATCAAACTGAGCGATACATAGGTCCCGTCACTGGGCGTTCATGGCGTTTGAACGAACGGCGGTAGAAACCGAGTTCAGGCGTCGGCCTTCGCGTCGGCCAGCGCCTCGTACATGTCGTCGACGAGTTCCTCGGCGCGGTCGCCCTCGCGGGCCTCGGCGTAGATCCGGACGAGCGGTTCGGTCCCGGAGGGGCGGGCGAGCACCCACGCGTCGCCG
>NZ_JAQIVI010000113.1 GCF_028618695.1 Natrinema soli | reverse complement strand
CGTTCGAGGACGTCACCGCCCTTGAACAGGACGCCGTTCTGTGCACCGAGGGTCGTTCCGACCATCGTCGCAGCGGGCGTGGCGAGGCCGAGCGCACAGGGGCAGGCGATCAGCACCGAGGAGGCGAAGACGACGACCGCGAACTCGAACGTCGAAAGTGCGGCCGGACCGCCGCCGACCAGTCCCCACAGGGGAAGCGCGCCAACGAAACCGGCCAGCGTCCCGGGGAAGAGGAACCAGACCAGCCCCCAGAACGTCGCGTTGAGGATGACCGCGGGGACGAAGTACGCCGAGATGCGGTCCGCGAGGTTCTGAATTTCGGGCTGGCGAGACTGAGCCTCCTTGACGGTCTGGACGATCCCCTGCAGGGCCGTGTCCTCGCCGACCTTCGTCGCCTCGACGGTCAACACGCCGTTCTCGTTGATCGTCGACCCGATCACCTCGTCGTCCGCTTCCTTCTCGACGGGGACGGACTCGCCGGTCACCATCGACTCGTCGACCGCCGACTGGCCGTCGACGACGACGCCGTCGGTCGGGATCTTCTCGCCCGGCCGGACCTTCATCCGGTCGCCGACCGCGACGTCCTCGAGGGGTACCTCCTCCTCGTTCCCCTCGTCGTCGACCAGCGTGGCCGTCTCGGCCTCCATCTCGAGCAACTTCCGCAGGGCCTCGCCGGCCTGGCCCTTCGAACGGGCCTCGAGGTAGTTGCCCAGCGTGATGAACACGAGGATCAACGCGGCGGTGTCGAAGTACGTGCTGCCGGCCAGCAGTCCCAGCAGGACGACGAGGCTGTAAACGTATGCCGTCGACGAGCCCAGCGCGATCAGCACGTCCATGTTGGCGCGCCGGTTCTTCACGAGCGCGTTGTAGGAGTTGACGTAGAACGGGCGGCCGAGGACGAGCTGGACCGGCGTCGCGAGCAGGAACTCGAGCCAGCCGAACTCGATGCCGAAGACGGTCTCCGGCACGAGCGCCCCGCCGAGCAGGAACTTGTCCGCGAGGAAGAGCAGGAACGGTGCCGAGAGAACGGCACCGAAGATCGTCAGGCGGCGCTGTTTTCGCAGCTCCGCCTGTCGGGCCGCGTCGCGGCGCTCCTGGTCCGATTCGTCACCCGCCTCGTCGCGAACGGGCGTGTAGCCGGCCCGCTCGATCGCCCCGTAGAGATCGGAGAGCGAGACGTCGTCGGGATTGTACTCGACGGCCGCCTCGTCGGTCGCGTAGTTCACGTCGGCGTCGATGACGCCGGGGGTCTCCTCGAGTGCCGATTCGTTGGTCTCGGCGCAGTTCGCGCAGGACATGTCGGTGATGCCGATCGACCGACTCGCGCGATCGGCCTCGTAGCCGGCGTCCTCGATCGCGGCGTAGATCGCTGCGAGCGATACCGTATCGGGGTCGTACTCGACGCTCCCCTCGTCAGTAGCGAAGTTGACGGTAGCCTCGCGCACGCCGTCGAGGGACTCCAGGGCAGCGGTGATCGTCTGCGAGCAGTTCGCGCAGCTCATCCCCCTGATGTCGAGGTGTGTGGTCCGGGTGCTCATTACCGAGTACTAGTGGATCCAGCTTTACCCACTTTACTGGCCAGAACCCAAAGTATATCGCGTCGATTATCTTGGAATCGAAAGTCAGGTGCCCTCCTCGAGCCGCTCGTACCGGCCCTCGAACCGGTTCGAGCAGGAGGGACAACAGAAGTGGTAGACCTCGCCGTCGATTCGAGTCGATTCCCCTTCGCTATCGACGGTGTTGCCACACTCCGCGCAGGTGAGTGCGAACGACGTGCCGTCGAGCGACGGCGTCCATTCGGCGTCGTCGAGCAGCGTTACCGCGTAGTCGACGCCGTCGGCGTCCGGGAGGAGTCCGTCGAGCCACTCGCGGACCTGCCGAACCTGTGCCCGCGCGTAGAACCAGAGCTCGCCGTCGGCGGTGACGAATATGTGCTCGACGGCGTCGGCGTCCGCGATTGCCGCTCTGCAGTCGTCGACCGCGCTCTGTGGAACGGTCGCCCGCACGAACACCGGAATCCCGGCCCTGAGCTGGGACTGGTCTATGTCGACGGTGAAGCCCTCGATGACGCCGGCCTCCTCGAGGCGGTCGACGCGGTCCGAGACGGCTGGTCCGGAGAGGCCGACCCGCTCGGCGATCTCGCTGTACGGCCGACGAGCGTCGTCGCCCAGCAACCGCAGGATTTCCATGTCGGTTTCGTCGAGGTCGCGCATACCGCACCGTTCGGCCGGGATAGCAAAGAGAATGACGACCGGTACTTTGGAATCCGAAGCGTATGTCGTCGCTACGCTCGCGTCGAAAGTAGTAATGCACAAAGAGTAGCCGTCCGTATCGTATCGTATGAGTCGGACCATTACCGTCGAAGGAATGTCCTGCGAGCACTGCGAGCAAACCGTCGAAGACGCGCTCGAGGGCGTTTCGGGCGTCGATTCCGTAGACGTCGATCGGGAGGCGGAGCGGGCGACCGTCGAGGGCGACGCGGAGACCGCGGCTCTCGTCGAAGCGGTCGACGAGGCGGGGTACGAGTCCAGCGCGTAACCGCGTGGGACGGCCGTATCGCTACTGACGCCGCTCTTCTAATCGCGTTCCGTCTCGAGAACAGTAGTCGTATCGGCGGTTCCGCGTCCGGAACCCGCAGGAGGAGCACGCTCGAACTGGTTCCGCGGACGCGTCTCGGCTCGAGCCGCGGAACAGAAACGGGACGAACGGTGCCGATCGATGGCTTCGCGAATCAATCCGCCGGTCGCGGCTCTTGCGGCGCGGAGACGCCCGGCAGGCTCGGGATCGAGAGATCGACGCGTCGGAGGAACTGCGCGTTGATCGCGACGATCACCGTGCTGAGCGACATGAGCAGCGCGCCGACGGCCGGCGAGAGGAGGATGCCGATCGGCGCGAGGATCCCGGCCGCCAGCGGGAGCGCGAAGACGTTGTAACCCGCGGCCCAGATGAGGTTCTGCTGCATCTTTCGGTAGCTCGCCTGACTCAGTTTCACGAGCCGAACCACGTCCATCGGATTGTTCTTGACGAGGATGATATCCGCCGACCGGACGGCGACGTCCGTCCCGCTCCCGATCGCGATCCCGATGTCGGCCCGGGTGAGCGCCGGCGCGTCGTTGACCCCGTCGCCGACCATCGCGACCGATTTGCCCTGCGCCTGGAGCTCCGTGATCTTCTCGTCCTTGTCCTCGGGTAACACCTCGGCGAACACCGTGTCGATACCGAGATTCGCCGCGACCGCTCGAGCCACGTCCTCGGAATCGCCGGTCAGCATCGCCACCTCGAGCCCCAACTCGTGGAGCGCGTCGACCACGCGGTAGCTCTCCTCGCGGATCACGTCCGCGAGCGCGAACGCCGCGATCGGCTCTTCCTCCCGCAGCAGGTAGACGACGGTTTGCGCGTTCTCGCCCGCTCGATCGGCGAATCGCTCGAGGTCCGTTGGGACCCTGGCCTCGAGTTCCGAGAGGAGGTTCGGGCCGCCGACGTGGATTCGTTCGCCGTCTCGCGGCTCGTCGCCGCGAGACAGTCCGGCGGCGCGGAGCG
>NZ_JAQIVI010000112.1 GCF_028618695.1 Natrinema soli | reverse complement strand
ATCTCGAGGACGTCGTCGCGGAGGTGCAGGCCGAACTCGCGGACATCGCCGTCGACACCGCCGAAGAAGGTGTCGTCGTCAAGGCCGACACGCTCGGCATCCTCGAGGCGATGGCCGACGCTCTCGGTGACGCGGAGGTGCCGATCGTCCGCGCGGAGGTCGGCGACGTCGCGCCGCGGGACGTCTCGGTCGCCTCGACGGCCGACGACGGGAAACAGAAGGTCATCCTCGGGTTCAACGTCGACGTGCTCGACGACGCCGAGGACCGGGCCGAGATCGAGGACGTGACGATCTTCACCGACGAGGTCATCTACCAGCTCATCGAGGAGTACGAGGGGTACGTCGAGGGCATCGAGAAGGCCCAGCAGGACACCATTCTCGAGAACATCACGCGACCCGCTCGATTCCGGATCCTCCCGGACCACACCTTCCGCCAGAACGACCCCGCGGTCGTCGGCGTCGAGGTGAACTCCGGAACGGTCCAGAACAACGCGAACGTCGTCAAGTTCGAGGGCAACGAGGTCGACCGCGTCGGCCAGGTCAAGGGGATTCAGGAGCAAGGCGAAGACGTCGACGAAGCCCGTGCGGGCAACCGCGTCTCGGTCGCCATCGACGGCCCCACCGTCGGACGGGGGATCGAGGAAGACGACGAACTCTGGATCGAGATCCCCGAGAAACACGCGAAGATCCTCGAGCAGGAGCTCGCGAGCGATATCCCCGGCGACGAACTCGAGGCGCTGAACATGTACCTCGACAAGCAGCGCAGTCGAGACCCGTTCTGGGGCAAGTAGACGTTCCTTTTTCCGCCTCGGGATTCCTCACGGTTCGAGAGACCTTCGATCTCTCGTCACTGAGCCGAGCAAAGCTCGGCGAGGTCCAAAAGAGCGCAAAGCGCTCTTTTGAAGATCACGAAAGACGCAAAGCGTCTTTCGAACGACTTCGTTCGGAACCGCTCGTCTGCTCACGGGCGCATAGCGCCCGTTCGCATGGCACGCGGGACCGGAGGTCCCGCGCTGGCGCAAAAATCTACGCTACAAAGGCCGCCTCTGCGGGCGTCGCCCGCTTCGGCGGCGAACCGCTCGCTACGTTCGCGGATGCTCCGGTTGGAAGTCCTTCACCTGTACTTACCACAAGAATGCTGACTGCATCATCTGTGGGCCAATGCAGCCGTTCGTTCTAGAGCGTCCGCGTACTCACTCCTCGGGCCGCTCGAGTCGGCCCGGCGAGTTCCGGTGTGAGAGTTACCACACAGCAGGTCGTAGGAGGTGTATGCTCGTCCAGCTCAGACAGTACAAGCACGAGGAGGTGCGCTTCGACGACAATCGGACGACCGGCGAGTCCCAGACCGAGGATACGGTGAACCCGGACGCCGAGGACTATTTCGGCGAAGACATGGACGACCTCGACGTCGAGACGTGGGATACGGTCGAGTACGCGGGCGATCCGATCGAGCGCCGTTCCATCACGATCGATGGGGTCACTGCCGTCTCCGTTCCGAAGGAACCGACCGACGAGGACGATCCGGATCTCCCCGGGCAGACGATCCAGTTGCGGATGGGCGGCGGTATCGAGAACCTCGCGCAGGCCGAAATCGTCGAAGTGCAGGATCTGGAAGTCCAGGATCCGGCCGAGGGAAAGGTTTCCAAGGAGGACGAACCCCACGGGAAAGCATCCATGGACGACGAGCCCTAGGCAGCGTATTTTCCCGTCGCCGTCCCGTTTTGAACGAACGTGGACTCGAACGGGCGCGCCGCGCGGTGACCGCGCCGACGAAGGGGTGACAACCTGTGTCGGAGGCAGTGCGGTCCCGAAATCGTTTTCAAGCGGTCGCGCGCACACTCGGTATGCCGACGGAATCGGACACTCATTATGACCCCTCGCTGGGGAACAAGTTCATCTTCGTCACCGGCGGCGTCATGTCGGGACTCGGGAAGGGGATCACGGCCGCGAGCACCGGCCGACTCCTCAAGAACGCCGGGTTCGACGTCACCGCGGTCAAGATCGATCCGTATCTGAACGTCGACGCGGGGACGATGAACCCCTACCAGCACGGGGAGGTCTACGTCCTCGAGGACGGCGGCGAGGTCGACCTCGATCTCGGGAACTACGAGCGGTTCCTCGACATCGACATGACCTCGGACCACAACATCACGACGGGCAAGACCTACCAGCACGTCATCGAGAAGGAACGCGCCGGCGACTACCTGGGCAAGACGGTCCAGATCATCCCCCATATCACCGATGACATCAAGCGCCGGATCCGCGAGGCCGCCGAAGATACCGACGTCTGTATCATCGAAGTCGGCGGCACCGTCGGGGACATCGAGGGGATGCCCTATCTCGAGGCCTTACGCCAGTTCGCCCACGAGGAACCCGAAGAGAACGTCCTCTTCACCCACGTCACGCTCGTCCCGTACTCGAAGAACGGCGAGCAGAAGACCAAACCGACCCAACACTCGGTCAAGGAGGTCCGCTCGATCGGCCTCCAGCCCGACGTGATCGTCGGCCGGTGTGAGGACCGTCTCGACCCCGAGACCAAGGAGAAGATCGCGCTGTTCTGTGACATCCCGACCGAAGCGGTGTTCTCGAATCCCGACGTCGAGGACGTCTATCACGTCCCGCTGATGGTCGAAGACGAGGGGCTCGATCAGTACGTCCTCGAGCGCTTCGGGCTCGCCGACGAGGCGCTGCCGCCCGAGGAGCGAACCAACGACTGGCGCGAGATCGTCACCACCGAGAAGGACGGCGAGATCGATATCGCGCTGGTCGGCAAGTACGACCTCGAGGACGCCTATATGTCGATCCACGAGTCGCTGAAACACGCCGGCTTCGAGGTCGGCAGCGACGTGACCGTCCACTGGGTCGCGGCCGACGAACTGAGCGAGGGTCACGACGGCCAACTCGAGGGAATGGACGGCGTTATCGTTCCCGGCGGCTTCGGGATGCGCGGCTCCGAAGGGAAGATCCGGGCAGTACAGTACGCCCGCGAGAACGACGTTCCCTTCCTCGGACTCTGTCTGGGCTTCCAGATGGCCGTCGTCGAGTACGCCCGGAACGTGCTCGGTCTCGAGGACGCTCACTCCGCGGAGATGGAAGAAGACACGCCGCATCCGGTCATCGACATCCTGCCCGAACAGTACGAGGTCGAGGACATGGGCGGCACGATGCGGCTGGGCGAGCACACGACCGTCATTGAACCCGAGACGCTGGCCTACGAACTCTACGGCGACACGTCCTGTTCCGAACGGCACCGCCACCGCTACGAGGTCAACCCCGAGTACTTCGACCGGTTCGAGGACGAACCGCTCGTCTTCTCCGGCACCGCGGGCAACCGGATGGAGATCCTCGAGCTCGAGGACCATCCGTTCTTCCTCGGGACGCAGTTCCACCCCGAGTACACGTCCCGCCCCGGACAGCCGAGCCCGCCGTTTCTGGGACTGGTCGAGGCAGTCCTCGAGCAGACCGACGATGCGGCCGAGAGCGAACCCGCCGACGCGGACACCGATTCTGAAACCGAGGTAACCCACTGATGGTAGACACCGAGACATTCGTCCCCGAGGCAGTTGCAGAGATCGACGACAAAATCGGCGACGCGAACGCCGTCATCGCCCTCTCCGGCGGTGTCGACTCGTCGGTCGCCGCCGCACTGGCCTACGAGGCTATCGGCGACCGACTCACACCGGTCTACGTCGACACCGGCCTGATGCGGAAAGGCGAGACCGACCAGATCCGCGAGACGTTCGACTACATGGAGTCGCTGCGAATCGTCGACGCGAAAGACCGCTTCCTCGAGGCCCTCTCGGGCGTCACCGACCCCGAGGAAAAGCGCAAAGTCATCGGCGAGGGGTTCATCCGGGAGTTCGAGCGCGAGGCGAAAGACACCGACGCCGACTACCTCGTGCAGGGGACGATCTACCCCGACCGCATCGAGAGCGAGGGCGGGATCAAGTCCCACCACAACGTCGGCGGTCTCCCCGAGGTCGTCGACTTCGAGGGCATCGTCGAACCGGTCCGCGACCTCTACAAGGACGAGGTCCGCGAGGTCGCCCGCCACCTCGGCCTCGACGAGATCGTCGCCGAGCGGATGCCGTTCCCCGGCCCCGGACTCGCCGTGCGCGTCATCGGCGAAGTCACCGAGGAGAAACTCGAGGTCGCCCGCCACTCGTGTCACGTCGTCGAGGAGGAACTCGAGGAGTACGAGCCCTGGCAAGCGCTCGCAGCCGTCATCGGCAAGGCCACGGGCGTCAAGGGAGACAACAGAGTTCACGGCTGGGTCGTCTCCGTGCGCTCGGTCGACTCGCGAGACGGGATGACCGCCCGCGCACAGGAGATCGACTGGGAGACCCTCCAGCGCATCCAGTCTCGGATCACCGGTCAGAACGACAACGTCGCCCGCGTCGTCTACGACGTGACCCACAAGCCGCCCGCGACAATCGAGTACGAATGAGCACCACACCCACGACTGCCATCGTCGCCGGCCCCGACGACGACGGCATCGGCGACGCGCTCGAGCACGAGGGCGTCGACGTCACCCGACTCAACGGCGTTATCTCCCGTCCGCACCTCGAGGAGGCCGGCATCGTCGCGGCCGATCTGTACGTCCTGACCGACACCGAGCAGGCGACGACGATCCCGATCGCCTGCGACCTGAACGACGGGCTTCGAACCGTCGTCTACGCTCGCGACTCCGTCCCCGAGTTCGTCAGGGGCCAGCTCGATCTCGCGATCGACCCGCAGTTGATGGACGCCGAGATCGTCGCCGACGAACTGGTCGCCTGATACCGAGGACCGTCGACCGCATCGACTCCATATCGCGCTTCGATCGATTTCGTCACGCGCCCTCGAACGACCGTGAGCTGCGCCGCTGAACCGATCGCAGACGGGTCACCGCCCGGCTAATTCTGTCGTGCATGCTGCTGTCCACTACAGCCGCCGTATGAACTTTCTCGAGCCCGATATCCGCAATATAAATCCGCATTGAATCTGCCGGAACTCGGCGTAAGGGTGGTATACCATCACCTCCGTTCAAGTAGCAATCGCCAGTAGTCGTGAGTGGAGGTCGACGGGCTGACCCCACCGATGGCACCCACCACCTGTACCCGCGACTTCCAGCAACCCCACCACAGCACCCTTCCCACCACTGCCAACCGATTCTCGTCGACGCGGGCCCGCCCCACCGGCTCGCGTCGCACCCTGCGATTCTGGCACTCGGGGCGCGGCGTTTTTCGCCGCGCTCCGGGGATGGACCCTCTCGTTCCGAACGATCTCGCTCTCGTCCTCGATAGTGACGAGTAACGCTAACACTGGCACTGATACGACACACTCGTCACCGAGAGACGCGGCTATCGGTCTCGAAGCGACTCGAGAACCGGAATCTCCTCGAGTCGCTCGTCCGTGAGCAAGTCCCAGTCGATCCCCTCGGGTTGCTCGCTCCCGCCCTCGGGTCGCACCACCCGCTCGGGCGTGACGACGAGGTTCATCGCGACGTCGTGCGCCCCGATCGCGACGGCGTCGTCGATCACCTGCCGTTCGTGGACCGACGTCGCCACCGGCGTCGACTCGTCGACCAGATCGAGTTCCCGGAGGACGGCATACTCGAGGTCGCTGTAGCCCTCACCTTTGCCGATCCGGCCGCCCTCTTCGGTTACAGCAACGCTGCCGGAGACGATCAGATCGACGCGGTCGACCGCCTCCGGCCCGACCTGTTCGCCGTGTTTCGAGGATCCGGAGACGGTCGTCGCCGCGTCGTAGTCCTCGAGGTCGTCGGGATCGAGTTTCAGGAAGCATCGCTCGTCGCTGAGCCGCGGGACGGCCATGTAGACCGTCTTTCCTTCGCGTAGCGCCCGCCGCCGAACGGGCAACTGCGGCGCGTCGGGATTGGCCTTGATCGTCGTCGCCTCGTTCCACTCCGGTTGCTCGGCCAGCCGGTCTGCAGCGTCGCTCGCCCCGGCGAAGTTCGGAATTCGGCCGTGGGGCGGGAACGGAAACCGGGCCTCGCCGCTCTCCTCGAGGTCGTCCCAGATCCGTTCGCGGACGGACGCCTTGTCGACGGCGTCGCTTCCAGCACCGTCACTGCCATCGTCGGAGCCCACGTCAGGCACCCCCGTTCGTCGCCTCGCTCGACGCACCGGTGTCCGCCGGTCCGTCCGCAGTGCCCGGCTCTTCCCCGTCCTCGGAATCCGGCTCCGCTTCGCGTGCGAGTTCGACGATCCCGGCCGCTTCCGAGAGGATGATCTCCTCGAGTGCGAGGCGGACCGCGTCGGGGTGGCCGGGGAGACAGAAGACCGGCGTCCCCTCGGCGATGCCGGCGAGGGTCCGTGCAGCGACAGCTTTCGTGCCGGCCCGCTCGTAGGCCAACACGGTGAATAGCTCGCTGAACGCGGTCAGTTCCTTCTCGAGGAGCGGGTCGACGGCCTCGATGGTGATATCGTCCGGTTCGACGCCGGTCGCGCCGGCGGTAATCACGACCTCGACGTCGCCACGATCGATCAGCCGCGAGACGATCGACTGGACCTTGTCGTAGTCCGAACCGACGTGTTCGCGCACCGTAATCTCGCTGCCGTTGTCCGCGAGCGCCTCGTTGATGGCCTCACCCGCGGCGTCGTCCTTGAGACTGCGATCCGAGGCGATCGTGACGACGCCGGTACAGAGCGTCGCGTCGTCGGGATCGGGGATATCGCCCGCGTCCGTGTCGTCCATACGTTGCCTTCGAAAGCCGGCGGGTAAAAGGTACGCACACGGCTGCGTACTCGGGTTCGGGTCTGAACCAGCTCCCGGACGGCCACCGGTGCTGGTAGCCCAACTGTTATGGCCGACGTTTCCGTTGCCATCCGTACATGCAGGCAGTCCAATTCGCGGAACACGGCGACAGGGACGTCATCGAGTACGGCGAGTATCCCGACCCCGAGGTCGATCGGAACGAGGTTCTGGTCGACATCAAGGCGGCCGCGCTCAACCATCTGGACATCTGGACGCGACGGGGAATGCCGGGGATCGACCTCGAGATGCCCCACATCCCGGGCAGCGACGGGGCCGGCGTCGTCGAGGACGTCGGCGAGGACGTGACCCGCTTCGAGGAGGGCGATCACGTCGCGCTCTCGGCCGGCGTCGGCGACCTTCGGATGGACGACCCGACGCTCGATCCGCGCTTCCACATCATCGGCGAGCACGTCACCGGCGTTCACTCCGAGTACGCCGCGATCCCCGAGGATAATCTGATCCCCGTTCCCGACCACGTCGACTGGTCGGTCGCGGGCTCGAGCAGTCTGGTCTTCCAGACCGCCTGGCGGATGCTCATCGAGCGCGCCGACCTCGAGGCCGACGGGTATC
>NZ_JAQIVI010000111.1 GCF_028618695.1 Natrinema soli | reverse complement strand
GTCGGCGACGCGTTCGCCGGTCCAGTCGCCGGCCTCGTCCTCGAGTCAGTCGCCGGCGCGACGGTCTGCTGTGCGGTGTCGATGACGGTGCTGTACGGCCTCGCCCGGTACGGTATCCATCCGGGACGGCCCACGCCGGAGGAGCGCGTCCTCGCCGACGGCGGCGAAGAGTAAGTTCCCTGGACGAGCGATCCGTACTCGAGACCGGCGGCAGCGCTGGACTTATCCGTTCGAGCGGCATCATTAGTCTAATGACTGAACGGGTGGAATCGGCGGATCCCGCACCCCGATTCGATGGCGGCGATGGGGCAGGGTTCCAGTGGTACCGCACGCTCGTCGACACAATCGCGGAGGGAATCTTTCAGCTCGACGCCGACGATCGGATCGTCGCGGTCGACGATACCCTCCTCGAGCTGACCGGCTACGGCCGCGAGGCGATCCGCGGCGAGCACGTCTCGCAACTCGTCGACGGATTCGGAACCGAGGCGCTCGCGGACGATGACGGGAATGTGGGTACCGATGGGGGCGCGGCTGGTGATGGAGACGCAGGTACCGATGGGGACACGGGGAGGGACGGAACAGCGAGCGATGGCCGGGGCGGCGTCACCTCGACCGAGGGGACGATCCGGACGGCCGCTGGCACCGAAATCCCCTGCGAACTACGGCTCGGGACGGTGCCCGACGACGACGGCCGGCGGGGGACGGTCGGCGTCGTTCGCGAACTCGAGTCGC
>NZ_JAQIVI010000110.1 GCF_028618695.1 Natrinema soli | reverse complement strand
CGGTGTCGTCCCGCTGGTGCTCGTCTCGCTGGTCGTTCTCCGCACCGCCGCGTCGGTTCGCGAGACGACTTCGATCGACCACATCGCGGCGAACGTCGGGGAGTTCGCGCGGACCGAACTCGGACTGGCCGACGGGACGGTTGCGGCCCTCGAGTCGGCGGTATCAGCCGAACTCGAGGGAACGATCGCGGGTGCGGCCGACGTGACCCTGGCCCGGACCGTCGGGCTCGTGACCACCGCCGCCGATGTCGTCGTGGGAACCATCGTCCTCGTGTTCGTGCTGTACTATCTGCTCGTAGATGGGCCGGCGGCGGTCGACTGGATTCGACGACACGTCCCGCTCGAGCGCCGGGTCCTCGACGACCTGTTCGAGGAGGTTCACGTCGTCGTCTGGGCGGTCCTCCGCAGTCACGTGCTCGTCGCCGTCGTTCAGGGGATACTCGGCGGGCTGGGCCTCGCCCTCCTCGGGGTCCCGTACGCGCCAGTATTGGCAGTCGTGCTGGTTCTCGTGTCGTTCCTCCCGACGATCGGGGTCTGGCTCGTCTGGGGACCGGTGACAATCGCCCACGCGGCCTCGAGCGGCCCCGTCCGCGGCGTACTCCTGTTGGGCTATGGGATCGCGGTGCTCACCGTCGTCGACAACTATCTCCGGGCGATCCTCGTCGACCGCCGGGCCCACCTCCATCCGGCGATCGTCCTGGTGGGTGCCATCGGCGGCGTCTTCCTGTTCGGGATCGTCGGGGTGTTCGTCGGTCCCGTCGTTCTCGCGACGTTCAAAGTCTGTGTGACGGCCGTCGTTCGGATCGACCGAACTACACCGGACGCCGACGCTGACGCCGAGAGCGAACTCGAGGAAGAGCGACTGCTCGCGGACACCAAGCGGTAGCCGGCTCGTTCGAAACGGGCAACCGTCCTCAGTCGGCGCTCTGAGCCCGCTCGGTGCGGCCGGTCGTCGGGACGCCGCGACCGGTCAGTGCCATCGCGAACAGCACGAGCGGCGAGAGGAACCCGAACAGGTAGAACGGCGCGTACTCGAGCGTGGGGACGTTAGTCGCCGAGGCCATGAAGACGCCGCCGGCGTGCCACGGGATGAGCGCGCCGGTGGGCGTCCCGGCTGCCTCGACGGCTCGGGAGAGTTCCTCGCTGTCGAGGTCGAACTCCTCGTAGAGGTTTCGCAGCGTCAGCCCGGGGAGGACGATGCTCATGTACTGCTGGGCGGTGAGCGCATTGACGAGGATCGCGGACGCGCCGGTGCCGGCGATCAGCCCGCCGGAACTACGTACGCCCCGTGAGAGACGGTCTGCGAGCACCGCCAGCACGCCGGTGTGCTCGAGGAGGCCGCCGAGCGAGAGCGCCGCGACGACGACGGTGATCGTCCAGGCGGAGCCGGTGAGGCCGCCGGTCGCGAGAAGTTCGTTCACGAGGTCGGCCCCGGTCTCCGGCTCGGTGCCACCCATGAATACCTCCCAGGCGGCGACGAAGCCGGTTCCCTGGACCAGAATCGAGGTGAAGACGCCGGCGAAGACGCCGGCCACGAGCGTCGGAAGCGCGGGGTAGCCGTAGAGCGCGAGGCCGAAGGTAACGACGAGGGGCAGGAAGACGAGGACGGAGAGATCGTACGTCCCCGCCAGCGCGGTCTGAATCTCGGTAACGCGACCGGCCGGAATCTCGCCGCCCGCCTGAAGGCCGAGTGCGGCGAATCCCAGTACCGCAAGGCCGAACGCGACGGCCGTTCCCGTTCGCATGCGGCGGATGTGGTCGTACAGCGGCGTGTTCGTCACGCCGGCCGCGAGGTTGGTCGTATCGGAGAGGGGCGACTGCTTGTCACCCGCGTACGCCCCGGAGATGACCGCACCGACGGTCATCGGCCCCGAGACGCCGAGTCCGGTCCCGATTCCGACGAACGCGACGCCCAGCGTCCCGACGGTCGTCCACGAGGACCCGATCGAGAACGCCACGACGGCTGCCAGAATCGCTGTGACGGGCAGGAACACCGTCGGGGTCAGCAACTCGAGGCCGTAGTACATCATCGCCGGAATCGTTCCAGCATCGACCCAGGTCGCGATTAGTGCGTAGATCGTAAAGAGGATCAACAGCGCCTGTATCCCCATGAGGAGGCCGTTAGAGATGCCGTCCGAGAGCTCGGACCACTCATACCCCAGATAGCGACCGAACGCGCCGACGAAGACGATACTCCAGAGCAGGGGAACGTGAGGTGCCAACCCGAGTAGCGCCGAGCCGATGCCGAGAAAGACGACGACCGCGAGTACCGGAACGAGTGCGAGACCGACCGACGGCCGTCGGTCGGGGTCGAGATCGTCGATAGTCGTCGGTGTGAAGTCGAAGGTCATTGGCCGGTTTATGCGCTTAGAGCATAAAAGAAGAACGCTTTATTACTACTATGTATGTCCTACGATATCAGTGGTCATATTCCGGTTCGAGAACCAATCAGATCTCTGCCCGTCCGAGCGGAGATACCTCGAGACGGTCTCCGAGAGAGTAGCGATTCTCGAACGGCCGGGTCAAACGTACTGCTTGCCACCGGCTTTCGGATGGGGAAGAGACTGTTGCCACTGGTTTCCGGTTCGGCTACGGAGACGCGCGCTCGCGGATCAGTCCACGCTCGAGAAAGCGCTCAGATTCGACTGCAACCCGGCCGCGAGTTCGGACTTGCGACGTAATCGCGCGTAGGAAACCGGCAACCGGGTGGCCACCTCCGAAACAGCCTCGTGGAAGGTCTCGGCCTCGCCGTACTGGCCTTCGAAGGCGTTGCGGACGCTCTCGCGGACCTGCCAGACGCCGACCGGGGCCCAGTAGTCGTCGGACACCTCCCGCAGGACGAGACACTTCGCCTGCCGGCCGATCGACTCGAGGTACTCGAGAACGCCGAGCCGGGCGGCGTAATAGGCACCCGCGGTCTCCTCGACGTAGCTCGAGCGGCCGTCGTAGCCCTCGCTGGCGCTGGCGAGCCAGATGTCGTCGCCGGGATCGGGATTCCAGATGCTCCCCGGAGCCTTCATCTCGACGAGTTCGAACTCCCAGTTGCCGGGCGCGAGGACGATCCAGTAGCGGTTGCCGACGTACTCGTTGGCCCAGACCTGCACCTCGTCGATGCTGGGCGCGTTTCGGATCCGACCGCGCAGGTACTTCCCGACGGTGTCGTCGACGGCCGTGATCGACCATCGCGTCGGGACGAGTCGGCGCTGTTTCGTCCGGCCGAGCGCGCCCGCCGAGAGGATCGAATTGATGTCGTAGACGTCGAACCCGCGTCGGTAAAGGTAGGTCATCGCCCCCTCGGCCTGCCAGTCGTCGTCCTCGAGCGTCTTCTTGACCGGTCGGGGCACGTAGGGGTTCTCCTGCAGTTCCGCGTTTCGAGCGTTGGCGCGGGGGCCCCGCGGCGTCGCCACGTCCGACCCCGCGTCGAGTCCGAGGTCCGGTTTCGCGTCCAGTCCGATCTCGAGGGCGACCGGCCGGTCGGCGATTGCGACCTCTCGCTGAACGCCGACGAAGCCGTCCCAGACGTCGTCCACGTTCGGCGTCATTCGGCTCGCAATGGACGGCGAGTCGACGTTCGCGCGCTTGCTCGAGTTCAGGAGCCCGGTCCGGCGCTGGAGCACGTCGTCGATAGCGTACCCCTGCTGGTACCAGTCGCCGTCGGTGACGTACTCCTCGGCGGCGTCCTCGTCACCGACCGGCGAGAGCAACCCGACGGGAATGTCGGGATAGTTGGATCGCCCGACGAAAATCGAGGGCGAGGTCGAGCCGACGAGAGTGTCGCCGCTCAGAGCGTCGTCGAACTTCCGCTCGAAGTCCTCGAGGTGATCCGTGATCGCGTAGGACTTCTCCCTGGCGAGGCGGCGGCGCTCGGCCTCCGCGTCGGGCTCGAGATCCTCGATGTAGTCGTCGAGGCGCATTCACTCGAAAGACGTGCGGCACGGTGTTGAATGTTGAGTTTCCGGAGCGCAATCGCTGTCAGCGTGGGACCAGCAGAGATGTCAGAGGCAGAGGTTCGGCATCCGTGTCGGGCCACCGAACCTCACTCACGTCTCCGTGCCGGATCGATAAGTACCCCGCAGGGCGTTTTCAGAGTCGGAAAACGCTGCGCAACGAGGGCCCCCTCGATCGCCGACCATCGGTAGACCGTCGCCGGACCGATACGCTAATCGACGGCGGCTCGGATCGACGACGACGGACTCGAGAAAGACAATCGTTAAAAACGGCGGGCGGAAAGGGAGGGGTATGAGTACGACCGACGACCGAGAGACGCGTTCCTGTGTCTCCTGCGGACTCAACATCGCAGGCACGAACGCGGCCGCGTTCAAGTGTCCCGACTGCGGCCAGCAGATCTACCGCTGTGCCAAGTGTCGCAAGCAGAGCAACCTCTACGAGTGCCCCGACTGCGGATTCACCGGCCCGTAAGATCTCCCATGGGAAAAGTCGCTGCCAAAATCAAGGTCATGCCGGACAGCCCCGAAAACGATCTCGACGCGCTCCAGGAGCGCCTCGAGAGCGCCCTGCCCGAGGGCGCGAAAATCAACGGCGTCGAGCGCGAGGAAGTCGCGTTCGGTCTCGTCGCCCTCTACCCGACCGTAATCGTCCCGGACGGCGCGGGCGGGACGGAAACCGTCGAGGAGAACTTCAGCGACGTCGACGGCGTCGAAAGCGTCGGCGTCGAGAACGTCGGTCGGATATAAACGGCCCTCGCCGATCGGTTTTCGGCCGTTTCGCTATTTCTCGCGAGCCGCTGGTGTGCGACTCACGTACGCGTCTCTACGGTTTCGGCGCTCGAGTGATCGAGTAGGAACGACGTTCAGTGGCTGTAAGAGAAACTGGTCCCCGTGTCGGCGGTGATCCGTTGGTTCCTCAGACAGTCGTTTCCCTCGTGGCTCCTCGAAGACGTGCCTGCTCGCGGTTACTGCTGCTCTTCTCTGTTCGCGCCGAGGTTGGCCTGGGAGACGATCTCCGCGCCGATCGAGGAGAGATCGACGGTCACGTCCTCGGTGACGGCCTTGCTGATCTCGTCTAAGTTCCCCGCCAACACGGTCAGGACATCGTCGGGATTGGTGTAGACCAGCATGTTTCCGTCCTGGCCCTCCGCAACGAGTTGCGTGTCGTTCAGGACGACCTGATCGTTCTGAATCGTCGCCGAGACGACCGGTAGCGCCGCCGGTTTCCCCTGTTCGTCGTCCCTGACTTTGCGGATGTGGACCGCGTCGAGGTCGATGACCTCCTTGTGCGTTTTGATCTGTTCGGCGCAGTCGACCATGTCGTTGAGGAGGGCCGTCCGTCGCTCGTTGCCGTGATCGCCGTCGAGACAGTGCTGACAGACGCGGAGTTCGATTCGCATTAGCCGTCATTCGTGTTCGATACCGATGAGAATTCCGCTTCAGTTTCACGCGGACACGGAACGATCGGAGCGGAGAACCCGCGTCGGTCGGACACGGTGAGACTGAGACTGCGGTCCCCGCTGGCGCCCCGTCGCTGTCGACCGCCGGTTTCGGCTGTCAGCCGATGGCAGACGGAGCGGGGCCGCGGCGCTCACGCTCGCAACTGCTCGTGAATTTCCCGAATCCGATCGCTTCCCTGATCGACGTAGCCGCCGTGATAACACAGCGTGTGGTCGATCTCGAGGGCCGCCAGCGCCCCGACGGACTCGGTCGCGCGATCCATATCCGGCGTGAAGTGTGGTTTCGGACCGGCGAGCGGTTCGTCACCGTCCGCGACGAGCGCGTCGCCGGCCACGAGCAAGTTGCCCGTCGGGAAGTACAGCGAGACGTGTCCGGGCGCGTGGCCGGGCGTCGCGACGATTTCCATCGGCCCCGCGAGCGTCGGAATGCGGACCCCGTCGACCAGTTCGATATCGACCTCGACGGGCGGATAGCGGTCGCCGTCGCCCTTAATTGGGTCGCGCTCGCCCGACACGTACGGCGCTTCGTCGCGGTGGGTCGCGACGACCGCATCGACGTGCTCGAGGAGTTCCGCCAGTCCACCGACGTGATCTCCGTCGTGGTGGGTGAGGACGACGAGCCAGACGTCCGCGAGTTCGTAGCCCAGCGATCGCAAGTGGGTCCTGAGACCGTCGACGGCACCGTCGGGACCAACGTCGCACAACACGAGTCCGCGTTCGGTCTCGACGACCGCCGGAGTGACCGTAATCTCCCTGCCTCCGTACTCGACCACGATCGGGAGCGCGTGAACGCCAGCGTCCGCTTGCATACGAGGGACATTCGGTGCCACCACGATAGGTGTAGGTGATTCGGTCGCCGATCTCGGTCGTCACCTCGGTGTGATTTCCCAGCCGTCACTCACTGCCTTCCATGAATGATTTTATTAGGAGATGGTTAGAAATATGATTGATGGGAGATACGGATCAACGCTTCGCCGTTGATATCGACGACGAGACCCTCACGACCGTTCGCGAACAGGACCTTCCCGAGTCGGTACGACCGCTTCTCGACGTGTACGACGACGTCATCGGGGACAGAGACCGGTTTCTCTGGCAGTGGCTCTATCACCTCTTTCCGACGTTCAGCCTCTCGTGTCTCGACGATGCCCGCGCTCGCGAGGTGCGCAACGCGAAGCTGACCGCGTCGATATTCGTCACCGTCGCGGACGACGTCGCCGAACGACACGGTGATCGAGCAACGTTCGACGAACTGACGTCGATTCCGTTCGACCACCGCCGGTCGGATCCCGAGCGACGCGACGTCGACGGCGACGTCGTTCGATTTCTGACGGCCGTCTGGGACGAGTTCTCGGCGCTGTACGATGCGGGCCCCCGTTCGAGGGAGTTCGCGGAACTGTTGCAGTTCGATCTGCAACAGACGCTTCAGGCGATCGAGTACTCGTACCTCGCGAACCGGTATCCCGGTCTCGTCTCGGAACGCGAACTGTGGACGTACGACGCCCACAACATGCTGGTCTTTCCCCTCGCCGGGATCGATCTCTCGAACGCACCGTCGTTCGACTCGAGCGAACTCTCGTCCCTCCGGCAGGTTCTCGACCGGACCCAGCGGATGGCCCGGATCGGCAACTGGATCTCGACGTGGAAGCGCGAACTCGCCGAGGGCGACTGTAGCTCCGGCGTCGTCGTCCACGCGCTGGAAAACGACATCGTCTCGCCCGAACAGGTGCAGACGGTCCGGCGGAATCCGACGGACAGGACGGTCGATCCGGTCGTCGAAGCGATTACCGACGCCGGCGTCGAGGACTACTTTCTGGACCGGTGGGAAGCCGAGTACGAGACGGTTGGTCGCTACGAGTCCGAGATCGAGAGCGTCGATGTCGGCGCGTACCTCGAGGGGTTCGAGACGGTGCTGCGCTACCACGTCGCGAGCGAGGGCGAAAAGTGAGCGGAGGGGGCGGACGGGGCGTCGAGAGCGGAGGGGGTGGACGGAACGGCGAGTGACGACCGGGACCGACGACTGCGAGTCGCCGGGCTACGACGAGAGCGCCGTCTCGAACGCGTGCTCGAGGTCGCCGATCAGATCGTCGACGTGTTCGATTCCGACGCTGACGCGGATCAGGCTGTCCGACAGTCCGGCCGCGAGCCGTTCCTCGCGGGGAATCGCGGCGTGCGTCATCGGTGCGGGCTGCTCGATCAGGCTCTCGACGCCGCCGAGGCTCTCCGCGAGCGTGAACACCTCGGTGTTCGAGACGACTGCACTCGCTTCCTCGAGGCTCGCGTCGAGTTCGAAGCTCAGCATGCCGCCGAAGTCGTCCATCTGCTCGGCGGCGATATCGTGACCGGGATGGGACTCGAGGCCGGGGTAGTAAACCCGGTCGACGGCCGGATGATCGTCGAGCCACGTCGCGATCGCGCGGGCGTTCTCGCAGTGACGATCCATGCGGACGGGCAGCGTCTTCGTGCCCCGGAGGACGAGGAAGGAGTCGAAGGGTCCCGGCGTCGCGCCGACCGAGTTCTGGTAGAAGCCCAATCGCTCGTCCAGTTCCTCGTCGTCGGTCAGCAGCGCGCCGCCGACGACGTCCGAGTGACCGCCGAGATACTTCGTGAGCGAGTGCGAGACGATATCCGCACCGAGAGCGAGCGGCCGCTGGAGGTACGGCGTCGCGAACGTGTTGTCGACCGCACAGAGCGCGTCGTGAGCGTGGGCGATCTCGGCCGCCCCCTCGATGTCGACGATCGACATGAGCGGATTCGTCGGCGTCTCGAGCCACAGCAGTTCCGTGTCGTCCCGGAACGACGCCTCGATCTCGTCGAGGTCGGTCATGTCGACGAACGAGAACTCGATATCGTACTCCTCGTACACCTGCGTGAAGATGCGGTGCGTGCCGCCGTAGACGTCGGTGCCGGTGACGACGTGGTCGCCGGCCTCGAGCAGGTTCAGGACGGTGTTGATCGAGGCCATCCCGCTGGCGAAGGCGCGGCCGTAGTCGGCCCCCTCGAGGCTCGCGAGGTTCGCCTCGAGGTCGGTTCGGGTCGGGTTCCCGGTACGGGAGTACTCGTAGCCGCGATGCTCACCGGGTTCATCCTGCTCGTACGTCGAGTTGGCGTGGATCGGCGTCATCAGCGCGCCGGTTTCCGGGTCGGCTTTCTGACCGGCGTGGATCGATCTGGTTTCGATCCGAAACTGCTCGCCGTCGCTCTGGCCGTTTGTATCGTCGTCCATACCGACACGACGTGATCGAACGTGGTTATTCTGCCGGCTGTCGGAAAGTGTCGAGGGTCATCGGAGCGGGCGCGGCGAATCGTACGAGTAGTGGCAGTCGGCGGAGGCGTGTGCGACGGACGGGCCTGACTCGACCGTGAGAGCGCGCGAGTCAGCCCGACTGTCAGTCACCACCGGAAATCAGTTCTCATGCTGTGTGATTCTCGGGATAGTATATATGTTCGATTGTCATGTCGTTTCGTATGCGCGTCCGACACATCAAGTCATCAACGGTCGTCGTCGAATCGGGCGACGTTTCGGTCCTCTGTGACCCCTGGATCCTCGACGGCGCGTTCTACGGTGCCTGGGCGCACTATCCGCCGGTCGAGTTCGACCCCGAAGACGTCGACGACGTCGACTACATTTACGTCTCGCACATCCATCCCGATCACTGCCACCGCGAGACGCTCGAGCGTCTCGACTCCGAGATCCCGGTCCTGATCCACGACTACAAGTGGGACTTCCTCAGACACAACATCGAGGCCGCCGGGTTCGACGTTCGCGAACTCCCTCACGACGAGCGGATCCACCTCGGCGGCGACCTGCATATGAACGCGCTCGCGTCCGACGACTGCGATCCCGCGGTCTGTGGCAACCACTTCGCCTGTCCGTGGATGGCCGAAGACGCCAGTAGTCAGGGCGTCGACGGCTCGACGCAGATCGACTCGATGGCCGTCTTCGACGACGGCGAGCGTACCGTCCTCAACCTGAACGACTGTCGGTGGCCGATGTCTCAACGCGCCGCCGGCCGCGTCAAACGGCAGTACGGCGAGATCGATCTGGCTATGCTCCAGTACACCTTCGCCGGCGGCTATCCCCAGGGCCGGATCGACTACTCCCACGAAGCGTTGATCGAAGAGCGCGAGGCCCGCCGGCTCCAGTCGCTCGAGAACGCCGTCGGCTTCCTCGAATTGCTCGAGCCGGACTACTACATGCCCTTCGCCGGCAGCTACACGCTCGCGGGCGATCTCGCGGAGCTGAACGAGTACGTGGCGCGGTCGACGCGGGCGCAGGCGCGCGACTATTTCGAGAGCGAGGAACGGATCGACGACGGATCCGAGTGCGTCCTCCTCAACAGCGGCGAGTGGTTCGACGTCGCCGCTGGCGAGCAGTCGGCTCCCTACACGCCGATCGATCCCGACGAGCGCCGAGCATATATCGAGACCGAACTCGCGGACCGGGAGTTCACCTACGAGTCGGATCCGATGCCGACCCTCGAGGAGTTCGGGGAGTACGTCCCGGCGGCCTACGAGAACTTCGACGCCAAGCGCCGCGGGATCGGGTTCGAATCGGAGACGGAAGTCGTCCTCTCGCTGGTCGACGACCACTACCTGCGGTTTACCGCGGACGGGAGCGGCCACGAAATCGTCGACGGAGTACCGGCGCGAACCGACCGGCGACGGGTCCGAATGGAGATGGATCCCCGACTGACGCTGCGGATCCTGAAGGGGCCGCGGTACGCTCACTTCAACAACGCCTACATCGGCTCGCATCTCGGCTTTTCGATCGAACCGGACGTTTACGAGCGCTCGCTGTTCTACTCGATGAGTTTCCTGCACGCGTGACCGATTTGCGGACCGAGAGCCGTTATTCTCGCAGTTTCTCACCCGAAGATCCGCCGATGGGCGGAGAAACGCTGATCCACCACGACGATCCACCGAGGGTAGTCATACCGCGCGAGCGGAGCGAGCGCGGCCTTTTTTGGCGCAGATTTTTTGGCGGGGTTCGAGGTCAGCTACGCTGACCGAGGACCCTGCGAAAAAAGGTGCGTGGGAATACGTGTGTTTTATAACCGTCACCGGACAAAGCGGTCGTACGACTATGCCGAAATCTAATGGCCCTCGTCAGGGAACCCGACGAAAGCTCGCGAACGATCCTCGAGACCGCGGTACGTCGCCGCCACAGCGTGCGATTCAGGAGTACGAGGAGGGGGAGAAGGTCCACCTGAAGATCGACCCGAGCGTTCCGGACGGACGCTACCACCCGCGCTTCGACGGTCGAACCGGTGAGGTCGTCGGCAAACAGGGCAGCGCCTTCAAGGTCCAAATCGTCGACGGCGACAAGGAGAAGACGCTGCTCGTCACCGCGGCCCACATGCGCGCACAGAACCAGGAAAAGAACCGGATCTGATCAGGGATGACGATCTTCAAAGAGATCGTCGACGAGGAGTTCCTGACGGTCTCGGAGACGAAGGAGCTGCTCGCCGACATCGAAGCCGAACGCGCGATGGACGAGGATCGCGAGCTGCGCTACGAGCTCGCGCGAGCGATCGAACACGCCAACCGGTTCGCCGTCCTCGAAACCGAGGAGGCCCAGGCGCTCGTCGAGGATCTGCGGGCGCTCGAGAAGGTCGACGAGGCGACGGCCTACAAGATCGCCAACCTCCTGCCTCACGACCGGGACGAACTCCGGTCGGTGTACGCACAGCAGCGATACTCGCTGTCGGGAGACGAACTCGACGTGATTCTCAACGTCGTCGCACAGTACGCCTGAGAGGTCTGCTGTCACTGTGTACCGGCGCACCCGCATTGCGGGTCGTGGATCCGTTGGAAATGACGGACAGTAGTCCGTATGAGACGATCGACGGTGTCCGAGAGACCGAATCGGCGAGCTCGTTGCCGACGTCCGACCGTCCGAGAGCGAGCCGACTCTTTAAGTACGCCGTCGCCGTATCGAAACCCAATGAGCGAAGCCGATGGCGACGAGACGGACGTTCGGCGTGCGGTCGTGTTGGATTACCTCGCACACGGGCTCTCTGACGACGGCCGACCGCAGTACGCGAAGTCACCGGCAGGCTATGCCGTCAGGATCGACGATTTTCAGCTCTATCAGGTCGCGTTCGACGAGGACGAGCGACTGACCATCGGAAGCGAGGTCGTCATCGAACCGCCCGCCGAGCGCGACGTCGTCACCGAGGCCCACCGCGTCGAGTACGAGGACCTCTCCTCGGGCGCGCAGTCGGAACTCGAGTACGTCGTCGCCGATCTCGTCGAGGAGAACGAAGAGCGGTTCGTCAACTTCTACAACGACGCCCAGCCGATCACGTTGCGGCTCCACCAGCTGAATCTGCTTCCGGGGATCGGGAAGAAACTCCGGAACGGTATCCTCGACGAGCGAAAGCGCAAACCCTTCGAGAGCTTCGAGGAGCTGTCCGAGCGGGTGTCCGGGTTGCACGATCCGGACGAGATCCTCGTCGACCGGATCCTCGAGGAGTTGCGCGACGACGATCTGAAGTACCAAACCTTCGTGGGTCGGCGCGAACAGGAGCAAAACCAGTAACGAGTCGCTCACTCGAGAGGGGTGCTATTTTCCTACCGACGTGGTTAGATCGAGAATCGGAGTGCTCCTGGAACCGCCGCCTGCCGTATGGAGATCCGCGAAGTAGCCGAGCGGGACGTGCGACGTGAGGCGGACTCTATTCTGCAACGATGTGCGTCAACGGCAGACTCGTCGGTATCGCGGGCGTGTTCATTCAGAACGGAGCAATTCCCACTTGCGGTCAGGCCGCAAGTGCAGCACCCGCGAGCGAACCCGAGGCGCAAAAAGGGACGTCTGAGACGGTGCGTTTACACGCACCCCAGCCGAAGCGCCGGCAATGAGAGATCCAGACGGACTGATCGCCCGAGCCGGCGTCCGCGGTGATCCGGACCGCGACCAGCACTTCCTCGTCGACGACCGGGTGTTGGACCGGCTGCCGACCTACCTCGAGAGCGAGGCGCCACGCGCCTCGGATGAAGCGAGCGGGGACTCCCCGCGAGCCAGGGAGATCGACGCCGACACGAGCCATCTGCTCGAGATCGGTGGCGGAACGGGCGCGCTGACCGACCGGTTGCTCGCGGTCGGCGACGAAGTAACGGTCGTCGAGCGGGACCGAGAACTCGCCCAATTCTTGCGCGAGGAGTTCGCCGACGAGATCGACGCCGGGAATCTGACCGTCATCGAGGGCGACGCACTCCAGGTCGACCTCCCCGAGTTTACCGCGTCGGTGTCGAACCTCCCCTACGGCGTCTCGAGCCAGATCGCCTTCCGACTGTTTCCGGAGAAGAAGCCGCTGGTCTTGATGTTCCAACAGGAGTTCGCCGAGCGGATGGTCGCCGAGCCCGACACGTCGGAGTACGGCCGGCTCTCGGTCTCGAGCCAGCACTACGCGGATATCGAACTCGTCGAGTCGATCCCGAAGGAGGCGTTTTCGCCGCCGCCGGCGGTCCAGAGCGCGGTGGTTCGAGCGATCCCGCGAGAGCCCGACTACGCGGTCGAGGACGAGGAGTTCTTCCTGCGATTCGTCAAGGCCCTGTTCACCCAGCGCCGGAAGACGATCCGGAACGCGATTCGGAACACGGGTCACATCTCCGGACTCTCGGAGCCGGAGGCGGTCGTCGACGCGGCGGACGAGGACGTGCTCCGGAAGCGGGCCGGCGCGATGGCACCGACGGAATTCGCCGCGCTGGCCCAGCTCGCGCGGGACGTCGGCGAACCCACCGACGACTAATCTCGGTCGACGAACGCTCGAGATGCGTGGTCGCCTCGACTCGCGTCGAACTACCCAACGGAACGAACCAACCAACGGATACTCAAAGCTGCGCGGCCGACAGGACGGCGAGACGAACGCATGTTCGAACTACTGATGGAGCTCGACTGGCTGTCGGAGGCGATTCCGACGACCGAGCTCAAACTCGCGGTGTCTCTCGCGGCGGTCGGGACCGTGGTCGCCGTGCTTTTCTCCTACCGACGGCTCCACGCGTGGCTCTGCAAGCGGGCGAGGCCGCTGTACGCGGACATTATCTCGATGTCGCTGCTCATCGTCTGCTGCTTCGCGAGCATCGCCATCATGACCGGGGTCTGGGGCCGCACGGACGAGATTCGACAGCTCTATTCGAATCTCGAGCTAGGCAGCGACGCCGTTGCACGCGCACTCTTTTCGTTTCTCTTGCTCGTCGTGACGGTCATCGTCACCCGGTTCGTCGCCCGATTGATCGAGGAGGTTTTCAACTCGTCCACGGCCGTGACGGCCCACCAGCGCAAGGTGACACACCGGCTCTCGCAGGTGATTATCTGGTCCGTCTCGATCGTGGTCATTCTGGGTATCTGGATCGATAACCTCGGCAGCCTGCTCGTCGGGGCCGGCTTCCTCGGGATCGTTCTCGGGATGGCCGCCCGCCAGACCCTCGGGACGGTACTCTCGGGGTTCGTCCTGATGTTCGCCCGTCCCTTCGAGATCGGCGACTGGATCGAAGTCGAGGACAACGAGGGGATCGTTACCGACATCTCGATCGTCAACACCCAGCTCCGGTCGTTCGACGGCGAGTACATCATGATCCCGAACGACGTTATCGCCTCGAGTATGGTGACTAACCGCTCGAAGCGAGGTCGTCTGCGACTCGAGATCGAGGTCGGGGTCGACTACGGGACCGACGTCGAACGCGCCGCCGACCTCGCGAAAAACGCGATCGACGAGATCGACGAGGCGATCGCCGCGCCGTCGCCGCAGGTCGTCGGGAAGTCCTTCGGGGACTCGGCGGTCGTGCTCGGCGTCCGGTTCTGGATCGACAAGCCGAGCGCCAGACGCCACTGGAAGGCCCGGACCGCCGCGATCAATGCCATCAAGCGGGCGTTCGAGGCCGACGATATCAAGATCCCGTACCCGCAGCGCGAACTCTCAGGGCGCGCCGAAACCGGCGGCTTCCGGATCGCCGACGAGAGCGAGTCGACGCCCACCGTGGAGAACGCAACTGCTGACGACAACGCGCGCGAACAGCAAATGACGACACCGGAGGAGAACTAGATGGGACTCGAGGACAGACGCGCGCAGGAACCGGACGTCTACCAGCCCGCCGAGGACTCGCACCTGCTGGCCGAGGCGGCCTGCGAGCGACTCGAGCGGGGCGATCTCGTGCTCGAGGTGGGAACCGGCTCGGGCTACGTCGCCCACCAGATCGCCGACGAAACGGGGGCTCGCGTGATCGCGTCGGACCTGAACCCCCACGCCGTCCGCCAGGCCCGGTCGGCGGGCGTCGAGACGGTGCGGGCGGATCTCGTCTCGCCGTTTCGGGACGGTGCGTTCGACGCGGTCGTCTTCAATCCGCCGTACCTGCCGACCGATCCCGAAAACGAGTGGGACGACTGGATGGAACGCGCGCTGTCGGGGGGCGAGGACGGTCGGGCCGTCATCGACCCGTTCCTCGCGGACGTCGGTCGGGTGCTCGCGCCCGACGGCAGCGTCTCCCTGCTGGTCAGCAGCCTGACGGGGGTCGACGAGGTGGTCGAAGAAGCCGGCGAGCACGGCTTCAGCGCCGTCGCCGTCGCCGACGAGTCGTTCCCCTTCGAGACGCTGACGGTGCTCGAACTGTTCCGGTAACGCGCGGGATCCTCTCGGTTCCTCGAGCCTGTTGACTCCCGAATCAGTTCTCCCTCCGTCTGCGTCTCCCAGCCTGTGTTGCCTGTTCACAAGAGTCTCGAATCGAACCCCGGTACCGGTTAAAATCCGAAGAAATTACTGCAGCGTATTAGTGAGTATGGAAAATATTAAGCGTCGGTATACCTTAGCCGGGCGTACGATGACTGAGTACGTTTCGACCACGCCGGGGCTGTATCCGCTCCCGGACTGGGCGAAAGACGACCTTTCGGACCTCAAAGGGCACCAGAAACACGACCTCATCAGCGGCGACGAGGGTGAAGAGATCACCGGGGCCTACGAGGAAGCCCGCGAAGAAGTGATCGAGGTACAGCAGGACGCCGGACTCGATCGAATCGTCGAAGGCCAACTGCGCTGGGACGACATGCTCGCCCACCCGCTGGCGGTCGCGGACGCCGTCGAGACCCGCGGGATCGTCCGCTACTACGACAACAACAACTTCTACCGAGAGCCCGTCGTGCAGGACGATCTCGAGCCGACCGGCGACATCGCGACCGAACTCGAGGCGACCGCGGAACTGATCGACGGGGACGACCTGCAGGCCGTCCTCCCCGGCCCGTACTCGCTGGCCGACCTCGCGACCGACGAACAGTACGGCGACGATGCGGCGTTCCTCGGCGCGATCGCCGAGTTCCTCGAGGGAGAGGTCGACGCCTTCCCGGCCCACGAGACGCTGTTCCTGCTCGAGCCGTCGCTGGTCGAGAACGCGCCCGCGGACGGC
>NZ_JAQIVI010000011.1 GCF_028618695.1 Natrinema soli | reverse complement strand
CGTTCGTCGCATCGAGGGCGACGACGCCGTCGTCGGTCGGCGTGTAGACCGTCCCGTCGGCGACGGCGACAGTACCCGTACCCGCACCCTCAACGGACCACGCGGCCTCGAGTTCTCCGCCCTCGAACTCGTGGCCGTCCGCGATGTATCTGGCGTGACCGGGGTCTCCTCGGTGTGACGGCCAGTCCTCGTTCGGTCCCGGATTGCGATCCGGATTCAGAAGTTCGTCGATGTCAGCCTCGGAAGCTCCGGCCCCCACCGAAGCGAGTCCGGTCCCGATCGACAGCGCTGCACCACTCGCCAGCACAGATCGTCGTTCCCACATAACAACACGACGTACGAATACCGGATATATCCCTATCTATCAGTTAAAACGATTTTTAGCTATACAATTGTTTCAAACTGTTCAGGATGCAGACCTACTTCGTGGTCAGTTCACCGGATTGGTGAGTACATCCTTCCCGATAGCTCCGGCAAAGAGTACGCTTGCTTCCCCAACGTGGAGAACATCTTCACCGACACCGACCGGTACCCTTCGGTCGATTCTGGAGCGACCGAGAACCTTCGGACGGTCAAAACCCCGGTCATCCCTTACCTGTTTCTTCGTATAGCCAGAATAGTGACCAATCAGACTCTCTGGAGGGAACTGATCGATGTTTTTGGCATATTTCTTCTTTTTCTTTTCTTGGAGGTCTCTATGTGCTTTCACTGAACATACCTATCGTAATTCTTCAAATGCCTATGGAGTTGTATGAGACAGTGATTGCTGCTCGAGCGGTGGACCCATCTGCACCACCCGGTTGTTCCCGGTAAATCTATTGCTGTGAGCGCAGCCACGATCCAACTCGGTGGTGATCGAGTAATCGCTGGGGTCTGGCGGCCAGAACAGTACACTGCCAAGTGAGTCGACGGGGTCACTGTATCGCTCTGGCGGGAGGATTGTCTCGAGAAAGACGTCGGCGGCGTCGAGGAGCGTTTGGTTCTCCTCGAGGACAGTTGGAACAACTGAATCGCGGCGTTCGGAAGTAGTTTCAGTACTTCACAAACCCGTTAGTTGAGAAGTCCGCTTACTGAGTTGTATCCAAGGAACTAGAGCAAGCGGACGGTGAAATCGATGAGGAGAACAAGCGACTCAAATCATGTTAACTCCCTATGTTTTGTGAGGTACTGAGAGTAACTAGCTAATTACCGATATCCCGAACAGCGAGACCATAATCGACGTGTACGGCCGGTGTGCTTGGTGATTCAGATGCTGGAGTTCCGTTCCAATCGAGAACATGGACATTCGCTAGTTCCCCAGAAAACTGGAACCGATGGACGCCGGTTTCGATCGTCCCTTCAACAGCATGTTCCGAGATTACTGTAGTCTCCTCGAGTGAATCAGCAACTGGTTCGATATTACCATTAACGCTAATTTCGTAATTGGATGGCACTCCGCGACCGATTATTGTAACGTAATTCATCATTTCATTCCCACTTGGCATACAGTGGTAGACCCAAGGCTGCCAGTATAAATTTTCTTATTGGCAAAACGGGCGGTATTTCTAACGTTCTCGAATGAATGATATGGTTTTCACTAGATGTATTGGTCTTCCCACTCTCGTCGGTCTTGGATCGCTTGCTCGCCGGCCTCGGTAATTGCATAGTAGTTCGTTCGTCTGTCGAGTTCTCCTTTCTCAACCAATTCGTCGTTGACAAGCGTATCGAGATTGGGGTACAGCCGGCCGTGATTGATCTCGGCAGTATAATACTCCTCAATTTCTTCCTTAACGTCTTGGCCGGATGGCTGATCGGCACCAGTGATGACGTACAGGAGATCTCGTTGGAAGCCAGTGAGGTTGTCCATTTCAACAGAGAGTTTAACGAAGATGTATTTGATCTCTTTCCTTCTCTTATCTGAATTGAGGCGCCTTCCTCAGCGAGCGTCATCAGAACGCTTAGTGCCTAGCGTAACTTCTGAAGATATTCACCAAGGTGATCGACGATCCAGGAGGCTGCGAAACTCAGCTGAGTCGTGAGTTGCTCGAAGAGGTCAGTGAGGAGAGCGCGGTATTCTGCCTCGCTCTCCACAATCAACGGCGATGATTCCCATTTGAGGCACTTCGAGACCTGCTCGATCGGGTTGAGATCCGGTGAGCCAACTGGGAGAAGCACAAGGTCAATGCCGAGTTGATGGGCCCGTTTGCGTGTATACTCGTGATCTTTGATAAGTTTCTCAGCGGTATGCTCGTTCCAACATCATATTCAAGCACGTTGATGGAGGATTGCCTTGTTGAACGCAAGACTGCGTTGGGGTGGGGTCGACGATCTGCCGTTCCACACCGTTTGAG
>NZ_JAQIVI010000109.1 GCF_028618695.1 Natrinema soli | reverse complement strand
CGCGCGGCTCTCGCATCTGCTCGAGCCGCGCTCCCGGCCAACGGAGTACTGCGTGCCAGTCACCCGCGGGGCGCCTGCTATCGAATCCGCGAGCGACGGATCACGACGGGTTTCGATCTGACAGCCGATTACCGGACGTGAGAGGGCAATCGGCTGCCGGGACGAGGACAGGTTCGTCGATCGTTCGGATAGTTCGCGTATAAATATACGATCGCCCAATATATAACCATCAATGAACTATAGAACCTATCAATGCCACAGATTTTGGACTTGTGTCCGATAATATTGCTCGTTACGATACGAACGTAGCACTCGAGTTAGTATCAGTAATCGATGGAAGCCGACGTGCCGCTCGAGTGGAACACCGAAGAGTGTCGGACCTATACCCCGGCCGACACGGACCGGGAAATGCAGTATCGGACGTACCGCCACGAATCGGGAGATTTGCGGCTCAAGGTCGCTCCCGCCTCGCTCGACGGAGAAGACCATCCCGGTTACTCGCTGACGGCGACGAGCTATCCGGGGCTCGATCTCTCCGAAACGATGCGAGTCAGAACCGTCCTGACGTTCGAACGATGCAACCGGATCGCCCGAGAGTTCATGGACCTGTTCTCGGCCAGCTACGACGGCCCCGGCTCGCTCGAGGACGCGCTGGATTACGCGTACGAACGAACGCGTGAGCACCGCTAACGGCGTCGTTCGTGAGCCGGTTACGGGCGGTCACCACCCGCACCCACGCAAGCAGTCGACCGGCTGGATTATTCGATTTCTAGCGGTCCACCGCCGTCCCCGTCCCCTTCACTGGCTTCGTCCCACTCGAGTTCGAACTCGACGCTCAGTTCGCCGGGCGCATCGGTCGGCCCCTCGCGCTCGGCTTTGACCTCGAAGGTGGGACGAGCGGGCGGCTCGAGCGTGACCGACTCGGAGCCGGCTTTGAGCGTGATCGCCTCGCCGTCCTCGAGGTTGTCCGCGACGCGACGAAGTAACGTCGCGATATCCGCTCGACTCTGGTCGCTCTCGGATTTGAAGAGTACGTCTTCGGGCATGCTCGACTAGACGGTCCGGGAGCTGATAAATACGTGTACGAGAAACCGGTTCGATTCCGTCGGGAGACTGGAAAGCCGTCTCCGTCTCAGTCGTCCGAGGGAGCCGCGGACTCGTCCGCCGCCGCGGCCGCCGCGGACTCGCTCTCCGCGAAGGGGTACCACGACTGCTTGGCGTCGGCCATGTACGGTGCCTCGAAATCCGTCTCCTCGGGCTCGCAGAACTCGACGAGTTGTTCGGTGCCGGTGGCCTCGACCCACTGGCGGAACGTCTGTCCCTCCGAACGGTGGGCCGCGTAGGCCTGAAGCAGGTTCCGGATCGCGCCGGGGGCCTCGTCGGCCGGGACGCGCTGTTGCACCCAGTCGATGAACGAGGGCTCCTCGCCGACGCCGCCGCCGACGCCGATGTCGAAGGCCTCGACCATCTCACCGTCTTTGCGGGCGCGCATCCCCTGGAGACCGATATCCGCGGTCATCGCCTGCCCGCAGTCGGCGGTACAGCCGGAGTAGTGCATCTTGATCGTGCCGACGTCGTCGGGCAGGTCGACGTTCGCGTTGAACCAGCGCAGCATGCGGGCCATCCGACCCTTCGTCTCGGTCAGCGCGATGGAACAGAACTCGGTGCCGGTACAGGCCATCGCGCCGCGCTCGAAGGGACTCGGCTCGGCGGGGTACTCCTCGAGCAGCGGTTCGGCGAGCAGGGCCTCGAGCTCCTCGTCGGCGACGTCGACGATGACGGGATTCTGGCGGCGGGTCAAGCGGATCTCCCCGGAGCCGTACTCGTCGGCGTAGTCGGCCAGTTCGATGGCGTCCTCGGCCGGGAGCCGGCCGACGGGAACGCTCAGGCCGACGTAGTTCCGACCGTCCGTCTGGTCGCCGACGCCGACGTGGTCGTGCTGGCCGTCCTCGACGGGGCGGCCGGCGTTGTAGGTGTACTCCTCGCGGAAGTCCTCGCCCGCGCGGCGCATCTCGAAGTCGATGTACTCCTCCTGGAGCGTCTCTCGAATTTTCTCCATCCCCCAGTCCTCGGCGAAGAACCGAGCGCGGTTCTTCGAACGGTTCTGGCGATTGCCGTAGTCGTGGTAAAGCTCGACGAAGCCGCGGCCGACCTCGTAGGCGTTTTCCGGCCGGACGAAGATATCGAGCGGCGTCGCGGCGCGGGGCTGGCGGCCGCCGAGCCCGCCGCCGATCCGGACGTTGAACCCGCGGACTTCCTCGCCGTCGATCTCCTTCGTCGCCGGCTCGAACCCGATGTCGTTGATCGAGTCCTGCGCGCAGCCGACCGTACAGCCCGACGCGCTGATGTTGAACTTCCGGGGCATGTTCGACAGTGCGTCGTCTTTGCGAAGTTCCTCCTCGAAGCGCTCGAGCAGGGGACCGGCCTCGACGAACTCTTCGGCCTTCCCGTGGAGCGGACAACCCGAAATGTTGCGCATCGTGTCACCGCCCGCGGATCGGGAGTGAACGCCGGCCGACTCGAGTTTCTCCCAGATTTCGGGCACGTCTTCGAGTTGAAGCCAGTGCAACTGAACGGACTGGCGGGTCGTCAGATCGATCCAGCCGTTGCCGAACTCGGGGTTCTCGACAGGGCCCTTCGCGTACTCGCGGGCGACCTCGCCGATCGTCCGTAGCTGATCGGGCTCGAGAATGCCGCTGGCGTTGGTCAGCCGCATCATGAAGTACGATTCCTGCCCGGAGCGCTGGTGGAACAGTCCCCAGAACTTGAACCGGGTGAACCACTTCTCGTGTTCGTCCTCCGGAATCGCCTCGTAGCCGCCGTTTTCGGCGAACTCGAGGATGTGTTCGCGAACCTCGTCGCCGTAACAGCCCTCCTTGAGTTCCTCTTTCTTATGCGCCATCGCGGACCACCCCGACCGGACGATCGGACTCGAATCTGCAAACTTCCTCGCCAAACATGTCGTAATTCACGTTTCTACACCAGGTTCCTAAATCATATAACAGTAATCGTTTACAAACAGCTTATTTTTGCGCGTATTCGGGGCCGGACGTGGGATATCCAATGGGATATGGTCTGTATTAGGATGTATATCACGGCTCAGCGGGGCAGAGAATGGCCGATTTCAAAGACGGTCAGCGCGACCGGGCCCCGTCTCGCGAGCAATCGCGGATATCGTCTTCGATCTCGGGACACGAGGCCGACGCGCGGCGGGTGGCACGGCCGGTACGGCATCACGACCGAGTATGTAGTCACCCTCGAAC
Source organism: Natrinema soli (assembly GCF_028618695.1). The sequence goes on along the minus strand of NZ_JAQIVI010000109.1, from coordinate 232 downwards.
TCGACAACCGGGCAGAAATCGGATCGAAAATCGGACGGACTCAATCGTCGGACGGAACCGGGCCGTCCGGCGTCGGCACCACTCGAGCGCGGTACAGCCCGCCCGAGAGGCCGATCGAGGCGATCGCGAGGACGAGGAAGACGACGAAGCCGTTCGCGTAGCCGGCGGGCCCCTGCAGATCGACGAAGAGCCCGAGCACCGGCGGGATGACGAAGCCGCCGAACGCGCCGAG
>NZ_JAQIVI010000108.1:1021-4168 GCF_028618695.1 Natrinema soli | reverse complement strand
TGCAGCCCTAGTAAACAACGAAGCGAACGACGAGCGTCGGGTATCGGTCGGGTTCGGCATCGGCTACGAGGATGACATCGAGCAGGCACGCGATGCGATCATCGACGAAGGGTCGCGCATCGAGGGCGTGCTCGACGACCCCGAGCCGACCGCCCCGGTCACGGAACTGGGCGACTCGGCTGTGGTGCTCTCGGGACGGATCTGGATGAACCCCGAGGAAAGCAGCTATGGGGCGGTCCGCGCACGGTTCGTTGAGGCCGTCAAGGAGCGCTTCGATGCCGAGGGACTCGACATGCCGTATCCCAACACCGAACTTTCCGGGAACATCGAGGTCACGAACGCCAGTAAAATCGAGACGATCGCTGACGACTGACACTGCGTCCCGCGGACTGCTCGTTTAGCAGTCATAGGTAACATACTTTTCTGACTTGATGATAAAATGAAGAATGATTTCTGAGATATTGTTCTTTCCATTGATGTTGAGACGTTTGCCGGTGCCACGGAGTGTCTTAGGCTCACGGACAATAACAGAGCCACTTTGTGTGTTTTCGTAAACGAAATTCCGGGGACAGGGAACAGAATAGCTGGGTGCATCGGACACGGTGAAACGTAATCGGCAAGGCGAGGATTCCGATACGTTGTTCAGTGATCTCGCCCAAATTTGGCCGACTCGGCGTACCCTTACTCAGACGATTCGTTCACGCTGGTCGATTCGTCGACGCCGGCCTTCCGGCGCAGCCACTCGAGGCCGAGCGCTCCGCCGAGAAGTCCGCCACCAGCCGTGAAGCCGGGCACGATGTCGGCGTCACTGTTGTTCTCGGTGTCCGTCTCGTTTCTAGCATCCTCATTTCCGGCGTTTCCGTTCCCGACATCGCCGTCATCGGTATCGACAGACTCTCCGTCATCGCCACTGGATCCGCCGTCGTCGCTGTTGTCTTTTCCCGTGTCGCTGTCGTCCTCGCCGTCCTGCTGCTGATCCTCGTCTTCGGATCCACCCTGCTCGTTGTCTCCCTCGCCCGTGTTGTCACCGGCGTCATCATCGGCGCCGTCACCTTCTTCCTCGTCCGTTTGCTCCCGGAGCACAACGAGCTCGCCGTCGTGGTCGACATAGATCGTCTCGCCGCTGATCGCACGAATGCGTCCGACTGGTGCGTCGTCTTTCGAGAGCGTCCACTTCTCGCTCCCGTCGCGTTTGTCGAGCGCGACAAGTTTCTGATCGTAATCTCGGTCTCCGTAGTTGTGGCCGTCCACCCGAAAGTAGACGTAGACGGTCTCGCCGCTGATAACGGCCTGCCCGTAGGTGTACGTCACGTCGATCGTCCAGTCGTACTCATCGCCATGGATCGAATGACTGCCGTACCCGGTATCGTCTCCGCCGATCACGGATTCGTTGCTGAGTGTCGGTCCGGACCTCACTGGGGGCAGACCCACCCTCTCGCCGGTTTGTGCATCGTAGAGCGCGAGTTCAGGGCCCGACCTCTCGAGGAGAACCGCCGTCTCCGTCGCGTAGATACTCTGTCCCGTGATACTTGTGGACCACGTTTTGTCCCGCCAGACGGCCTCTCCGGTCGCGGGATCGAAAGCGAACGTTCCTGTTTCCGTTCCAGCGTAGACGACGCCGTTCGCCGCGGCGGCTCCGGTGATAAATCCGGACTCGTGTTTGTCACCGTCGCTCGACTCGACGACGGCTGATTCTTTTCGCCATCGGACTGACCCGTCGTCGGCCTCGAGCGCGTACAGGGTGCTGTCGACGACGACGAAAACGCCGTCGTACGCCACCGTGTGGCTGCCCGTCCACTCCTCGGGACCGAGCTCGCTCTTCCATCGGACGCTGCCGTTCTCCCGATTGAGCGCCACGATCTCGCCGCCGTCAAGGTACACCGTCTCGCCGGCTACCGCGGGGGCGTCCGCGTCGACATCGATATTTTCCCAGATGACAGAGCCGTCCGCCGCGTCGAGCGCGACAACGCCGTCCGCGGTTGTCGTGTAGACGACGTCGTCCGCAACGGCGACAGCGCCGTCATGGTCGACCGACCAGGCGGCCTCGAGCGCCTTACCGTCGAACTCGTGGCCGTCCGCGATGTATCTGGCGTGACCAGCGTCGCCGGCGAACGATGCCCAGTCCTCGTCCATCCCGGGGTTGGGATCGATGCCCGGATCCGGCAGCTCCGCGGCGTCGACACCCTCTGATCCCGTTACGGTCGACGCAATCCCACTCATTGTGAACGCTGCACCCGCTGCCAGCACCGATCGTCTATTCCATGCGGTCATCCTGTCCTTTTGTTCTGGCAGATGCATAAATACTTTCTGAGGAGATTATATCCTTTGAGAATGTATTATTTTCATCATTTTCGAGCATAACAAGGTAGGTCTGGAGGGAAGTACTCTGAGTAAGTGCTCGACGTCGATCCGGATGTGATCGAGAGTATCATCGAAGAGCCTTCGAATCGGTTCTAAGGCTTTTTTCACATGTTATCGCCTGATCTTGGGGCCCGAAGGTTCTCCATTCGGGGCAGATATACACACGAACTGCTTTGTTGACTCGATGGAAACACTGCTATGCCATGAGAGCGTGAACCAAGCCATCGGCCGCAAGAGACCGACCGCTATTCCGTGCTACCGAGCACGTTCTATTGACGGTCCACGTACGAAGGAAGCCGAGTCATGGGTGTGACAGCCCGGCTGCCGTGTCCGGTGGCAGCTGGGAAAGCCGAATAGGTGAATCTCTGCTTCACGCATTGGCGTCCCGCTCGAGAAGACACTGATCGAGAAGAGGAACACGGTCCCAGACAAGGAGTTCGGTGACGGAGGATCTGAAAATCCCAGTATGGAGGCCCTCAATGGTCGGCCAGTGTCAACGTGAGCGGCTGCTATGATACGACAGCGATTGTACCGCAACAAAAATCCGTCCGTCTACCGGTTGTAACAGGAGGAGACAGCCGTTACGGCACAACTATCTTTTATCGACCGCGGTGGTTTGGTCGATCAGCAGTGCCTCCATGGTGAATAGAAGTATGGCGTTGGGGTAGGTGCGCTACAGCCGCGAACGAGAGGTCGAAGGATAACATCTCAGAAATCACTCTTCATTCTTACCCCATGTCCTATATGTACGACATCTATATATTAAGCGAATTTTTACACGCCAAA
>NZ_JAQIVI010000108.1:0-954 GCF_028618695.1 Natrinema soli | reverse complement strand
GAACACAATGTATCGCTCTAACCTTGACATCCTTTTTTGCAGGTATCGTAATAATTATCATCCGCTAGTATTGATAGTTATTTGTAAAATTCGCTGAGCTAACGACAATACAGAGATTCATAATCATGTTACCTAATTCGAATTCTTCGGTGGAAGAAACTAGCACTGGTGTGGAAACTAACAATAAGACAGTACCGGGAGGGATACTCAATCTCGGGAGTGACGAGGGAAAGCAAGTAGGTCAGCAGAACCGCGCAGGAATTAGACTTGAAACGAAAGAAATCATCGATACCTTACAGTGTCGTCTTTCTGCTCAGACTGCAGGAGTCATTACAGCCTATTTAACTGATGACTCAGGAACAGTCATAGAACGACAAACGGTTGCAACGCTCAAGGGTGGTGATACATTCGAGTTTGAGGCAGCACTCAAAGCCGGAAAGAGCTACCGGATTCTATGTGACGCCCAAGGCTACGACTATAGCCGGGGTCGAACGACAGCCTCCTATCCACTCGAGAGTGATTCCCTCGTAGTCACACACGGTATTTACAATGGAAGTGGCGCCCCATCAAACACATATCGGTACTGCATCGATCAAATTCGAACCAGTAATACAGCTGCCGAAAAAGGTGCTGCAATCGATCTAGCGACCGATGATGAAACGCAATCGTGGAACGGACTGAATAAACAATCGGGCGTTCGAATTGAGACAACGGCCAGTATTGATGGCCTTATCTGTCGTCTCTCAGAGAATACTACCGGGCTCACGACAGCCTATTTGACAACTGATTCAGGAGACGTCTTGGAACGACAGACAATCGCAACGCTCGAAGCTGGCAATTCGTTCACATTTGATACGTCACTCGCCCCTGCGGAGGCGTACTGGATCATCTGCGATGCCCGTGGCGATGACTACATCCGGGGGCGTGCTGAAGTTACATATCCGGTTCGGGCGG
>NZ_JAQIVI010000107.1 GCF_028618695.1 Natrinema soli | reverse complement strand
GTCCTCGACCAGCTCGTCGGTGACCAGCTGCGCCGCAGCGTCGCGGTCGCCGTCTTGCCACGTTCGGTGGACCGCCATCGCAACGTCGTAGCCCGCATCGACGATCGCGTCACGGTAGGGCTCCGCGGAGCCGGCGTACGTGGCCACGTGCCGTCGCACGCGATCGTAGGCCGCGTCGATGTCTTCGTCGATAGCCGTCGGAACGTACGCGTAGACGTCGACGGCGTCGGCCGGCCGACCGCGCTCTCGAGCGGCGTCGTACACGTCTTCGGCCAGATCGCCGAGGACGGTCTTCGGAACGAGATGGGGAAGCCAGATATCGCCCTTCGCACCGGTCAATCGGCGGTTCGACGGACCGAGGGCCGCGACCGCGATCGGGATCTCGTCCTGGACCGGAGTCTCGAGCAGCCGGCCGCCGGACGGCGAGTAGAAGTCACCGTCGTAGTCGAGGCGGTCGCCGGTCCACCCCGCTCGAATGATGTCGATGTACTCCGCCGTCCGGGACACCGGCCGTTCGAACGGGAGTCCGTGGACGCCTTCGATCAGCGGCGGGGTGCTCGTCCCGAGACCGAGGACGACGCGTCCGTCGGAGATTCCGTCGAGTTCGGCTGCACTGAGGGCGATGAGGCTGGGGGAGCGCGAGAACACGTTCGCGATTCCCGCCCCGATCGTGACGGTCGACGTCCGCGAGGCGATCCACGTCAGGTCGATGAAGAGGTTCGAACTCGCGGATTCGCCGGTGAACACCGCGTCGACGCCGAGGTCGTCGGCGGACTCGGCGAGCGTCAGTCGTTCCTCGCGGTCGAGATACGTCGGTAGCATCAGGCCAACTGTCATGGGTTCCCTATCCAACGTGTCCATATCATACTTGTGTCATCTTGGCGACTAGTACCCGACATTCCATCGGATGCCGCTGTGGCGCACCGTGCTCTCTCCCGCCGACAGCGGGGCGCTATGTCGGATGAAGACAGGTCAGAGGAGATGGTAATTGTTACCACGCAACAAAACGATTAAGGGACGCTTCGCTGTACCTCGAGTAATGTCGTTCGAACTCATCGACTACGAAGTCACCGACCACACGGCCGAGCTAACGATGCACCGCGATCCGGTCAATGCGATCAATCACGAACTCATCGAGGAGGTCAACGACGCGTATCGGCTCGCGGCCGACGACGATTCGGTCCGATCGATCATTCTGACGAGCGCCTTCGACCGCGCGTTCAGCGCCGGCATGGACCTCAAGATGATGGAGGGCGGTTCGGGTCTCGAACTGCGTCGGTTCCTCAAGACGCTGTACTTCGACATGCACGATCTCCAATACCGGATGGGAAAGCCGACGATCGCCGCGCTCACCGGCCCGGCCCGAGCGGCGGGAGTGACGCTGGCGGTCTCGTGCGACGTGATCGTCAGCAGCGAAACGGCGTCGATCGGCTATCCGGAGATCGACGTCGGGCTCATCCCAGCGATGCACTTCGTCCACCTGCCGCGACAGATCGGCCGGCACAAGGCGTTCGAGTTGCTGTTTACGGGCGATCCCATGGAAGCAGGGGAGGCCGCTGACAGGGGAATCTTCAATCGCGTCGTCCCGCAGGACGAGGTCCTCGAGACCGCCCGCGAGCTGGCCGCGTCGTTCAACGAGAAATCGCCGCTCGTGATGGAACTCGCTCGAGACTCCTATATGCGTTCGCAGGATCTAGACTACCGGCGGAACATCGAGAACGTCGTCGAGACGATCTGTAACATCGTCGAGACCGACGACGCACAGGAAGGCCTCCGCGCATACGTCGAGGGTCGCGAGCCTGACTGGTGACTGCGAACGGGACTGATAACGGCGAGTCGAATCGGTGACGGCGCTGACCAACGCTCACCGCAGTCTCAGTCGATCATATCGAAGGCACGGGCGCGCTCCAGAATGTCCTCGCCGCGTTTGATGTGTGCGATATCGATCATCTCCCCCTCGAACCGGACCGCACCGCGTGACTCCTCGAGTTCCGCCGTCTCCATCTCGTCCATCACTCGCTGCCAGAACGCCACGTCGTCCTCGTCGGGGGTGAAGATTTCGTTGACCGGTTCGACGTGGCTCGGATGAATAACCTGGTAGCCAGTGTAGCCGAGCGATCGAAGCCGCTCGGCTTCCGTTCTGAGCCCGTCCACGTCCTCGACGTTCGTCCACGCTCCGCCGAAAAACTGCTCGATGCCCGCCGCTTTGCCGTCGAGGAGAACTTTCGATAGCATGTGAAGTTTCTCGGTCCCTTCTCGGGTCCACTCCCAGCCGAGTGCCCGCTCGACGTCGGCACCGCGGCTGGTCCCGCCGACGATAGCGGCGACCCGATCGCTCGCCTGACAGAGTTCGTGAGCGTTGTAGAACCCGCGCGGCGTCTCCGGGAGCGCGATGATTTCGGTCGGGCTTTCGATTCCGCGCCGCGACTCGAGATACGAGAGGACGTGATCGGTGCGCGTTATGTACTCCGTTCGCGGGAGTTTCGGGATGATGACGGCGTCCAGTCGGTCGTGAACGACCGCGTCGAGGTCCGCTTCGAACAGCCCGGTATCGGGAGCATTGAGACGGACGGTGATGGTCTTGTCAGTGTCCCACTGCTCGTACGCATCGGCGACGATCTCGCGTGCGCGTTCCTTCTCGCTGGGAGGAACGGAATCCTCGAGGTCGAAGATGAACGCGTCGGCATCGTACTTCTCGGGCGCCTCGAGCACCCACTCCTCGTTGTTTGCGGGGATGTACAGAATCGAGCGAATCGGACGCATCGTTACTCGTCCTCCGGTTGCAGGAGCATGAGTGCGATCCGCGTGCACTCACACACCAGCTCCCCTTCCTGCGTGTGGCCCCGATGCTCGAACGTGACGATGCCGCTGTCGTCTCGGGAATCGCTCAATCGCTTGTCGAGTACCTCGGTCTCGGCGTAGAGCGTGTCACCGATGAAAACGGGATGTGGGAACGCGATCTCTTCGAAGCCGAGATTCGCGACGGTCGTTCCGAGCGTGAGGTCGTGAACTTGCAGGCCGACGACCGTCGAGAGCGTGAGCATGCTATTGACGAGACGCTGCCCGAATTCGGTCCCCGCCGAGTAGTGAGCGTCGAGGTGCAAGGGCTGCAGGTTGACGGACAGCAACGACCACAGCGTGTTGTCGAATTCGGTGACGGTTCGACCGGGGCGGTGTTCGTACACGTCACCGACGTCTAGCTCTTCGTAATACTTCCCGCGTGTTTGTGTCGACATCTCACGGAGATGACTGGCTCGACGGAGAAAAGTATTCGGGATCGATTCGCACGGAGAGCGTGACCGGGCTCACTCCACGCGCACCGGTCGAACGCAGTCGAGGACGATTCCGTCCCACCCCGTTCGATCCGTTCGGCGACGCTCGAGCCGGGTTCCGACTACGCGTCCGTCGGAACGAAGACGGGGATCGAGACGTCCTCGTCCGCGGTATCGACGAACCGGACCTCGACGCGCGTTCCGATCGCGACGTCCTCGGGGTCGGTATCGATGTTCGTCATGATCCGGGGTCCCTCGTCGAGTGCCACGTAGGCGACGATGAGCGGCAGGTCGTCTTCAGGCCAGCCGCTCATCGTTCGAGCGGTCGAATACGAGTACACCTCGCCGCGGCCCGACGACTCGCGCCATTCCACGTGCTCACTGAAGCAGTCGGGACAGAGCGATCGCGGATAGTGATACACGAGCCCGCAATCGGTACACTCCTGGACCAGCAACTCGCCGCTCGCGGCGGCTTGCCAGTAGCAGCTGGTTTCGGGATTTACTTCGGGAACGGGTCGGGGTTCCCAGGTCATCGGTCTTCCCCTCCGAGAACGACGGTCGCCGCGCCGTGACGAGTCGCGATGCTGCCACCCGTTCCGTGGGCGAGCGCGACGTCGGCGTCGACTTGCACTTCGGGGTTCGCCTCGCCGCGGAGCTGGCGAACGGCCTCGATGACTTTGGTCATCCCGCCGCGGTTCGCGGGGTGATTCGAGCAGAGGCCACCACCGTCGGTGTTGAACGGAAGATCACCGTCCGGTGCCTGCAGCGTGCCGTCTTCGACGAACTCGCCGCCCTCACCTTTCTCGCAGAACCCCAGATCCTCGATCGCCTCGAGCACGGTGATGGTAAAGGAGTCGTAGATCGACGCGTAGTCGATATCCGCGGGGCCGAGACCGGCTTCCGCGAAGGCGCGTTTGCCGGACGACTCGGCCCCGGTACGCGTGATATCGATGCGTCCGGCATCGTGGTGTGCGGGCGCTTCGCCGTGACCGAGCACTTCGACGGCCTCGCGGTCGAGATCGGCGCGGACGTCCTCGGAAACGAGTACCAGCGCGCCGCCGCCGTCGGAGATGACACAGCAGTCGAGCAGATGGAGGGGATCGGCGACGACCCGAGACTCGACGACGTCTTCGACCGTAACCGGGTCCTGAAACATCGCGTCGTCGTTGTACTGGGCGTGCTGGGACGCAGCGACGCGGATTTCCGCGAGCTGTTCGGCCGTCGTCCCGTGCTCGTGCATGTGGCGCTGTGCGGCCATGCCGTACATCGTGATGTTCGTCGCGCCGTAGACACGCTCGAAGCTGTCCTGTACGGTCCGTATTTCTCGCGCTCCGGACCCCGTCGCCTGACCGCGCGAACGCGGCCGGCCGGCGAGCGTGATGAGCGCAACGTCGCACTTTCCGTCACGGATCGCGCTGACCGCGTGGCCGACGTGCGCGATGTACGACGAGCCGCCGTAGTCGGTCGTATCGACGTACGACGCATCAACGCCGAGATAATCCGCGATAACGAGCGGAGAGAGTCCGGATTGATACTCGGGGACGCCGGCGGTGAAGAGACCGGTGACGTCGTCTTTCGACAGGCCCGCGTCGGCGAGCGCTCCCTTGGCCACTTCCGCATGTAACTGCATCGTCGATTTATCCGGTGCCTCCCGTGTCGGATGTTCGAAGGCCCCAGCTATGTACGCTGGTTCGCGTTCTGTCATCACGTCTACTGAGTAGATCGGTTATCCTAAAACTTTGCGTTGGGTTACGTCCGACTAACGGCGCCGCTTCGGGGGATATCGCGCACGCTCGAGAAGCGATACCGGAATCGCACCCGGAGCCGGTCGGCAGCGTCGAACACTCAGTTCACTCGGACGCGCGCTGATGGTACGTCGAGCGCCGATTCGAGCGAACGATCGGGGCTGCTCACCTCGGACCCGCTCGAGCGGGGGCGGTCATACCCTCTCCCAGGATTCCGGATCGCGGAACGGTATTTTCCCACGATTCCGATCTCATTCCGTTCAAAAGCCCCCTCTTCGTCTCTTTCCCGGGAGTATTCGTCACATCGATATCTGTTCCGTGGTGCAGAATGACGTGGGTCTCAATAGTATCCCTCCGTTTCTCGTTCTCTCCACACCTTACCAAGAGTATGGGTGTAAAATACTGATCGTCTCTCTCGTCGAGGTCGGCCGTCGATACGCGTGTTGCCCGTATTGGCGGAGTAACGAGTCTCTGAGACTATCAGTAGCACTTCTCGATCGTGATAGTGATTCCGTAATACGGAACGGACATTGACACCCGTTCACCCCGAACACGTTCCGTATACTGCGATTGGAACCGCTACAGTGAGGAAATACGTTCTGACAGTCCACCGGGTTCGGACGGCAGTTGTGTGTGTCGTCGCGACCCGCTGTTCCGGCCACGATGGGGCGTAACAGTACCATCATGTAAGATGGCAGTAAACGACGGCTCGTGTCTGAAAAATCACTCGCCGAGAAGTTCGACGTTACAGACGACAGTGTCGCTGTGACCGGCGGCGCGAACGGTATCGATCGGCCAGTCTGTGAACCCTTCGCCGTACACGACGCGAACGACGCTATCGCCGACACCGAAATCGATGCCGCCGAAGCTGTCGCAGCAACCATCGAAGTGGAGGATGATACTCGAGTGGTGGCAATCGAGACAGACGAGGTAATCATCCCGGTAGAACATACCGGGATCGATCGACTCGGCTCCGAACGTACGTTCGACGGGAGCAACTTCCCTCTCCTCTCTTATCGCTTCCGCAGGTCGTACCTGAAAGCACTGTGATCCGACTTACCTGACCGGTACCGCCGTCGCCTCGCACCACTGAGCGGCGCCAACGACTATCCCACTGGACGATACGCTGGTCAGGCAACGGATCCCTTCGATCAGTCGGATCGAGCGTGAACGAACACTGTGATCAGAGACGCTCACGCTGAATAGCACTCCGTTTGCCCCCGGTCGAGCGGCTACCAGTGTCCCGATACAATGTACAGGATCGTATCGCTGGCTCGTCATCGCCGGTTCGTCATCGCTAGTACAAGCTGATTTTGCCGCGAATCGAAACTTATCAACTGTGCCCCACCATATTGCTCGCTATGTGCGACGCAAGGCGTCCCCGTAGCGTCGATCGCGACGTAACGATTCGACGGCTGACGTTCACCGTCGACTGGCAACCTGGCCACGCAGCGGCGTATCTGATCCCCGGAGACGAGCCAATTCTCATTGACGCGGGTACACCCGGCGAACGTGGATCCGAGGAATTACACGCCGGGCTAAATGATTACGGATACGAGCCGTCGGACATCGAACATTTGTTACTCACGCATGGTCATGCGGATCACGTCGGTCAGACGCAGACGATTCTCGAGGCCGGATCGCCGACTGTCTACGCGCCGAGACACCAACAAGAGCGATACGAGCGGGATATGGAAACGATCGCCGAGAGGACTCGATCAAATCTGCTCGAAGCCGGCCTCGAACCCCGGCGCCTAGATTCTGCCAGCGAACGCTTGCTTGCCGGCCACCGCATAGTGCGCGAGTCGCTCCCCGAGGACGCAGTCGACGTCTGGATCGATGACGAACCGTTTACCGTCGGTGAACGCGAGATCGAACCGATTTACTCCCCGGGCCATCATATCGCTCACTTCTGTTTTGGGACGACTCTCAACGATGAGCGAGTGATATTCTCCGGTGACATGGCAATGGAGCCGTTCCGCGCACCGTCGCTGCTCGTCAACTTCGATGACGGTGTCGAAGACAGCGTGAGAACGTTTTTCGAAACAGTAGACCGTCTCAAAACGTATCAGTTTGATCGGGTTTTTCCGGGCCACGGTCCGGTACATGCTCGGTATGAGGACTGTCTCAACCGGTCGATCACGGACCTGGAGTCCGAACTCGAGGCCTGTCTCGATCAGATCGGATCGGGTCCAACGACGGCCTTCCAGATCGCTGCGAATCGAGCGGGGAAGAAACGCGAGATCAGCCGACTCTTCGCGGAAGTCGTCGGGCTAGTCGGATATCTCGAGCATCGGGGGGATGTACGGGGTACTCTCACGGATGGCGTCCGCTTCTACGAGTTAGATTGAAACCGGAGAGACGGTTTCTCGAATCGCTATAGTAGCCACTGAACGTCACTGCACGCCTGATCGCACGACGGGAGCGCGGTTCGGAGCGATGCGCGGTTCGGAGCGATGCGCGGTTCGGAGCGAACAGAGTGAGCGAGAACCGCGGGAACGCGAACGGTGAGCGGAGCGAGCCGTGAGCGAACACAGTGAGCGTTCGAAATGAGGGAGAATCGCGGACGCTTCGATCAGTGTGTAAGTCGTTTCAGTGGCTACTAGAGAGCCAGGAATTCGTCGTCTGTCTTCGCTGAACGGTACACTTTTTTATCCACGTTGGGAACCGACTACGCATGGTAGTGGATAGTGACACCATCGAGACTGTCGCAGTGATCGGGAGCGGTCAAATGGGCCGCGGAATCGCCGCTGTCGCCGCGTTATCCGGCTATGAGACCACGGTCAACGACATCGACGAAGAACAGCTCGCGGCGGCCAGAGAGGAGATCGAATGGTCGTACGAGAAGACCGTCGAGAGCGGAAACGCGACCCAGGCGGAAGTTGACGGTGCGATCGACCGACTCGAGTTTACGACCGATCTCGTGGAGGCAGTCGGCGATGCGGATTTCGTCACCGAGGCAGCGGTCGAGCAACAGTCGGTGAAAGAAGAGATCTTCGAGGATCTCGACGATGTCGCACCGCCGGAGGCCCTGCTCGCGACGAACACATCGGGGCTCAACATCACCCGGCTCGCCGAAGTGACCGATCGCCCGTCACAGGTCGTCGGAACGCACTGGTTCAATCCGCCGATGCTGATGGACCTGGTCGAGATCATTATGACCGAACACACGCCCGATGCCGTCGGCGACACCGCGGAAGCGCTCATCGAATCGTTCGACAAAACGCCGATTCGGTGTAAGATCGACATTCCCTCGTTCATCGTCAATCGGCTGATGCGTCCCTACGGTGAAGGCCCTGCATGGATGGTCTACCGCGGCGAATACGCGATCGAAGAGATCGACTCCGCGATGAAGTTCAAAGAGGGATTCCCGATGGGGCCGTTCGAACTCGCCGACTTCACGGGCGGGATACAGGTTCGAATCGAAGGGGAACAGGACCACCTCGAGGACGATCGACCGATGTCCTACGATACGGAGGTCTGCCCCATTCTGCATCAGCTGTACGAGAAGGACCGATACGGGCGCAAGGCCGACGCGGGCTACTACGACTACGACGAGCGTGACGAGCCGCAGATCCCGGTCGACGCGGGCCAGGGCTTCGATACGCTGTTCGTCTGGGCCCCGATCGTCAACGAGGCGGCCAAGATGGTCCAAAACGACGTCGCGAGCGTCGACGATATCGACACCGGTGCTCGGCTCGGCGGTAATTGGCCGGTCGGACCGCTAGAAAAGGCAGATCAGGTCGGACTCGACGGTATCGTTGCGAAACTAACCGAAGTCGCCAGCCGGCACGAAGACACGAACAAACTCGCCGAAACGCTCCCGTGTGATCTGCTCGTCGAGAAGGCGAAGAACGGCGAAACGTTCTACTGACTGCTCCCGCCAGTTGCGGAACCGGTGTCGTCTATTTTCGCGTAGATGCTTGCTCTCTCCCTCAGCAACGTCGATAGTTTCACGTTGGGACGCTCGAGCGGCGCTATCGCCGGGTTCCGACTCGAGTTCCCCTCCGTAGTTCCGCGGTACGGAACAGGGCTCTCTCTGCGTCCGCTACGTACCTTCTCCAGATACCGTCTTATCGATCGGATTCCTGTATATGATACTGTTACGCCGGCGTTCCTCGATGCAGAACACGATACGTGTTGTTACCACACCGCGATCCTCGAACGGGCCCGGTATTTACAGCCGTATAGATGTAATACATAGCATAGATTCTCTTCGATCCGTCCCACGGCTCGAATGGCGATATTTTCCATACAATTCGAGAAGGGATGAAAGACGCGAACGGGAAATGCGTTCCGTAATGGAGAACATGCGTGCGATGATGGAACGGATCATCTGCGAGGCGGAACTCGTTGCGACGGCGGTCGGCGTCGACCTCCCGGATGGGGATCCGATAGCGCAGGTCGTCGAGACCTGTCGATCCGGGCCGACTCACCGGTCCAGTATGCTGCAGGGCGTGTTCGCGGAGCGGAAAACCGAAATCGACGAGATCAACGGTGCGCCGGTCGAAATCGCACGGAGGGAGAACGTCGACGTTCCGATCAACGAACTCGTCACGCGCCTCGTCCGCGGTCTCGAGCGGAGCGCTCTCGATTGCGGTCGCGCCAACTATAGTAGCCACTGCAAGTCAATGCACACCTGATCGCACAGCTATCGTGCGATCAGTGTGTAAATAGTTGCAGTTGTTACTATAGCGGCCGATCGGTCGGCCTCGAAGCGGATCCATCACACCCATATAGCTTCGACTGAATGCCGATAGCAGATGAAATCGAGAATGGACTGGAAATATCGTCACACGGTCCTCGTCCTCTGTATGTTCGCGTTTTTCGTGACGTACTTCGCCCGTCTGCTCGTCAGCCCGGTCGTTCCGTTCATCATCGCGGATTTCGGCGTCTCTAACACGCAGATCGGGATCTCCCTTTCCGGCATGTGGATCGCCTACGGTCTGACGCAGTTCCCGAGCGGCGTCTTCGCGGAACGCTTCGGTGAGAAGCGCATTATCGCCGTCGCGGTGGGCGGGACGGCAGTTACCAGTCTCCTGGCCGCCATCGCACCCCTGTTCGCGGTGTTCGCCGCGTGCGTCGTCCTCCTCGGTGGCGTCGCCGGCCTTCACTACAGCGTCGCGACGACGCTGCTCTCTCGCACCTACGACGATATCGGGACCGCGCTCGGACTTCACTCCTTCGGGGCGCCCCTGGCCGGCCTGCTCGCGCCGGTCATGGCCTCCTGGGTGGGTATTCGGTACGGGTGGCGGCCCGCCGTCGCGCTTGCCGTCCTGGTCGCAGTTCCGATCTTCGTTCTCTTCACGTGGCGGATCCGACCGACCGAGCCGCGTCACCCCGAGCGATCGATGCGGGAGCAGTTCGCCATCGAGCCGCTTCTGGAGTACCTCTCGAGACCGCAGATCGCTTTCACCCTTCTCATCGCGATCATCGCGACGTTCGCGGTCAACGGGATCGTCACGTTTCTGCCGACGTTTCTCGTCGAACACCGCGCGCAGTCACCGGCGCTGGCGGGTCTCGTTTTCTCCGCGTACTTCGTCGTCAGGGGAGGCGCTCAGATCGGCGTCGGCGTCCTCTCCGACCGAGTCGGCCGAGACTTCGCCGTTGCGACCTGCCTGATCGCCGGGGCGGGCGGGCTCGCGTTGTTCGTCGCCGGTCCCGGCCTCGTCGCGGTCGTACTCGGCGTCCTGCTGTTCGGAATCGGCTCGAGCTTTTTCGCCTCGCTGGAACCGCGATTCATGGACGTGTTGGGTGACGACGAGCGGGGCGCGGGGTTCGGACTCGTCCGGACGGTCTACGTGGTCTTCGGCTCCACCGGATCGTTCGGTGTCGGCCTCCTCGCCGATCTGTTCGGGTGGGGCGTATCGTACAGCGTCCTGGCCGGACTCTGCGCACTCGCGTTCGGAGCCGTCGTCTGCAACTCCGTTCTCGATCTGGGATACTGAGTTCGAAATGCGGGCCCGCCTTCGATGGACGCGGGAGTTGCTCGTCACCGCTCAGCGGTTCGAGGGCGTCGAGGCTGACTCGGCTGAACAGAGCCCGGTTCGACGACGAGCAGCGTACAGAAACGTCAAGCGGTCGCATCTGCTGCAACAGTTGCGGAACCAGACGACCGTGAGAACACTCGATCACACATTCCGCGGCGCGAGCGAACGTGCAGGGTGGTCTCTCCGCCTGGATCACGTCCCTCCGCCTAAATCACGTCCTCCGTACGCAGCAGCTCGATCTCCTTCTCCGAGTACCCCAGCGCCCCGAGCACGTCGTCAGTGTCTTCTCCCAGATCGGGCATCGGTTCGGCCGCGAACTCGAGTGAATCGGAGGCGATCGGATTATCGATGTACGGCACCGGGCCGTCCTCCGTTTCGAGCTCTTTGACCAGCTCGAGATGCTCGGTCTGCGGATGGTCGAGCACCTCGTCGAGCTGGTTCACGTCGCCCCACGGAATACCCGCCTCGGTCAACCGTTCGGCCCAGTAATCGCGGGACTCCTCCGCGATGAAGGACTCGATCATCGGTTCGAGGACGTCGCGGTTCTCGACCCGTCGTTCGTTGTCTGCGAACCGGTCATCCTCGAGCAGGTCGGGACGCTCGAGGACGACCTCGCAGAGCAGTTCCCAGTGCGCCTCGCTGAGGATGGCGTAGTTGACGTACTGATCGTCGGCCGTCTCGTGCGGTCCGTAGGGGGTCAGCAGGTGGTGGCGCATCCCGATCCGCTCGGGCAGTTCGTCGTTGTGCCAGTACTTGTGCGGGAAGTAGCCGAGCCACGAGAGCATCCCGCCGAACATCGTGACGTCGAGTTCCTGGCCCTCGCCGGTGCGTTCGCGGTGGAAGAGTGCGAGGAGCGCCGAGATCGTTCCGTAGGTCGCGGCGTTGATGTCGCAGACGCTCAGGGGAATCTTCGCCGGTGCGTCCGGCGAGCCGTTCATCGGAATCAGTCCGGTCTCGCCCTGCATGACCATATCGTAGGCTTTCCGGTCGCTGTAGGGGCCGTCCCGGCCGTAGCCGGAGATGTTCAGATAGATTATATCCTCGGTAGTCTGCCTGATGTCTTCGTATCCGACGCCGAGTCGTTCGACCACGCCGGGCGATGAGTTCTGAACGACGATGTCGGCCTCTCCGGCCAGTTCGTGGAAGATGGCGGTGCCCGACTCGTTCTTGAGGTTCAGTTCGACGCTCAGTTTGTTCCGATCGACCCAGGCGTGGGCGGACGAATCGCCGTACACGACCGAATCCCAGTGGCGGTTGACGTCCCCCACGTCCGGTCGTTCGACCTTGATCACCTCCGCACCGAAGTCACCCAGCATCCGGGTACACAGCGGCGCGCTGATTCCGTTCTCGAGGCTGAGCACCGTGATGTCGTCGAGTGCGAACACGGTCAGAGGTCCTCCGATTGGGTTCCGATTCCCTCCGGCCAGCCCGGCGGCTCCGCGGCGGAGGGGTCGGCGTGTGAGCGTTTCAACACCATTGGCGTGCGCTCGAGGCTCAGCACGAGGTCGTCGTGCTGGTTGTACGCCCGGAGTTCGGTTTCCACGATGCCGACGTGGTCGCGGGACTCGAGTTCTCGCTTGCGCAGGACCTCGCTCTCGGCGAAGAGGGTGTCACCGTGGAAGACGGGGCTGTGGTGACGAATATCGTCGTAGCCGAGATTTGCGGTAGCGTTGACCGAAACGTCGACGACGCTCATTCCGACGGCCGTCGAGATGACGACGAGGCCGTTGACGAGGCGCTCGCCGAACTCGGTCTCGGCGGCGTAGGCCTCGTTGAAGTGCATCGGGTTGAGGTTCATCGTCACGTTCGTCATCCAGACGTTGTCCGTCTCGGTGACGGTCCGGCCGAAGGGATGCTTGTAGACATCACCGACCGTGAAGTCCTCGTAGTATCGGCCGTGCCAGCCCTCGACAAGCCGTTTGTCTGCCGTTTCCTCGCTGTCGTCCGCTGTCTCGCTGTGGTCCGTCATGGGTTTCTATCGTGAGTCGTGTTTCGATCAGTACGAGCGCGGCAGGCCGAGCACGTTCTCGCCGAGGTAGTTCAGCGCGAGCTGCTGGGTGATCGGCACGAGCCGAGTCAGTCTGGCTTCGCGGAAGTAGCGCTCGACGTCGTACTCCGTCGCGATGCCGAATCCACCGTGGGTCTGGACCGCGGCGTCGGCCGCCTCGTAGGCCGCGTCGGCCGCGAGGAACTTCGCCGCGTTCGCGTACGCGCCGAGATCGACGCCCTCGTCCGAGGCCGCTCGGTCGGCCGCGTTGTACGTCAGTTGCTTGGCCGCCTGTAACCGTGCGTAGGCCTCCGCCAGCGGGTGCTGGACCGCCTGGTTCGAACCGATCGGACGATCGAACACCTCTCGCTCGTTGGCGTAGTCGACCGCCCGTTCGAGCGCCAGTCGCCCCAGTCCGATGCACTCGGCGGCGATGACGAGCCGCTCCTCGTTGAGGCCGTCCAGCACCTGATAGAACCCTTCGCCCTCGACGCCGATCAGGTTCTCGGCGGGAACGCGGAGGTCGTCGAACCAGAGTTCGAACGAGTGAACGAAGTCGCTGGCGGACTTCGGGATCGCCTCCATCTCGAGCGCGCCCTGCTCGATGGCGTCCTCGATGTGGACGAGGAACATCGAGATTCCGTGCGTTCGCTTGTCGACGTCCTCGAGCGGCGTCGTCCGCGCGACGAGGACGATGTAGTCGGAGACGTCGACGCGGGAGGTCCAGATCTTCTGACCGTTGATAACGTACTCGTCGCCGTCCTCGGAAGCGACGGCTTCCGAGGGGTCGGCCAATGTTTCCTCGGCGGAGTCTCTCTCCGCGCGCGTCTCGATCGCCGTCGAGTTCGAGCCCGCGTTCGGCTCGGTCAGGCCGAACGCCTGAATCGACGCCTCGCCGTCCGCGACCCGGGGAAGCAGGTCGCGTTTCAGTTCCTCACTAGCGTACTCGACGATGGGGACGGAGTTGTACACGCCGCCGTGGACCGCCTGCGCGGCACTGAATCCGCCGCCGTTCGCGGCGATTTCTTCCATCATGACGACGGTTTCCCGGGTCCCCATTCCGGCACCGCCGTACGCTTCGGGAATGAGGACCCCCATCCATCCGTGGTCGATAAGCGTATCGACGAATTTGTGGGGATAATCGCCCGCTTCGGCCCGGTCGCGCCAGTACTGGTGGTCGAAGTTCGAACAAACGTCGCGGACGCTGGTCTGTACCAACTGCTGACTTTCGGTCAGCGTGACAGCGTCGCTGAGGAGTTGGGCCATCAGTCGAATATCGGTGGAACACGGTAAAAGTATTATGTCCTCGTCGGCGAGACGAATCGTCGACAGTCGGTTTGCGGCGGGAAGCGCTGCGAACGAGGGATGCATCGTCGATCGATGCTCCGGTTCCCGTCCGAAAACGGTGAACGAACGATTGTCTGATACGTCTCCGCTCGTAGCCACTGACAGTCACTGCACACCCGATCGAACGGCTACTGTGAATCGGTGTGTGAATCGTTTCAGTTGATACTATCTGCCCCCTCGAGACGCTCCCTCTTCCGTCCGGTCTTTGCGAGGTAACAGGGCCGATTCTGCCGATCCGCTGTGAAACGACGGGCGAGGGTTTATGGTCATCGATGACATCTACCACGACACGATGGCGTCAACCGAATCGGACCCCGAACCGGAGTTCATCTACGATACCGATCGACTGCGAGAATTCGTCGAGACGGTGAAAGCGACCGCCGACGAGCACGAGGAGGTTCCATCGCTACTCGAGTCGCTGGCGGATCCGTTCGAGGAACTCCTCACGGACGATGACTGGCTTGCCGAACGGTATCAAGAACTCGCCATGGACGACGTGGACGATAAGGGCAACATGGGAGAGGACATCGCCCAGTGGCTGCTGTACCGGGAGGGAAACAAACTGTCGGTGTTCACGCTCGTCCTTCCGCCGGGCGCCTCGACGCCGGTCCACGATCACCTCGCCTGGGGACTCGTCGGAATCTACGGTGGAACGCAACGCGAGGACTTCTACCGCCGGGTCGACGACGCAACGAACGACGAAGGCGAGGCGGAACTCGAGCGGATTCGGACCGAGCGCATGGAGCGCGGTGACTACTACGAACTGGTCCCGCCGAACAACGACATCCACTCCGTCGAGACGACGTCGGACGAACCCAGCGTCAGCGTCCACCTGCTCGGCGCGGACGTCGGCTGTATCGAACGGCACTCGTTCGACGCCGACGGCGGCTCAGTCGAACTGTTCCATTCCGGGTACACGAACGTCGAGTGCGAGGACGTTCTCGAAACGCCGGACGTGGGACACGGACAGCAGCATGGGCACGAACACGACCATACCCACAATGGCGACACGTAACTGATTGTGGGAGAGTCGGATCGACGACTCGAGCGAAGGGATCCACGGCGACAACCGTCTGACTGGGATCGTCTCGCCTCATCCGCTCACTCAGGTGGACTACCCCACACCACCGTCCCAGGTCCGAAAATTTGAGGGAGGGGGAATTCAGCGGCAACACAGTCGATGTCACGGGCCATCAGCCGTCTATCTCTTCGTCGGAGATCTCGACCAGGAGTTCGCGGAGCGAGACGAAACACCGAACTGTTACTGACGCTCCGTATCCAACTCCATCTTGCTGAACTCTCTCCCTCTTTCAAATACTATTCAGATTCCAGAAAGCTCGGTATTAACCAGCGCGCTCAACAGTCTCTCACTAGTACATAAAGTCGATCTGCATTCCGATACTGACTATAACTCGGATCGTGTCGCGGTCGACGAGACAGTAATCAAACTTGACAGCGAACGATATCGTCCATACGCCCGACGATCTAGAAATGAACAAATTCGAACGTACAACGATTAAAACGACAGGGTAAGGACATTACGAGTTTATTATTTCATAATCGGGAGATATAGCGTCGGAAATTCTGTGCTGCTCGTCGATAAAGAGCAATCAGTGAACGATACCTGTCAACGATACTTCCTCGATTACAGATGCGGGAGCGTGAAAATAGGAACCGTGTTGAAATGTCTATGTGAAGGTAGAACGATATACCTCTTCGATTTCAAATTGCTTCAACAACACGAGCAGAAACGGCTGATGCGGGGCCGGGATTATTCACCTTCGCGTTAGTTATGCAACTGTATCCGGTTGCACTCGCCCCCCTGAATCCATCAGATCCGACTGCAAAATATTCACGGAGTGAGTCCGCAAGTTCCCTTCCAAATCAATTCTCCGATCTGCTCATTTCTCAAACCAGTCTCACGATCCGACGCTGACCGAGAGGAGATGTCGGGCGAGGGGAGACAGATTGGTCCCTCTTATTGCGCCCATTGTTACTATTCTACCTATTGAAGCTATTTTACCTATTGTTCATATATCACCTATTGTCCACATTGTGACTATTGTACCTATTGCATTCCCTATCTAGAACTGGACCAGACCCGTGCGGATCTCGAGGTCACTACGTCGAAGATGCTTACGGCCTCCGTCTGGCGGATACGACTCGAAATCCAGGCGGCTACGTGTCTCTGTCTCGAGGGTTACTTCGTCGGTACTTCTGTTCGCACTGACAACCTCTTGGGAACCAACCGCGGCGAAGCGGCTGTCCACGTCCTCGAACAGTGCACAACGTGTTCGTGGCTCGTTGATCGAGCAGCCACCGGCCGCACGTGGAGTCAGCGGTGCTGGTGGTTCGCACTGGTCGCTGAACTCGTTACGATTCCGCTCTTGGCCACAGTTCCAGTAGTGCCAGTAGCCTAACTGGATATTCCGATCGCTGCGCGTTCAATTCGTTTCTCGAGACTATCTTCTTGCGTGTAGCTAGATTACCCATTCTGGGGAGTATTCTTAAGCAGTGAGAGAGCGAAGACTGTTCATACAAACCCGAGATGAACGATCTCACCGATCCGCGGCCACCGCTTCCGGAGTGGATTTTGGATTCGTACGACCTCCTTTGTACTCACAGCCACAGTTCGGACGATCACGAACACGTGCAGTCGATCTCGCGTGAGCACGCGTTCGGGGTCCTCCTCGAATCCGACGAACTACTGCTCGAGTCGGCGGACGCGGAGCATGCAATTACCCGGCTGCTCGAGCGAGGCTACTTCTACGAAGTCGATGATGAACTCCGTGTAACGGTGTCAGAAAACTGAGTCAGTTCTGTCCGCCAGGTTTGGAAATCCTCTTCCGATTACAGTTTTGGATCGAACGACAACAGCTCTGCAATGTGCTCCGGAGTATACAGACGCGCCTCGTATGGTAACCAGGTTGGTTCCGCTACGGTACGAAAACAGTGGTTGGAGAGAGAAATGGATATGCGGAACACCTCCGGATGGGTGGGGAAGAAGGTTCGGAGGCGTCCGATTGTTTATGGAGATTTCCGTTAACTGTTTTGATCAGTATCAGCAGGTCGATGACGGAGGCGATGAAACTGGCTCTGACGAGAGGATCGATGTCTCGGAGCGCATTCGAGAACGATTCGATCGGATCCGAGAAGAGTGCAGGAGAACACGTCCCGTTCCCCGAGACGGAGCACGGTTGCGGGCGTACTCGACGAGTGGGAGTTCATCACCTCGATAGCCGACGGTCAAATCGATTACGAGTAACCGGGTGTGAGAGGGGTCCGTTCTCCGTCGTCGATGACGGGTACATCTATGCATCTCCGTCTTGAGGTTGGCCCATGATACGAAGACGTCTCCTCAGTGTACTCGTGGTAGTCGTCCTCATCACTCTCGCAGGGTGTGGTGGTGTGATTAGCGACGAAGCCACGTCGCCGGATGAAACGACGGAGCCAACACCTGAATCGCCGGGTGAGACACAGGACGAGCGAACAGCGGGTTCGAATGGAACCGTGTCGGTCAATTTCATCAACGTAGGCCAGGGCTCGAGTACGTTGATCGTCGGCCCGACGAACGAGACGATGCTCATCGATTCGGGGGACTGGTCCGACGACGGCGAAGACGTGCTCGCGTATCTCAGAAAGCATAATATCGATCGAATTGACTACCTCGTGACGACACACGCCGATTCGGATCACATCGGCGGCCACGAGGCCGTCATCGACTACTTTGAGACGGAAGGCGATGGAATCGGTGCCGTGTACGATCCCGGGATCACGTCGACGTCCCAGACTTATCAGGGATATCTGGATGCGATCGACGAACACAACGTGACGTTGTACGAGACGCGAGCGGGTGACCAAATTCCGTTCGAGGGGGTCGAAACGCAAGTGCTCGCGCCGCCCGAGGGGTATATCGCGAACGGAGATCGAAACGAGAACAGTATCGTCCTTCGGCTCGGCTTCGGCCGCTCGAGTTTCCTGCTTCCCGGGGACGGAGAGACGGCCAGTGAGCAGTTCCTCGTCGACGAATACGGGGCCGGCCTCAACGCGTCGGTCTTGAGTGCTGGCCATCACGGGAGTCAATCGAGTTCGGGGAGCGAGTTCCTCGACGTCACCGACCCGCATATCGCCGTCGTCTCGAGCGCGTACGACTCCCAGTACGGCCATCCCCACGAATCGGCCCTCGATCGGTTTTCCCAGCAGTCCATTCGCACCTACTGGACGGCGACACATGGAAACGTCCGGTTGACGAGTAACGGGTCCGCGATCACGGTCGCGACCCAGCGCGATGCACCGACTGCGCCGCTGGCACTTCGAGACGGGGATCCGATCGAACCCGGTGTCGATGATGACCTCCAGAACCGGACGGTGATCTCGATTACGGAGTCGACGACAGCACCGGCCGTGCCTGATGGTGGAACGGAAACCGACCCGGCAGAGTCGACGGACCGAGCAGGCGCGTTGTCGATCGTCACGATCCACGAGGATGCCTCCGGGGACGACAGCAACAATCTGAACGACGAGTATATCGTCTTCGAAAACACCGGCGACCAACCGCTCGAGCTCGACGGCTGGTCGGTCGCCGATGAAGCGGATCACACCTACACGTTCCCGAGTGGATTCGCGCTCGACCCGGGTGCACAGGTCACCCTCCACACCGGCAGCGGAACGGATTCATCGAGCGATCTCTATTGGAATTCGGGCCGTGGAGTCTGGAACAACGGCGGCGATACCGTTACCGTGCGAAACGACAGCGGGACTGTCGTACTCGAGGAGGAATACTGATGACAACCGACGGAATCTATACGGCGGTCGTGGACCGATTTGAGGACGATCTCGCGGTAGTGTTGCTCGAGGACGATGGCGAAACGGTCGACCAAGCAGTCCTCGACACGGAGCGGCTCCCTGAAGACGGTCGTCACGTCGGTGCAGTAGTGAGCGTCGAACTCGAGGATGACGAAGTGATCGACATCACGTACGAGGAACGTGAGACGGTGGACCGCTCTGAGCAGGCCCAACAGCGATTTGACGAGCTATCCCGGCGTCCTCCGTCAACAGAGGACGAGTCAGATACATCCTGAACGTGTGAGTTTCGAGTGAGCGTCCCTCGGGCGGGGATCGATTAACTGAAACGATTTACACACCGATCGCACAGTCATCGTGCGATCGAGTGTGCAGTGTCTTTCAATGGCTACGCTATCCGTTACTCCGATTCGGAGAGCAACTCGCCGACGTACTGGTCTTCCCACTCTCGGCGAGCCTCGAGTTCACGCCGACCGCGAGCCGTAATCGTGTAGTAATTCGTCCGCTGGTCGAGTTCGCCTTTCTCGACGAGTCCCTTGTCGACGACCTCGTCGAGGTTCGGATAGAGACGGCCGTGATGGATCTCTTTTTCGTAGTAGTCCTCGAGTTCCTCTTTGATCGCGAGTCCGTGTGGGTCGTCCTGCCCGGCGATCGTGTACAGCAGGTCGCGCTGGAAACCTGTAAGATCGTGCATATCGAAATTTCCATGTGTTAGCAGTTAAGGATTCCGAGAACGAACGAACGGATTTAACGTGTGGGACATGCACCCATTCGTGCGTATTCCCGTCCGACAGGGCTTTTCTCGGGACGATCTATTGAAATGCTATTCTACAGCTATCTGTTTTCATGGAACCCCTCGAGGTATTCGAACGCAGTACTGTCGAGCAAGCAGCTGCAACCGCAGCGAGACACGCCGTGATACTGCGTTTCTATCGACGTTTTTGTCGAGTTGTGGATGGTATCGCAGAACCGAGTCACTGCTCTATTTCGGGCAGGACTGAAACATCGTGACTTTCAGTACCTGAATGGGGTGGTCAATAACGATTGTTGATTTATTATCCAGCGACTATAGCTGTGAATTTATAAATAGCTCCGACTCGGAACTAGTATATGAAACGAACCGAAAACAGAGATCCGATCACCAACGTTCGGCTCGAGCAGCCTGATCTCCCAGTCTACATGCCCGGAACTCCAACCGCCTCGTTCATGGAGTACATCGAACTGGTCGCAAATATGCTCCGATAATCCGGTACTCCAGATGGTTGGCCGTGGTGAATCGCTATACGGATCGTATTTTCATTGGTCGACGGTTCGCTTGATATCAGAGACGGACGCTCGCGTTACGGAGAGCGTGGGTTCCCGCTTCAACGCTCCGATTTTACGGACTCCGTCGATGCTATCTGTCGATTCATCGGAATAATCCGTTTCGATGCGGACTCGAGTTGCATGCTTCAACCGGTACTAGCACTTTCCACATATGGGATTATATTTATGATACCGTTTCGAATCGGGCACTGTCTCGTTCTGACTATCCTCGACTGGGCCGTTTCCACCGAAAGCTCGACACGGTCTCTACTGGCTGTAGTAGTGCACAATAGATCCACGTAATCTACAGACGTTCGCCCGACCGCCACTCACGAGTTGCGGAAGCGGTCAATACGCATTTCGAGTGGATAAAACCGCTTTTCAACGAATTTTAATCAGTATAGGTGCTCTGACCGCTTCGCCCGCCTCAGAAAAGGTCTGGTAAGCGAAACGATCGATGAGAGGGCACCGTCTAGTTCTGCACTTCCTCAATCGGTGTCTTTCCCTCGAGAGGTTGGTTCGGTCTCTGGCGGTTATAGTAGTGCAGAAACTGTTCAAGCTACTCGCGTGCGCTCGACCGACTGCCCACCCACGAGTTATGGAAGCGGCCGATGCGAATTTCGAAGGTATGAAACCACGTTTCGATCAGGTTTCAGTCAGTATAGTTGACCCAACCGTTCAATTCTACTCGAGAGAGGGCAGCCCGATAGCCGAATTGATCGACGAGAAACTCCGCCTCCGACCGATCGTGTTTCTCACTGAGTCGGTGCAGAAACGCAGCCGCCAAATCGGTGCCATGCCGACCAAATAACGCGACGGCAAGAATCAACGTTGTCTCGGTGTCTATTGCAGCGTTCAACCAAGACCGCTCATCATTGATCTTGACAGCAGTCTCGTCAACCGCGACCCGCTCCGGCTGCGCCTCAGGCAGGTCGCAACCGCTGTCAGCCAGCCGATGCACCCAGTTCCAAACCGCTCCGTGAGAACGTTCAACGACTAATTCCGCTAAGATCGTTGTTGTCTCTCTGAGCGAACAACCGGTTTCGTGGAGGCGAACGCCCTGACGCAATCGCCGTCCGCTCGTTCCCCCACGATTCTTCTGAATCCGCCGCATCGCTCTCGCTGAGCAGGTCTGCGAGCACCTTTGGACAAGAAAATCAACGACATGTTCACTTCTCAAACGGACTCAACTAGACAGTGCCACGAGAAGAATACCGTTCACAGAAACGACAGTCGGCCACGTTGATGAAGTGAAGACTGCTATGGTTCAAACGGAGCGATCATCTCGTCGTCGAACGGAACGGGAACCCCAGTTCGATCGAAGCAGCCGTATTCTGAGATTCCCCTAATGTTTGTTTCCTCATCGCTAGTAAATTCGTGAGCAACCCGGATCGTCTCCCGATCAACGCTTCTCACGTCACATTCGACGCGGAGTTCGGTTTCAAACTGAACGGGCGACTGGAACTCCCACTCCCACTCGCGAAGCCGATACGGCTGTTTCTCGCCGGTAAGTTCGCCGAGCCTCGTTCCTTGCTTGGCGAGGAACTCCTCGAGGGCGATCCCCGCAAACCGGGGATACTCCTCGAAGTAGGCCAGTTCCGCACCTTCGATATAGGGGCTCCGAATCGGGACCGACTTCACGTATGAGGGTAGATTCGGTCCCCTGACCGTTTCCGTCGTCGGACCGACTTCTGGGTCTCGCTCGACGCACGCGTCTGCGAACGCCGACCGAACATGCTCGGGTAACGGACATGCACCGCCACTCGGCGATATGGTTACGTGGGTCATTTGCGCCGTCACGAGACACTCGCCATCGGCGTCGAAGACCTCGTAGAGGAGTTCAACGCTCGATCTCCCGACGTCGATCGGAACCGTCTCGACGGTAATCTCGTCACCGAGCGCGGGATACCGGTGGACGGTCGTATCGACCACGACCGGCGCGTAGGGAATGCCGTCTTCTGCGAGGATTTCCTCGAACGGATAGCCGAAGGCGGCGGCGACCTCCTGCGTCGAAATTAACTGCCAGTCGAAGAGGACGGAGCCGTGAACGAGCGGTCCAGCGAGCTCTCCGAATCGAACCCGAGTATCGCGAATGGTTTTCACACCGCATTCGTATTCGATCGAGGACTACTATACTAGAGGAAACGGCAAACAAGACGATGCCACATGGCGCGTTCGCGCCCGGATCGAGGGGGCACAGGGACCGAACAGCGAGTAACACAGCTTTTACGTACCGATCGTAATTCGTCACTATGACCGGTGACAAAGGATCGAACCGCGGCGAATCATTCGATGATCCGTTTTGCGATACCCTCGACATCACGTTCGATAAAATCGGCGACGATACGGCTACGGCGCGCATGCCGGTCACGAAGTCGCATCTCAACTTCGCCGGCGTCCTCCACGGCGGCGCCGTCTTCGCGCTCGCGGACGCGACGGCCGGAGCGGCGCTTGCCTCCAAGACCGGTGCGGACGGCAGCGTTGCGCTCGAGGCCAACGTCTCCTTCCTCGAGGGGGTTGACGCCGGCGAGACGGTGATCGCGACCGCAGAGATTGCTCATGAGAGCCGGAAGACGGCGGAGTTGACGGTCTCGGTCGAGACGGAAGCGGGGATGCGCGTCGCTTCCTATCGGTCTCGCGGATACAAGGTATAGGCCTTACCACCCGGCGATTTCGCCCGTTCGACGCCGGACCGGTGTCCCGATCCGATACGGGGCCGAAACCGCGGTATGAGCGAGCGCGCCGTGAGACCGGCGGCGCTCTCTGTCGGGTCGAGAGTGTGCAGGTCAGTCGTCGCCGAAAACGGCACCGTCGCCGCCCGCACTGACGTCCGGCGTCCGAAGCACGTCGGCGTCAGTCTCCGGACCGAGCGGTTCGACGCGGACGCTCGAAACCTTGTACTCGGGGATCCCCGACTGCGGGTCGAACGTTTCCTGTGTGAGTTTGTTGACTGCGCCGGCGGCGAAGTGCATCGGGATGAACAGCGTTCCCGCGTCGACGCGCTCGGTGACCTGGACCGTAACGACGATCTCGCCGCGTCGGGATTCGACGCGGACGTAGTCCCCGTCGGCGACGCCGAGTTGCGCGGCCAGTTCCGGGTGGATCTCGACGAAGCTCTCGCCGACGTGGCTCATGAGCCCTTCGACGCGGCGAGTGAGCTGGCCGGTATGCCAGTGATAGAGGACGCGACCGGACGTCAGCGTCAGGGGGTAGTCCTCGTCGGGGATCTCGCCGGGCTGGCCGCTGTCCGCGGGCACGAAGCGAGCGCGTCCGTCCTCGAAGTTGAAGTTCCCGTCCTCGTAATCGTACAGGTACGGCGTCCCGGGATGGTCCTCGTCCGGAACCGGCCACTGCAGTCCGTGCTGGGGTCCCTCCTCGAGGCGCTCGTAGTCGACGCCGCCGTAGATCGGCGTGAGATCGCTGATCTCGTCCATGATCTCTCGAGGATGGTCGTAGTGCCAGTCGTAGCCCAGACGGTTCGCCAGCGCCTGGATGATCTCCCAGTCCTGCCGTGCGTCACCGGGCGGGTCGGCCGTCGGGCGGACGCGCTGAATCCGGCGCTCCGTATTGGTGAACGTGCCGTGTTTCTCCGGCGACGTGGCCGCGGGGAGGATCACGTCGGCGTGTTCGGCCGTCTCGGTCATGAAGATGTCCTGGACGACGAGGAAGTCCAGCGCCTCGAGGGCGTCCCCGGCGTGTTGCACGTTGGGTTCGGAGAGCGCGGGGTTCTCGCCGACGATGTACATGCCGCAGAGGTTGCCCTTGTGGGCCTCACTGAACATCTCGGGGACCGTGAGACCGGGTTCGGCCGGCGGGTGTTCACCCCAGGCGTCCGCGAACGTCTCCCGGACAGCGTCGTCTGACGGGTCCTGATACCCGGGCAAGCTACCGGGGAGCGTCCCCATATCGCCGCCGCCACCCTGAACGTTGTTCTGCCCGCGGAACGGCGAGAGGCCGGCCCCGGGTTTCCCGAGCTGGCCGAGCGTCAGCGCGAGGTTCGCGAGCGCGAGGACGTTCTGCGTGCCGTGGCTGGACTGGGTCATCC
>NZ_JAQIVI010000106.1 GCF_028618695.1 Natrinema soli | reverse complement strand
CAAAGAATATACTCAGTCCAACTGCTCGTGATCTTGTCGAAAAATACCACAAACAGGCGTTCCGGTTCGGTGGCAATCCGAACGCGCTCCCACTTACAGACCCCTACAACGTCGGATTCTTCTCCACCAGTAACAGAAAATTGGCAAGAACATATATCGACTACGCCGCTCAGTACGGCCAACTCGCAGTGTTGCAGTTCGATTACATCGGCGGGAAAGACGGGATGAACAAACAGGCATTCAACCGCATCCTCAAATATATCGACGGACAGGATGTCAAGGTCGTGACTGCGACCGACCTCTTAAAATCGTAACGACAGTCATACTCACGGACATAAATACGTAAAGGGATTTGGTGGATCGATGCTGTCGAGTGCAGCGAGCGCGGCATCACGAAGCTCGCTCAGAGTGTCGAACAGACGGTTGCCGAGTACTTGATTGAGTTTCTTTCAGCACTCCTCCGCGGGGTTCAACCCCGGTGAACCCCGCGGCAGGTAACACAGTTCAATCGGAGTGTCCTCAACGGACTTTTGGTCTGCCTTCGCCGTGAAATACGAAGCGTTGTCCAAGACGACGCAGATTCTCTCACCGAACTCAGTCTGGAGTGCGTCCAGTAGCCGGATCGTTGTGTCGCTGTTGAAATTCTCCTCGCACGGGAGAAAGAACGTTTTGTCGGTATCACTGACTGCCCCGAGGAGTTTGATGCTATCCCACGCGCCCGTCACCGGCAGTGACGGGCGCTCGCCTTCGGGAAACCATGCATATATCAGCTTCGAGAGGATCTGTCGCGTCTGATCTATCGCGAGGATTGTGTACTCGTCGTCTAGATCGTTCATCTTTTTTTTAATCCATCTTGGAACGCCTCCTGTGCCCGCTCGTTGGATTTGTAGTACTCCGGCCGGGCTGTCTTCTACGACAGCCCGGCCTCGGTCATCAACCGCCGGACGTGGCGGTCGCAATGATTGACGTCGAACTCTTCGGTGAAGTACTTGCTCGCGAGCGGAATAGACCACGCGGGGACGTCAATACCGACCTCTTCGGGAGATTCGTGAAGAGCCTCGACGAACTGCTCGTGCTCGGCGTCGGAAAGGTCGGTTGAGCGACCGCGGAAGTAGGATTAACTGAACACGGATGGTCCGAGACGTTTACAAGGGAAATGACGCTGTGATCTGCGACGCGTGCGACACACCCGGAGCGCAGTTCTGGTGACCGCCGATCCCGCATTCCGTGTTCAATTTCCGCGGTGGATGATGATTTGATCGCTTACCGTTTTGACTCGACTCATTGGAATAAGTAGTCGTCCCTCATTATTTGTTTTGAAATCGGACAAAGACTGCTGTGGATTTTTTGGCTCGACGATAAGCTCGTTGAGAGCGCCGGATTGTAATCCCATTGTCATATCGTGCAAACTCCCAATGACAGTTCCATCAGTCCCGACGACAACTTTTCTCTGAAGTTGGCGAGCCAAGATCTCACTCATACATTCCTATTTTTGACCATCCGTATTAAATATGCGGATTAGCTGAAAAGGTGCTAGAACCTCATTCAAAAAGGCAGTAGAGAGTGATTTTCCTGTATAGTCATATATAATATACAAAAATTGTGAATTGGAGCCAAGGCATTAATTACTAATCACATCATTGCTAATAGCTCCGATATGGAGAGACGAAAAGTATTCCGGCAGTGGTACCATCCATTCTATAGTAACCGTTAGAACTTCCTACTCAGATAGTGTTGTTGAGCGTAGTAGATCATCTTGACGAAATCTCTGTCAAAGAATTGCAAGATGCCCTCGACAATGTGGAGGGAAAGAAGCCGACACAACGGATTTTAGCGGCAATAGCGTAAACGGTCTCACGCAGACTGAACTAGCCGAGTGGTACGACGTTCAACGACGGACAATCTATAGCTGGCTCAAGCGACTCGACACCGACGAGTCGCTTGAGCAGGCTGTTACTAATGCTCACCGATCCGGGAGAAACCGAAAATTCTCAGAAAATGAGCAACAAAAGTTTGAAGAAACCGTCCACGAACCTCCTGCGGAAGTTGGATATGATCACGCGCATAATGCACGCATCGATGGCGAACTCTACCACCAGCGCTCAACCAGTGAAAGCGTAAATTCATCAATCAAGCGTTCGCACAGCTCCACTGTCCGAGCGTGTGACTGGTTCCGTCAGTTTCGGGAAATTGCTCTCATAGCTGGCGTTCACAACGTCAAACAATCAATCGCGGATTCAATTGAGCCCCGTTAACTGTCTTGGACAGTATAAACAAACCAATAAGCTGATAACAGTATGGTCACAAGGAATAGATGGCGAGGGGAGAGGATTCAGTCGTTGTCCGACAGGATCCGTCCGGCACGAGACATACGGTCCCTCGTCTTCCGAAATCGAATCACGTTCCGACGTGAAGCCAATAGCCATATTGTCAAACCCGATTTCGGACCCACCCAAGTCGATACCCATGACATTGGATGGGGGCTCAACGCTGGCCTCTGGCCGGCGTTTCTGTGACGCGAGATTTTATACGGGAAGCCGCGGCCAACGCCAGCGATGTCTCTCACCGATAGACGCGAAGATCTCCTGATCGCCATCGCATTGACCAAGTTCAGCGTTCACTACGAAGACGCCGATCCCGAGCTTGCCGAGCACGCCTGGCAGCTCGCAGCGAACTGCCTCGTCGATCACAACGTCGAGCCTGCCGAGGCCGTCGACGCGCTTGAGATCGGCAGTCAATAATGAATCGGCGGAAAATACTCCTCTCGAAGGGCGTAACTTTCTCAAGTGCCTTGGTTGGCTGCGCCAGTGAGTCAGATGATGACGGAAACGGGAACAGCGACGGTACAGGGCCCAAAAACGGGGATGGGAACGTGGGAGACGGCAACGGCAATGGAGGAACCGGAGAACGGAGACGGGGACGAAAGCGAAGACGAGAGCGACGACAGTAGCGAAGAAGAAGAGGAAGAAGAGACGCCCTCGATCTCGGTCACCGGCGCAACGCTCCAGGAAAATCAGGTCGAGATTGGTGAGTCCAGTGACGTCGACATCGACCTGGAGAACTCGGGCAGCGCCTACGACGAAATCGACCTCGAGGTCACAGCCGGCGGAGAGGCCGTAGCTGAAATTACTGAACCGGTTAGCGCAGATAGCGAGGAAACGATCACGGAAACGTTCTCGATCGAGGATGCAGGGAACTACGATATCACAGTGAACGACACAAACACTGGCGAGCTCACCGTGCAAGAACCGTGCCTAGAGAGCTACACGTTCTCTGGTACCGGAGCAGCCGTCGAACAGGGGATCGATCTTGAGGGCGGGCTGACCGTCGTCGACGCAACGTACACCGGCGACTCGAGCAACTTCCAGATATACCTCGTTAACGACAGCGAATTATCGACCCGGATGAGTACATGTTCGATGTCGAGTCCGACAGTGACTGGGAAGTCGAGATCCGCCAGCCGAGTGCGGCCAGCGGGACGCACTTTCACAGTCTCTCTCTGGTGGCGGCCCGATCGTCGCCGGGCCGTTCAAGTTCTCTGGTAGCCACATCGCTACTGGATCTCACTCTGGCGAGGCGAACTTCCAAGCCACAGTCTATCCAGTAAAAGGGATGTTCGGCGAGCTCGTGTTCAACGAAATCAGAGAATACGATGGCGAGACGACGTTCAACTTTGATAGTGTCGGTTGGGTCGATGTTGAGGCAGATGGCGACTGGTCAATCGAGATGGGATAGTTACTGAATCACTCGCTGTTCTGCTGTACCTCCCGTTGACGTCGAGTTCTTTCAACTCGAGATTGAATAGTCACTCTTCGGCGAGCTCGACACGTCAGCGGTTATCTTGGTAGCCAGCGGACGATAGCTACCAGTTCTGGATGAGGTACGTTCCCGAGTCGAAACTCGCCACTGCTGGCGCGTCGATCGTCACGGTGTGGGAGCCCCCACTCGAGTCCTCGACAAAGGACTTGCTGTCTGGAACTGATCGATCGAGGAGGGTAGGGCTTGTCCATGAACTCAGCCTCGAACCCGTCAAGGTGGGCGGTAAATCCACCACTCGGCGTTACCGTTCCAGACTTCAGGGCAAGCTGACTGTCGCCGGTCCGCCGAGACGACTGTTGGCCCTGACGGACATACCGCATACCGATGTTCTTCGCCGCGTTGTAGTCCGCGTTCGATTCCGACTCACAATTCTTCTTATATCTTGGTTTAGCGACCTATCCTGCCACCGTCTAGTGATTCAACACAGCCGAAGAGAGTGAGAATGAGCATGCTGAGTGCCAAGTCAGAGATCGGAAGTAGCCCAAGCACAGCGGCACTAATCAGACTTGCACTCGCGGTGATAGCGAGTACAGAATATCTGGCCGTCCTCCGTTCATCTGAAGAGGAGCCTAGGTCGAGCTCAAGATATGGTCGGAAGAGGTCAAATCGCTCAGCCAGTCGTACAATCCCTCGAGACTGTTCGTAATCGATGATACCTTTTGTATCCAACTTTGGGAGATGTGACTGATACAGCGGGATGTAGACACGTTGGCGTTGACGGGAGGTCAGCCCCTCGACAGTCGTGTTATGTTCGTTCGCCGCAATATATTCTGCAATATCGCGCATTTTGACGGGGCCATCTTTCTCAAGGAGATAGTTGAGTGTCTCTCTCCGACGGCTGACTTGCAAGATGTGAAAAATCTCATCTTGAGAGAGAGCTGGTGATTGATCCGCTTGCAGATCGTTATGTCGGCCACTAGAGAGGTGATCTGAAAACCGGAAAGAATATTCTGTTTTAAGAGACATCCTATTCGAGGACTGGAACATACTGATATAAGTTTTCTCATCGAATATTTGCCCTGTAATTATATCAAAATGTATGATTATAAGTGATTTTGAGATTGTATGCTAGATAACTACTGAAGAAATATCTCATATCACTGTTCAAGGATAAGCTTCACTTCAGTTAATTCTTTCAAGGATATCTATGGATTTGTCCTTGTGCTATATGTCAATTTTTGATTAGTACTCGTTGATAGGAAGCACTCCATGCAATCCGGTTCGATTGAATCGGAGTTATTCAATCTTATCAATCATCCCGTCTCGCTTATCGAGAACACGGTATTGACGTGGTTGTTCGCCTTCCGGATAGATCTGAACGTATCCGGTTGGACAGTACGGCTGCGTCACGAAATCCGGAGTAACCGGGAAGGTATTCGCGAGTCTTGTGTCTTCATCGATCTCTCCAATATCGGTTACCAGTTTGAGATATGATGGCATTTTCACAACGAGACCTCCTTCGTATCCAATGAACTCAGTTGGTGTCTCGAGTCCAGCTTCATCGAACGTGAGATCTCCAGCATCGATGACTTCGGTTGTCTCACTTTCGCCGGTCGCACCTCTGTTAAATAATAACGACATTGACGTATATATGTGATATCAATTGACCAATCTGTTGAATATTTTGTGGCCGGAGTACATTGGGCACTGTTAACTTAGCCCAGTAGCTTCGACCGGCGATTGGTTGTCAAGTGTTTAATGATTTCGGAGATGATTGTAGTAATAGACGTAGGCAGTCAGCCAGCGCTCGGGGCTTGGCTGACTGCCGTTCCAGGTTTCGTGAAATCTCCCGATCCGCATCGTGAACGTCTGAAGCAGCTTTTCGACGATATTGCGGTCGGTGTAGTCGTGGTGTCCACTGAAATCGGTCTTTGCAAGAGCGGTGAGATAGCCCATGCCGCCGACGAGAAACTCCGCATCTTCGACGCGGTGTTTCTCTTGTAATTCGCGGAGAAACGACGTTGCTGGGTCGGTTCCACGGGTTTCAGAAAGTCGTGCGTGCAGCACGACTTTCGAATCAATATCGATCGCCGCATACAGCCAGACATCGTGCTCTTCGGCCAGTTGAACCTGCTTTTCATCGACCGCAACGCGGTCAGGTCCGGCGGTGAACGTTTGCTCGTGAGAGTCAGCGAACGATTGCCACCAGTTGCGGATTGCGGGGCGGCTGCGGTCGACACCAAACCAGCCGAGCACATCGCGGGTTTCGGTGAATGAGGCGGCTGAGACATATAACGGCACGCCAGCTGGCCTGATCTGGCTGGCGTGCGCTCCCCATCCAAAAACGGTACAATACTGGCGTCCGCATCAGCCAACCGGAGTTCCTCTATCATGTACGGAGGAACTCCACCTACTTCAACTGGCTAAGTTAACAGTGTCGTACATTACCGTATTTTGGTTGCACTATCTTATTCAAGGATGCCGATTAGCTTGGGCACCGAACTCAACTTTGCATACATCGGTTCGATATATGCAGTGAACTATGCAGCGGGCCAAAATATTTATTTTATCATATTTGATAAATAAAGACAGAGAAATACGAAAATAGTGGGTGATTGAGATATGAGGTACCACGAGTTCGGATACTGTAGGACCACGAGAGCGATAAATTTCCATCCCATAGACATAGGATATTATTTATTTGGGGCTACCTTCTTTGAAAGGATTTATTATGGCGTGGGAATTTTTTTCTCAGTACAGGGAGGCACGGCATCGACACACCGCCAGTTAATCCCCCCTGTTGAGGAGGGCTTAAGCTACGTCGACTTACCACTTCCCGACGTAGCTTTTCAGTGCTATCGACGACTCGAGTAATCCCCGTTCTGCCTACACCTAATTTGTTAGTGTGAAATTTTTATCGCATGGGACTAATGAATGGTAATACGGTAGGAATCAATCTCACTGAATGGCACGTATCCCTGCGTGTTATCTTGCACCCCTGCCGTCTCCCCACCCCTTCGACACGATAGATTCCGCTCAAAGAACCTAGTTCTATCCGTCTTTACCTGCCTTCACGTATCTAAAACACGGTTGTAGATACATCTCTTGTACGAGAAAGCCGAACGGTGTTGAAGCACCGTCCGAGTGGCACCAGATCATGAGCCACGTCGCCGGTACCGGCGACACTCAGACGTAGGAGGGGCACCGTATTAACTGCTGCCCACTTTAGCTGAATTGAGGCACTAAGTACCGTCCCAAGCGTGGACTGCCTAGAACATCTCCTTTCTAAAACTCGTGTCACGTTCGATTTTCTAATATCTACTATAGCTATCTCTGAACTTGCAGCCGTCTCGGTGAGTGGCGAACTCCTTACGTCCAGTAAGAATCTCCCTCTTCCAGTCGTTACACCGCACAAATGAGCATCCGGTGGGGTACTGTACGCGTCGTATTCAGGGAACGTACCCTCGAAAACGTCGTCCGTCTCGATTACCTCACAGTCGCCGACGGCTTCGAGGACGGAGATCTCGCTCTGTTTTCGAAATCGTCTTTGACGTCAGTCGTGTAGGTCGACATGGTTGTCCAAGACAACCCCACTCGCGTGTTGCAACCACGCGGGCATTCCTTCCATCCTTAATGTCCCGAGAAGTCGGTCTGTCTCCACCAAGTCCTATGTAGTACATGGGGACAACCTTGGGGAAGCGGCCATACACTATTCAGGATATGGAATTATTATGATAGAATCATAATTATCCATGTATGGTGAAGTGCATGGATCAAGATCTGGTCAAAGACCGCAAGAGGATAGTGGACAGTATACCGAGACCGTCACGAACGACGAGACCATTGAGTTCGTTCAGAACAATAGCGGACTCACTACGAATGAGGTTGCTACCAACTTCGATTACGAACGCCTACGGCGTTCCGACGCCTGAAGGAACTCGAGGAACAAGGGCGCATTGACTCCCGGAAAATTGGCAGTAGCCTTCTGTGGGAGTTAATCGACGAATGAGTGCTGACGCACCTTTTGAATGTCCATATTGTGGTCATCACAATGTGAATCCGGGGCGATTGAAAGCTTACTTCACAGCAAAGCACGCCGATGAGCTTGATTTCAGTGGAAGGTATCCCGATAAACTGCTGACCCAATTCCCGGAACGTGTCCGTGAACACTCCGGCCAATGTCGAGACCTGAAGCAACCACGCGAAACAGGGCCTGGAGAGCGACGATCGCCTTAGCAAACAAGAACTACGTGTTCCAAACGATCGAGGTTATCGAAGCCGCCGGGTCAGAAGAATCCCACCGCTGGACTGTTCACTGGATGCCATACGCTATGGATGAACTCGGCTGGATCAAACACTCCGGAGCCCACACGGATCGATGGGGTGCCTCCTACAAGATGGCGGAACTCCACTCGGCAGATAGGGATCACGGGTCGAGGAGGCCGACAAACTCCCCGACCGGGAGAATGAAATGTCTGAGGGGAACATGAGGGGTATCCTATCGCGGCTGTAGTCGAGGCTTTGATACCGCGTTACCGTCTATCGTTCTTCAGTTAAAGTATGGCGTCAGCCATGCGTCTGACACACACTCTTGGGCAATGCGTACGCATTCGCTGCGCATGGGCCGCGTCAACGCCACTGTACGTGATGAACATCTTGCGCAACTCGAAGAAATCAAAGAATCGGCAGATAGCGACATTTCTGACGCCGAAGCCGTCCGACACATCTTCGACACTGCGAAACAGATGAACGAACTCGAGCGAGAGTTACGCAACGTTCAGGCAACCCATGGGCAAAAGTTGGCAGAGTTACGCAACGAGTACGAGAGCCGTATCACAGATCTCAAGACTGAAATCGAACGATTGCGCAACGAAAAGCGCACGCTCATCAACGATCGCGAAGAGCGGACTGAACTCGTTCGCTACGTCGAAGAAGAACGGACCCTCTCAAAGCAGAAGGCCCAAGCCGGAATCGCCACACGCGCAAAGTGGTTTGTGACTGGGATGCCAACTGAGGAGGCGAGTAACTATGCCCGAGTGTAGTGACTGCGGCCGATTTGTCACCCGGGATTTTATTCGAGTCTTCGGCATTGAAGGTGAAGTATACGGCTGTCCCGACTGTATGACTTATCGCGAATTGGGTACCGGTGATGCGACCTCAAAGATCGAGTGACCGACGACTGAACTCGAGTCACTAGGATTGATCGACTTTGAGTCAAAAGGACAGTCGAAACGCCCCACCGTCTGGTACGACTTAATCGAAGTCGATCTGCCACTGCTCGAACCGGACAGCGAATACGACGCTGTTGACGCCTGAACTTCGCCTATTTTCTATATCACGGCATATAACTCACGGTGTTGCCACTGTCCTTTCGGCACTCGAAGTTAGGGGTGACGCGGCAGAAACACCGCTGCACGTCGCCGTCACGAACTAAACCCGAAAGAATAGCGCCAGTAATAGTCCTGAAATC
This sequence comes from Natrinema soli, assembly GCF_028618695.1. Next base: position 7,871 of record NZ_JAQIVI010000106.1, on the reverse strand, counting down.
TGAGACAACGATCCTAATCCGTGTGATTACATACGTTCCCACCGATAGATGAAGATTTGATACGACTGGATGAATAATTCACCAAACTATAACTGTTCAATTTTGAAACTAATAGATAATACGTTAGATAGCGGATAGGAGTGATGGCACACTTCCATCATAACCGATAATACCAATGTTAGCTACCACCTCATGGGGTTTGAATCTATCCCTTGGCAACGAGAGTTCAGTTGAAGAAACAGTCTAATTTTCTGATAGATTGTCACAGAACAGTCTGATAGGACCGATAAACTCGAGGAAGAGTTAGCCTAGTACTGTAGTAAATCCGCTAAGGATAATCGCTCTGTTGAATTGCCAGACAGTATCGGGGTAAATCCGGATATCTGAGGATTTTGGTGCCGTGTTGCGATTACCATTCCAACCAGGAAGTAGTTTACATGAACTAAATACAGCCCACAAACTCTCAAATAGGATGAAGTCTACCTCTGTATCATCCTGAGTAGAAACCCGGAAAATTAGCCACTCTATCGGTGGAAAATCAACTATTAGTAAGATAACACTCCCGCCGTCTGGCATTCAACAGGGCAACAAATATAGTCGTTCAGTTCCCGTAAGGAGGACATTCAAATTGTCGGAGGTACGTAGTAGCAGCGGAAGAAGGAGGTTCATACTATCCGCAAATGGTTTCAAGGGTGCTGCAAAGATTGGGTGAGTTGGGCAAAGATAATGTACAGGTCGTCGAAAGCCGTGGTAGTGAGAGATCAGTTGTCTTCTCAGAGGCGATCGTCAAACGAATGTCGCGACAGAAGCAATGAGCTGTCATGGCGGTCAGTGGCTGGGATTCGTTCCAAGCGATCGAACCCTATCTGAACGCACCCATTGCCGACGTAGTCAATGAGGCTTTCAAGGACGCTGGTTTAGCGTGACATCCGACGTTCAACCCGACCCGTACGCTGATTGATCTGCTTGTGCAATCGGTTGCTATTGGTTCTATTGAATCCACCGACAGCGTCGGGGTAAGTCGTTAGAATGATTGAATTGAAGCGGAAGAGGAAGCTTTGTGCAAAAGACTCTCTTCCGCTTCGTTAAACAGGCGGTGTCGATCGCACGAAAACTTACGGCTTCAGCGCTGATGCAGATCAGCTATCCTGCCGGCAACGGGTTGCCGGCTGGGAGCACGCTGTCCTGCATTTTCTCCGACTTCACATGGAAGCAACGCTCGAAGAAGTCCTCGATTGGGCCGAAGAAATGGAGCGGCTACGAGCCGCGCTCGAGATCGAGCGCGGCGAGTTCCCCGGCCCATCCGCGCTCTGCAAGTCCTTTGACCGAGCGCCAATGCATATCTGGCGAGAGCTGCTCCGACGAGAGTCGGAGCTGCTAGAGCAGTCCGGTCACGCCGCTATCGACGCCACGTACTTCGACCGCCGACAGGCCTCAAACGCTGTGACCGAGAATTTTATTGTCTGCTTGCTGCTGTTTCCTAGGCACATTCGCAGCAAGCAGATGTCTCAATTAACCAGCTTTGCGAGGTACCGATGATGGACTATATCTCTATCATACACTCTAACCAGAAAGCATTTATGAGGTGAAAAGTATAGTTGAGATAGATGACGCAATGGAAACGGCGATCTGTGCTGGCAACGGGTGTGGCGTTTGCAACAAGTGGGCTTGCTTCGTCCGTCTCAGGAGCTTCCCAAACTGTAGACGAAACCAGAAAAGGTGGGACTGTAAACCGACCCGCTGACACGCGAGTCACCGAGGATCAGACGGGGCCGAGTGGCGTCCGGATCGTGGTCCAAGAAGACCTCGCGGGACTCGAATTGACGCTCTCCGAGCAGACGACCGGAGTCGATACAGCGGAGATTGCTGACGAACTCGGCAACACGCTCGCGACGAAAGACGTCTCCGATCTCGGTCCCGAAGACACCTTCCAGATCGAGCACGACCTTTACACTGGCGAGGAGTACATTGTCCTCGTCCACGCCGAAAACTCGTACGATCGCGGCGGTTACAATCAGAACCCCGATTGGCCGTACGATGGTGGCGAGTTCCAGGTCGTCGAAGGGATCTGGGCCCGCGACCGCAGCTCCACTGGAAACTTCTACTCCTTCACCACAATCACTACGCTTCTCGAGGGTGACGGCAACGGTGACGGCAATGATGGCGAGGGAACTGTCGATCGACCTGCTGACACGCGAACGACCCCGGACACGACGACGCCGAGTGGGGTACGTATCACGGTCCAGCAAGATCTGTCAGGGCTCGAGCTGACAATTTCCGAAAACACCACCGGAGCGGACACCGCTGAAATCGCCGACGGACGCGGTGAGACACTTGCGACAAAAGACCTCTCTGACTTCGGTCCAGGTGACTCCTTCCAGATCGAGCACGATCTCAGAGCTGGCGATGAGTATATCGTCCTCATTCGCGCTGATGGGACCTATAACCGTGGTTCCTACAACCGAGATCCCGATTGGCCGTATGACGGCGGCTCCTTCCAAGTTCTCGAAGGCATCTGGGCGCGTGATCGAAGCTCGACTTCGAACTTCTACGCGTACACGACGCTAACCGGGCTTCGATAACTGCGGATCAGTCTTCTCTGGAGAAGCGCATTCCCGACTCGTTTAACTGATTCAAGATCAAATTTCTCGCGGAGGTGGTACAGAACCATGTTTTCATGAGGTGAGTCTGTGCTGTTCTCACAGAGCTTGGAGACCGAGGTCCCATCGTCGCATGCGCCAACAAGGACCTCGTAGATATCTTCAGCGTCGATTTCAGCATTATCGCTGAAATCAAGAGCAATTTCCTCGTCAAGTGAATTGACGAGGAAGTTAAGAAGTGCTTCTCATAGATTTCATTGTCTGCTTGCTGCTGTTTACTAGGTACATTCGCAGCAAGCAGATGTCTCAACTAACCGGCTTTGTGATGTGATGATTCTATAACACGCTCAACGTCTTTTACCCCTCGAATGCAGGGGTGATAACGGATGGCTCTGTTGAAATCCTCAAAGGGTTACAGGATCGAGCAGTAGTGTGACCGAATGCAGGCCCTCCCGAAGTCACGATTGCTCCGGTTCGTTGAACAGGCGTTTCATTTAGGTTGTCGAGCTGTTGCCCGTTATTCGTCGAAGTTCTCGAAACGCCGGTACACACTTCACCAGCACATCGTCTTGCTCTGTCTCAAGGTGCGGAAGAATACAACATACTGGACGCTTCTCGACGAACTCATCGAGATGTCTCGGATTCGGAGCGCCATCGACCTTGAGGAACTTCCAACGCCCTCGACGCTGTGTAGGACGTTCAATCGACTTGATATGGCGGTTTGGCGCGTCCTGCTCAACCTCTCGGTCACACTCCTTCCGACCAACGGTGTCGTCGTGATCGATGCCTCCAGCTTTGACTGCAGTCACGCCTCGAAACACTAACGAAGCGAACGAAGTTGACGATTCAGCAGTTGAAAGTTACACTTCTTGTGGACACGAGAGCGAATGCTATCCTCGATCTGCATGTAACGACGACCAGAAAACACGATTCACAGATCGCGCCGTCACTCATCAAGCGGAACACTGGTGAGATAGCAATTCTCCTTGGTGACAAGGGATACGACGACCAGAAAGTTCGCGCATTAGCCCATGAAGATGGTGTCCGCCCGCTCATCAAGCATAGAGAGTTCTCATCACTTCAGAAGGCGTGGAACGCTCGACTGGACACCGACCTCTATGGCCAACGTAATCAGAACGAGGCGGTGAACTCTTATCTTAAACGGCACTGTCTAGTTAAGCGATTCTAACGTCAAACGCCGTTTCAGCGTCTGTCGAAGCAACACCGATGGGATCTGGGACCATTACTGTTTATGGGACGTTTGCTGAAGCAGCCGAATTTTCGCTGCTCGTGGAACAGGGTCTCTTTATGTTAAATCATAGATGGTAATTTCACAACCGATACCGTCACTTCATTGTCGTCCTGTCTTGCGGTTTCCCTTATCTAGACAGTACCTCTTAAACGAAGATATAGCGCATTCGTCCGCTCACGGCACTGGTGGAAGCAGTTCCGTGAACTCACCATCACCTGCCTCACTCACAACCTCGACCGATCACTCTAAGCGGTAGATACAGTGGGTGTATCCGGCAGAGATCTAATTGGAACTGGAGCATCGGTAAATCGGGTTATTGGTGCAACAGAAAACTCGTTACGAGGACGAGTTGTAGTGTCTGACGACATGAGGTGCAAGATTTATTTTCCTACGGCTGAGGCAATACAGACATGGAAAATGAGAGTATCGATGAATTAACTTCTGAGAGCGAACTTCGTGAAGCATACCCGATCATCAGCCAGTTGCGGCCCGTCGAAGAAGAGAAATTCCTCGAATTAGCAGCTGAAATGCGTGATGAAAGCGGATACCGATTATACGGTCTCCGTGATGAAAACGGTTCCCTGGTAGCTGTCACGGGTTTTGTAAAGCAAACAAACCTCTACAGCGGATCCCATGTCTGGATACATGATCTCGTCGTCGACGAACCCGTCCGCGGAAATGGATACGGATCGAAATTACTCTCCTGGGTATTCAACTGGGGGGAGGAACGAGACTGTACCTGCGTCGAGTTGGCTTCTGGTCTCTGGCGTGAAGATGCTCACCGCTTTTACGAAGATCTCGACATGGAGAAGTATTGTTACACCTTCCAGAAGAGTCTCAATGCTGAATCCCCCTACTAATTGGGCGCTTTCAGCACACCTGGTGAGCGTTTGCGATACTACACACCTACCTAATGGATGTTCCTCCATCAAATATGTGAAACAACCTTCAACGATCTACTGACTACATTCTCTATTCTCAATCGCGCTCCGTCTGCGAAAACTTCGATTCGAGATCGCATTTGATGTCACCCCACTCCTCATCACTTCATGGCGATCATTTGCAGCTGTGAGTTTACGCTGCAGTCGTTCGTTCTCTTGATGCAGTTCCTCAACACGCTGCTGCAACTCCGCATCACGTTGCTGAGACTCTTCTGTAACTTCGATGCAGTGACGCACCGCTACTGCAGTGCTGTCGATGTCATCACGCTGCTCGAGTTCAGAGAGGTAGTTCTCGTAGCTCCCTTCGGCGGTGAACGTGATGCGCGACATATGCAAGGGCGATGCAGTCCTGCAGAAAAAAAGAACGTCAGACGCGTGGCTGACAATGATCGGCTCTGTAGTTCCGGTACACGGCGGTTGATTTCACTGTTCTATTGAAAATGGACGACGGGGCGACGGTTGAGCCTGATCGGAGGAAGTCACTGAGGATATTCCCCACCACTGTTACAGTACAATTTAGTCAGTACGCTGCAATTCTGGGCGGTAAATCAGTAATCGTGGTTATGGGCCGTCCGTTTGGAGTAGTAAATCGCCATCCTGAGCAGCCTTCGAAGAATATTGTGACGAAACTATTGAGAGACGTTAATTTTCCCGTGTTTAGAACCTCGACGCCGACATCGGACCGCATTTTCAATAGAGCAGATTTCACGGGTATCGGACGCTCCGACGAAGGCCGTAGACGGTCGCTTTGAGAAGCATTTCGTGGAACCTTAGCAGTGTCGCGTACGCACGGCTGCGCCGAGCGTGCGCTTGATGCTTGAGAAGACGGTTTCGTTCACCGAGCGCTGATTGTACCGATCACTGTCCATGCGGCGTTGTGAACGTGATCGAGTGGATTCATGATGCGGTGTTTGACCAACGGACGCACGCCGTGTTCACGGAGTTCGTCGCGGAAGGCTTTCGCGTCGTAGCCACGGTCGGCAGCGAGGCTCCGCAGGTCGCCGACGTTCCGTCGAGCGACCTGCGGGCCGATCTTGGGCGTCGTGTTTCTTCGAGGTGGTCGAGTGGATGACGGTGATGTACACCGTTTCGACATCGACGAGATGAGTTCATTCGTGAGCAGTTAGCAGAGGAGTTCGATGAGTGTTAACGACGAGCCCACCGTCGACGCATACGATGCCAAGATAGGCGCACATGTTGCGACGAGAATGGTCGTCCCACCAGAACCCTCGTGCTGGCAGCAAGCGTATCGAAAACTCAGAGGCTCATTTGTAGCAATGAATACGTTTGTGGGCAGCATTCATGATTGCTCTCAACGCGGTCAGCAAAGAGAGCGTAGACGAGGTCTTCTGCCTGACGAGGAGGACTGTCTGTAGTATCTCCGGCAGCAACGGTAGCTCAAAGAGGTGATATGTCCGCACTCTCGCAGTGCGGACACAATCAAGATTAAGAAGGGGACAATGGAATCGACAAGTATGACGAGATTGATGGCCTGTAGCCATCAATCACGACAAACACTACGTCGTCGGTGATGCGTACGTCACTCATTGCGAAAACAGACACAGCTTCTTTCACAACTGGTTTCGAAGGGTCCGAGAGTCTCAAAACACCACTCACAGAAGTATACAAACAAACTGTTTTATATTAAATATTAATACTTTAATAATGGTATAAAGACGCTTCAACAGGGAGCACAATGTAACGCTCTAACCTTGACATCCTCTTTTGCGGGTATCGTAATGATTATCACTCGCTAGTGCCGATAGTTATTTATAAAATCCGCTGAGTTAACGACAATACAGAGATTCATAATCATGTTACCTAATTCGAATTCTTCGGTGGAAGAAACTAGTACTGGTGTGGAAACTAACGATAAGACAATACCGGGAGAGATACTTGATCTCGGGAGTGACGAGGATAAGCAAGTAGGTCAGCAGAACCGGGCAGGAATTAGACTTGAAACGAAAGAAATCATCGATACCTTACAGTGTCGTCTTTCTGCCCAGACTGCAGGAGTCATTACAGCCTATTTAACTGATGACTCAGGAACGGTCATAGAACGACAAACGGTTGCAACGCTCAAGGGTGGTGATACATTCGAGTTTGAGGCAGCACTCAAAGCCGGAAAGAGCTACTGGATTCTATGTGATGCCCAAGGCTACGACTATAGCCGGGGTCGAACGACAACCTCCTATCCACTCGAGAGTAATTCTCTCGTAGTCACACACGGTATTTACAATGGAAGTGGTGCCCCATCAAACACATATCGGTACTGTATCGATCAAATTCACACCAGTAACACAGCTGCCGAGAAAGGTGCTGCAATCGATCTGGCGACCGATGATGAAACGCAATCGTGGAACGGTCTGAACAAGCAGTCTGGGATTCGTTTCCGAGCGAGACGAGAACTACTCGGTCTCGAGTGTCGCATCTCAGCCGGCACCAACGGACTCACAATTGCTTATCTCACTGATGATTCAGGGACAATCCTTGAACAACGGTCAATCACTGAGTTCGACTCGGGAGAGACATTTCGCTTCAGTACCAGACTCGCGGCCACAGAAACCTACTGGGTCGTATGTGACGCAAATGGCGCAGACTTCAGTCGAGGAAGGGCTGAAGTGGATTATCCGCTCGAAAGCGATTCACTCGCGGTAACCCACGGGATTTATGCTGGCGATGGTACACAATCGGAGACCTACCGTTACTGTCTCGATTTGATTCAGCCAACTGTGTTGGCCACGGAGAGTGAAACGGTACTTGATCTTCGAGAAGACGACGAAGTTCAGTCCTGGAACGGTCTGAATAAACAATCGGGCGTTCGAATTGAGACAACAGCCAGTATTGATGGCCTTATCTGTCGTCTCTCAGAGAATACTACCGGGCTCACGACAGCCTATTTGACAACTGATTCAGGAGACGTCTTGGAACGACAGACAATCGCAACGCTCAAAGCTGGCAATTCTTTCACATTTGATACGTCACTCTCCCCTGCGGAGGCGTACTGGATCGTCTGCGATGCCCGTGGCGATGACTACATCCGGGGGCGTGCTGAAGTTACATATCCGGTTCGGGCGG
>NZ_JAQIVI010000105.1 GCF_028618695.1 Natrinema soli | reverse complement strand
CGGGTAACGATCAAGCAGATTCAGAAGGCTGCGGCCGGCGCGTCGAAGGGGGCGCTCGTCCAGAAACAGTCGGTGTCGGTCGAGCAGACGCAGGCGGCCGCGCGCGGGGCCAGCCGGGGCTCGTTGAAACAGGTTCAGTCGATCCGCCTCGAGCAGCGCCAGCGGATTTCGATCACGCAGGTCCAGGAGGCCACCTTCGGCGCGGCGAAAGGCGCTATTTCGCAGAGCCAGTCGGCGACCGTCGAACAGATCCAGGCCGCCGCCGACGGGAGCGCGGGCGGCGTGCTCGTCCAGCGTCAGTCGATCTCGATCACGCAGATCCAGTACGCCGCGGTCGGTGCCGCCGAGGGGGCAGTCACTTCGGCGATCCAGCGGCAGGAAGTCTCGATCGAGCAGATTCAGGCGGCCGCGTTCGGTGCCGGTGAGGGCGCGGTGACGCAGACGCAACTCGTCGAGGTCACGCAAGTCCAGCGACTCGCACACGGGGGTGCGAGCGGTGCTCTCGTCCAGGCGCAGTCGGCCACGGTCGCGCAGATCCAGATCGCGGCACGATCCGCCTGTCAGGAGACGGCCCACGCCGTCCAGTCCCAGCGGATCAGCATCACGCAACTGCAGCGCCTGACCCAGGAAACCGCGTCCGAGGCGACCGCCTACGCGGTGGGAGAAGACACCGACGACGTGACTCAGATCACGCAGCACGTCGAGATCACGGTCACGCAGCGAATCGAGACGATCGACCGGATCGAGGGGACGGCCTCGATCGACGTTCCGGATCAGGAGTCCGACGGGGAGCGGGTTACGATCGAAGACGTGTCGCTCTCCGAGGGTGGCTTCGTCGCGGTCTACGAGGGGGTCGCCGTCGGGACGGATCCGGACGCGATCGTCGGCAGCTCGGACTTCCTCGAGGCCGGCGACCACGAGAACGTCACGATCGAACTCGACGAGCCGCTCGAGGAGAGCGGGCCGATCGTAGCGGTCCCCCATCACGACACGAACGACGACGGAACGTTCCAGTACGCCGACTCCGACGGCGAGGAGGACGTCCCGTACGTCACCGGTGCTGGCGCGCCGGTGATCGACGGTGCGTTCGTGACGGTCGCGGACGAACCGGACGAGGCGACCGCGACGCTGTCCGTCGCCGATCAGCGGGGTGACGGCGAGACGCTCACCGTCGACGAAGCGAACGCCTCCGTTCCCTACGCAGTCACCGCATCGTACGACGGCGAGACAGCGGAGAGCGACACGTTCGCGGCCGGTGAGGCGGTATCGAACCTCTCGCTCGGACTCGAGCCGCCGCTCGCAGAGAACGCGACGGTCGACGTCTCGGTCGTCGGCGAGGACGGCACGGTGCTCGCGAACGACTCCCTCGAGTACACGGTGGCGAACGACACCGATGAGAACGGCACCGACGGCCCCGAGGCGACCCTCTCGGTCGACGACCAGACGGGCGACGGCGAGATCGTCACGGTCGACGCGGCGAGCGCGTCCGTGCCGTACGAACTCGAGGCCGAGTACGACGGCCAGCGAGTCGAGAGCGACGAGATCGAGGCGAACGCGACGGTTTCGGACGAGGTTCTCGGCCTCGAGCCGCCGCTCGAAGCGAACGCGACGGTCGACGTGTCCGTTCGCGCCGCGGCCGACGACGCGGTGCTGGCGAACGATTCCATCGAGTACGCGGTCGAGGAACAGGATCCCGACGAACCGACGGCGAACCTCTCGGTGGCCGACCAGACCGGTGACGGCGAGACGCTCACCGTCACCCAGGCGAACGCGTCCGTCGACTACGCGATCAGCGTCACCGACGGGAACGGGACCCAACTCGCGACGAGCGAGACGTTCGACGCGAACGAGACGATCGGACCCGAGGAGTTCGACCTCGAGCCGCCGCTCGCGGAGAACGCGACGCTCGAGGTGGCGGTCGTCGCGGCCGACGACGGAACGCCCATCGAAACGGCGGACGTCGAGTACACGGTCGACGGCGCGCCTGCAGGGTTCGACGTCGAGTTCGTGAACTGCCAGCGCGCGGAAGTCACCGCATCGCTCGAGGAGGGCGATCGAGTCGCCGCGAGCACGTGGTTCTACGCGTCCGGCGGCGTCGGGGACACGATCGCGGAGGACCTCGTTACCGCCGGCGACGAGATCCCGGCACCCTATAACGGGACGATCGTCTTCGAGATCGGCACCGAGCGCAACGTCACGACGGACGGCGAGCAGGTGATCGTCGAGGTGCCGGACTACGGCACCTTCGGCACGTACATCTCGGGAATCAGTTCGCCCGAGGCGGCCCCCGTGGGGGGAATCGACTTTCCGAATCCGTCGGAGGCGTGCAACGAGGAAGTGCGGCCCGAACGGCCGTCGATCGCGGTCGAGGAGACGACCGCCACCGAGGACGGCATCGACGTCACGTTCAGCTACGAGAACCCGAACGATGCCCCGATGGGAGCGAACAGTCAGTTCGTCGAAGGCAATACGACCGACCAGCCGCCGTCAGGATTCGAACCGGGCCAGCAGACGTTTACCGTCGAGTGGACGCCCGAAAGCGACGACGAACGACTCGTCTGGGAGGCCGATTTCTCGAACTTCGGCTACGAGGAGCCGATCACCGCCGAGACGCCACCGGCCGGTGAGATCGCGCCGTCCGACCCCGCAGCGTTCGGCGTCTCGATCGCGGGCACGAACAGCCCGGTCGAACGGGGAGAGTCACTCGAGGTCGAGGCCGACCTCGAGAACGTCGGCGGCGAGAACGGAACGCAGACCGTCTCGCTCGCGATCGGCGACACCGCCGTCGACACTGCGTCGATCTCGCTCGAGCCCGGCGAGACGGAGACCGCTTCGTTCACGGCCGAAACGGACGGTCTCGAACCCGGGGAGTACCCGGTCACGGTGTCGACCGCGAACGAGACTGCGGAGACGACAGTGACCGTCGAGGAGCCCCCCGCACCCGCGGCGTTCGGCGTCTCGATCGCAGGGACCAACAGTCCGGTCGAACAGGGTGAGCCCATCGCGGTCGAGACGGAGATCGAAAACGTCGGCGATCGAGCGGGGACGCAAAATCTCGAGGTCGCCGTCGACGGGACTCCCGGTGAGCCGGTGCCCATCACGCTCCGGCCCGGAGAGACGCAGACGGTGACGCTGACTTACGAGACGGCGGGCCTCGAGCCCGGCGGCTACACCCTCTCGGTGTCGACCGAGAATCAGACGGCCGAGACGGCAGTGACCGTCGAGACGGCCCCGGAGGCCGGCGCGCAAGCGGACGGAGACGGTGAAACGGGGCCAGACGGTGAAGCCGAGACGCCACCCGAGCCGGAATCACCGACTGAACCCGAACAGCCGGAGTCGCCCGAGGAGACAGAGCCCGAGCAGCCGGAATCACCGGAACAGCCGGAAACGAACGCGGGGGCCGCCGAGACGACCGACGGCGGATCGGCTAGTGCCATCGAAGACGGAACTGCTGCTACCGAAAACGAAACCGCCGGAACCGGGTAGCCATCGTTCAACACCCGATCAGTCACCAGTCGATTTCACTCGAGGGACGTGCTGCGGAGAAATCGCGGCTGTGATTCGGCTATCGGACGCTCAGTGCTGATGGCCGGTCGCTTCGCCGAACGTGACGCCGAACCGCTTCTCGAACAGGTCCATGACTTCGGCTTCCTGTGCCTCGAGGTCCTCGTCGGCGTCCTCGCCGTGGTGGACGATGTGGTGGGCGCGGCTGGCGAAGGACAGCAGCATGACGTCGCCGATCGTCTCGGCGTCGGTCTGGTCGCCCTCGGCGACCAGGTCGACGAGGCCGGACGGAATCGTGATTTCGTCGGTCGCGTCGTCTTCGGAACTGATCGAGAAGGTCGTCGTCTGGACTTCGTCGCTCATACACTGACGGTCGGGAAGCGTGCCTAAAGGTGCTGTGACTTGCGCCGGACCCGTGCACGACGCCGAACCGTCGAGGCCCCCGTGGCGTTTTTGCCGCTCGCCGACGGAATTCCAGGTATGCCATCCGTCGAACTCGACGAGGAGACGATCGAGCGGCTAGAGGCGCTGCGCGTCGAGGACGAGTCCTACGACGAACTCGTCACCGAACTCATCAACATCTACGAAACGAGCGAGTACACGATGTTTCACGCCGGGGACTGACCAGTACTGATCGGTGATCAGCGACCTGCGGTGATCGGCAACGATTTGCGACGGTGACAGTGGCAGTCGAAACTCGACCGTCCGCCGCTACTGACCGTTCGCGGCAGCGTGACGCGCCGTCTCCCATTTCCCCTTCGACTCGAGGTGTGACTGGAGTTCGTCGGCGTACTCCTGTGTGAGCCGTTTCGCTGCCTTCCGCTGTTCCTTCTCCGAGGACCCACTGTCGCCCCCTATCCCGAGTGCGCCCATGATCGAGTCGAACACCCCGCCGCTCGAGGAGTTCTGACCGGCGTTCCCGGCTCCCCCGCCCCCCATCGCGCCCATCCCGGCCTGCACGTTCTCGAGTTCGGGGATGATTCCGTCGATTTTGTCCGTGTCGGCGACGATCCGCGCCCGGTCGGGGTCGTCGGGATGTTCGATCTCGAACTCCGTGGCGGTCATGATCAGGCTCCACTGCTGGTTGGAGAAGCGCGACTGCTGGATCCGCTCGGAGAACTCCTGATCGACGGCCATCCGCTCGCCGACGATCCGATCCGTCCACGGGTTATCGCTCATGCCCCCCGATTTGAGCGGCGGCTGCATCAGCGTTTCCCCTCCCCGATTTTCGATCCGTCGACATCGCGGAGCGATCTGCAGCTCGCTCGAAAACGTCACCCAGCCTGACCGTCCCACGTGTCAGGATAATGTTGATGTAGATCCCCGTTGTATGCTACCACATACCACTATGTACGACTCCATCCTCGTCCCGACCGACGGCTCTCGAGAGGTCGAACGCGCACTCGAGTACGCGTTCGAACTCGCTCGCGCGCACGATGCAGCGATTCGCACACTGTACGTCGTCAACGCGGCCGGTTACGGCGGGCTGCCAATGGAAGCTGCCCTCGACGGCGTCAACGATGCGCTCCGCGGCGAGGGGGAGGCGGCGGTCGAGCGGGCCGAAGCGCTCGCACCGGACGACGTCACCGTCGAGACCGAGGTACGCGAGGGGGCACCGAGTCAGGTCATCGTCGACGAGGCAGATCCCGCGGAGTGCGATCTGGTGGTGATGGGAACCCACGGCCGCGGCGGAATCGACCGGCTGTTGCTCGGCAGCGTCACCGAACGGGTCGTCCGGCGCGCCTCGGTACCGGTGCTGACGGTGCAAGTCGATCCCGACGAGATCGACGACCGGTCGGAGGAGCCGCAGCTCGCCGTCGAGTGACGGGATCCGTCCGGTCGACGAACGAACGGTGTCCAGAGACGGGTGCAGAAATCGGGCAGTCGATATTCTGTGTGAGCTATACCGGAAGCCACCGCAGTGAAGGGATTAACGGATCCAGAGACGGAGACGGGATCGATCGTAGCGCGGACCCCGATCGCGACACGGAGACCAGATCGCTATCGCCTACTCGTCACCCTGCAACGGGCTGGGGAGGAACGGTTCCACGTCACCGTGGACGAACTCGACGTACTCGTCGTTCAGCCGCCTGCAGAACAGCCGGAGTTCGCCGTCCGACCGAATGACCTCGAGTGTCGACTGCCCAGACCTGGCGTCGTAGTAGGCGGGGACGAGAACGGCCGTCTTGCTGTCCAGGTCCTTCTCGACGATGAGCAGGTAGATCATACTGTCGCCCGGCGCACGGAACACGTCCACGTCCGCGAACGTGCAGTCCTCGATCACCGACTCGAGGTCCTCGTACTCGGGTCCTGGGAGGACCACGTCAAGCCCCGTGCGCATCTCGGAGTCAACGAGCACGGAGTCGCCAGGGTGGAGTTCGAGGGCCGTCCAGCCGCGGTCGCGGTACTCGTCGGCGGTTACCGCCATGTCGTCGATGACTGCTTGCCAGCCGGACTGGGCCTGCGCGTTGCTGGGGGCGTCGCCTGCCGGGTCTTCGTTCATGTCCCCACCGCGTGCACCGTCGGAGATAAACGTTACCCAAGTCCCATAAGCTATTTCTTCACTGCCTCGAGAGACTGGTGTCAGTGACTGATCTTTTATCCCTCTCCGGACTTCGCACGCAGTTCGACACGAAACGCGGCGCGGTGAAAGCAGTCGACGGTATCGACCTTACTATCGAGGAGGGCGAAACCGTCGGCCTCGTCGGCGAGTCCGGCTCCGGCAAGAGCGTGACCGCACTCTCGGCGATGGACCTCGTGGACGACCCGGGAGACGTCGTGGACGGACGGGTGTCCTTGCGACGCGCGGAACTCGCTACGGATCTCGCAGCCGAGTTCGACAGTGCAGTCGTCCCGTACCCCTTCGAACTCGTGGACGCGCTCCGGGAGATCGTCTCAGACCTCCGCGTCGGCGACGGAGGTGACTCCGCCGGATCGGAGCTGCGCGGCATGGCCGCCGACCTCGTCGGCCACGACGACCCAGCGGGGCTCGCGCCAGCCCTCCGGGACGTTGCTGACCGACTCGAGAACGGCGTGACCGAGTCCGTGGTCGCGGACGCGCTAGAGAACGCCGTCGAGGACGCCGACGACGGGTTCGTCTATCTGGATACAGCGGCGCGCGAACAATTCGAGAGGGGAATGGACACTGAAGCGATCGCGGTCGAGGACGGCGTCGTCGACCTGACGGACGCGCCCGAGGAGGCGATGCGGAAGGTCCGCGGCAGCGAGATGGGGATGATCTTTCAGGACCCGATGACGTCCCTGAATCCCGCGGTGACCGTCGGCGAGCAGGTCGCGGAGTCCCTGCGGCTTCACCAGTACGGCGAACGGAAACGGGACACGTGGCTGAACGCCGTTCGGGAAATGCTCCCGAAAATCGGCGGGCGCGAGCACGACGAGGAGGTCATGGCGGACGTCGTCGAGATCCTCACGGAGGTCGGCATCCCGGAGGCGACCACGCGCCTCGAGGAGTATCCCCACGAGTTCTCCGGCGGCATGCGCCAGCGCGTCCTCATCGCCATCGCGCTCGCGTGCCGGCCGAGTCTCCTCATCGCCGACGAGCCGACGACGGCCCTCGACGTGACCATTCAGGCCCAGATCCTGGACCTCATCGACGACCTTCAGGACGAGTTCGGGATGTCAGTGCTGATGATTACCCACGACCTCGGCGTGGTCGCGGAGACCTGCGACCGCGTCGCGGTGATGTACGCCGGCGAAATCGTCGAGGAGGGTCCCGTCGAGGAAATTTTCTACAACCCGAGCCATCCGTACACGTACACGCTCCTCGAGTCCCTCCCGACGGAGGAGAAAGACCGCCTGACGCCCATCGAGGGCAACGTCCCGGATCTGATCGACATGCCCGACGGCTGCCACTTCGCGGATCGGTGCCCGTGGGCCCAACCCGAGTGTCGCACCGGCGATATTCCGTTCCTCCAGCACGGACAGAAGGATGTCGACCATCGGTCGAAGTGTATCCTCGAGACCTTCGACGAGAGCGAGTACGGGTCGACGGGCGTCCCGTCCGCGGCCGAACACGACATCGGAGAACCGATCGTCGAACTCCGCGAGATGCGGAAGTACTACGGACAAAAGGAGGGACTGCTCGACCGATTCGTCGGCGAACAACCGAGCGTGAAGGCCGTCGACAGCGTGAGCTTCGACGTGTACGAGGGCGAGACGCTCGGACTGGTCGGCGAGTCCGGCTGTGGAAAGTCGACTGCGGGTCGCGCCATCCTTCACCTCTCCCCGCCGACGGACGGCACGGTCGTGTACGCCGGTGAAACCCTCGGGGATCTCTCGAAGTCGGAGCTTCGGGAGAAGCGCAAGGACATGCAGATGGTGTTCCAGGATCCGATGTCGAGTCTCGATCCGCGAATGACCGTCGGACAGACCATTATGGAGCCGCTGAAGATCCACGGGCTCCCGGAGTCCGATCCCGACGTTGTGCCCCGCGCAGACGTCTCGACGACCGGCATCTCCGCGGACGCGGTATCCGTCGACATCGCGGACGACGTGGACGCGTTAGTCGGGAGTAGCGACGGGGAGACCGTCGTCCCCGTGGACGTCACCGTGGCGGACGGCGACGTTACCGTGGACGCCGATGGCGTGCTCGACGTAACGACGGATGTCGTACGAGAAGACGGCGGCCGCGTCACGAGCGTTCACGTGGACGTCTCCACGAGCGACTCGAAGCGCGTTCTCCGCCGCCGCCGCGTCCGCACCCTCCTCGAGGAGGTCGGACTCGACGAGAGCCAGTACGACCGCTACCCTCACGAGCTCTCCGGCGGGCAGCGCCAGCGCGTCGGGATCGCTCGCGCCCTGGCGGTGGACCCTGACTTCATCGTCGCCGACGAGCCGGTATCGGCACTGGACGTGTCCGTGCAGGCACAGATCATCAATCTCCTGGAGGATTTGCAAGAGGAGTTCGGATTGACGTACCTGTTCATCGCTCACGATCTCTCGGTCGTCCGCCACATCTCGGACCGCGTCGCAGTGATGTATCTCGGCGAAATCGTCGAAATCGCGGCGACCGACGATCTGTTCGCGGACCCGAAACACCCGTACACGAATGCGTTGCTGTCGGCGATCCCCGAACCCGATCCCCGGGCAGACACCGACGACCGAACCATCCTGAAAGGGGACGTGCCGTCCCCTATCGATCCACCGTCGGGCTGTCACTTCCGGACGCGGTGTCCGTCGGTCATCCCACCCGAGGACCTCGACATCGAACAGGAACGGTACCGCGAGATCATGTTTTATCGACAGCGCGTGGAGTCTCGCGACATCGACCTCGAGGCGGCCCGGGAGGCGACAATCAGTGAGGCTCCAGCGGCCCGCGCGGTCGCGGACGGAGGCAGCGACTTCGCCGCCGCGCTCAATGCACAGTTCTTCAGCGGACCACTGTCGGGACGCGCTCGCGAGGCAGTCAAAGCATCCTATCGCCACCTCGACGATGGCGACTGGGCGGCCGCCGAAGCCGTCCTCGCGGACGCGTTCGAGAGCGTCTGTGAGCGCAAAAGTCCCACTCTCGATGACAGCACGCATCCGGCGGCCTGCCACCTCTTCGCCGACGACGAGTAACCGACGGAGCATCCATTCTGTCCGAACAGTCGTCCGGTGCTGGTTCGGTGGAACGCGTTGATGGCGCGAATCCGGGTCCAATAGTGGTTCTACTGTGTTATTCTCTCCTCAATTCATTAAATTAAAGAAGAGAATGGAAATACTATGCCACACAGGATCTGTTACTCATTCTAGCCGTAAGTATTATCGTTGATGATGCAAGGCATAGTGTTATGTCAGGTAATGGCAGTCAGGTATCCAGGCGTAGTTTCTTGAAGTCTGCCGGCAGTGCGACGGTCGTTGCAACCGCGGCGAGTTCCATTTCCGGCTGCCTCGGCGGTAGTGGTGACGGAGGCGGCGCACTTCGGTACGGCCGCAGTTCGCACTCGGGCACCCTCGACCCGCAGGCCACGACCAGCGGCGAGGTTTCGAAGGTCACCAATCAGATTTACGACGGCCTCATCAATTTCGAGCCCGGCGAGGCGGCCATTACGGAAAGCCTCGCAACCGACTGGTCGATGGACGGCGAAGAGGTCACGCTCGAACTGCGCGAGGACGCGCAGTTCGACGACGGCACCGACTTCACCGCAGACGACTTCATCGCGACCTACCGGCGGTTCGTCGACGAGGACTACGAGCACTACTCCGATGACGCGTCCGCGTACGGTCCGTTCACGCTCGGGAGTTGGATCGACTCAGTCGAGGCCGACGGCGATTACTCGCTGAATATCACGCTCACACAGCCGTACGCGCCGTTCCTGCGCAACCTCGCGATGTTCGCCGCCGTCGTTCTCCCGAAGAACGGTATCGAAGACGGTTTCAGCTTCAACTCGGACGCCAACGGCACCGGCCCGTTCCAGCTCGAGGAACTCGATAGCTCGAACGGCCGCATCCTGCTCACACCCAACGACAACTACTGGGGCGACGGCCCGAACGTGGAGGAACTCCTGTTCATCGAGAAAGGACAGAACTCCACGCGCACGCAGGCCCTCGTCGAAGGGGAACTCGAGATTATCGACAATCTCGGGCCCGACAACATCGGATCGGTCGAAGACGCCGACGGCGTCGAAGTCCAGTCCGGACAGGGTATCAACATCGGCTATATGTCGTTCAACCAGTCCCGCGTGGAGGAGTTCCGTGATCCCCGGGTCCGACAGGCGATCAGTTACGCTATCGACACCGAATCCATCGTCAACGAAGTCTACTCGGGCATCGCAGAGCAAGCCGGCCAGCCGTGCCCGCCAGCCCTCTTCGGACACAACGACGACCTCAGTCCGTACGCCTACGACACTGACGAGGCACAATCCCTGCTAGAGGAGGCCGGCTACGGTGACGGGTTCTCCTTCGATCTGACGACCTTCCAGAACGCCCGCGGCTACAATCCGGCGCCGGGTTCGACGGCGGAGACAATCCGGACAGATCTCGGCGAGATCGGCATCGACGTTACGATCGACGATCGGCAGTTCTCGGACTACCTCACGTACACCTCTGAAGGGAAGCACGACGCGTCTCTGGCCGGCTGGTATACGGACAACGCCGATCCGGACAACTTCTACTACGTCCTCCTTCACCCGCAGGTCGACTCTCCCGACGGACAGGACTGGGTCGACTGGGGGACGGAGGGCTACAACACGTCGAACCGGAGCGCGTGGGCGAATCAAGAGTTCATGGACCTCGTCGAGGAAGCCCAGCAGACGGAAGATCAGGAGGAACGTGCCGACCTCTATCACGAGGCGGCCCAGATCGCTCACGACGAGGCACCGTGGGTTTACATCGACTACGCCGACGAAATCCGCGGCGTCCGAGACAATGTCAGCAACTATGATATATCGGCAATCGGCGGTCCCCATCTCCACCTGGTCGAACTCGAGTAAAGCGTCCGGCTGACGGGGGATTTTTAAGGTATCAAACTCACCTCCGAATAATGGTATCAAAGCGGTTCATTGCCAAACGACTGCTGTTGCTCGGTCCGGTGCTGTTCGGAGTGGCGACAGTAGTCTTCGCCATCCTCCATCTCTCACCGGGTGATCCTGCGATAGCCATCGCGGGCAAGAACCCGAGCCAGGAGTTCGTCGAGCAGATCCGGACGGATCTCGGACTCAACGATCCGCTGTGGCAGCAGTACGTCCGATTCCTGCAGGACACTGCGACGCTCGACTTCGGACAGTCCTACCAGATCCGGCGCGGCACCGACGTCAGTGAAATCCTCGCCGATCGGCTTCCCATCACCATCGAGCTCGCCATCCTCGGCCAGATCGCAGGCCTGCTGTTCGGTCTCCCGCTCGGAATCCTGAGTGCCGTCAAGAAGGACACGTTGACCGATCACTTCTCCCGAATCGGGGCGCTCGCCGGGATCAGCATCCCGATCTACTGGAGCGGGCCGCTCCTGATCCTGCTGTTCGCACAGATTCTGGGCGTCCTCCCGACGAGCGGTCGCATCGGGTCGATGCACTTCATCGATTCAAAGACCGGGTTCATTCTCATCGATACCCTTCTGGCGGGAGACATGGCGGCGTTCCAGTCCGCCGCTCGCCACCTGTTCATGCCCGTCCTCGTACTCGGCATCTACTCGATGGCGTTCATCTCTCGGATGATGCGGTCGTCGATGCTCGAGGTCGTCAGACAGGACTACATGCGGACGGCCCGCGCGAAAGGCCAGGGCGCGAAGACGACGATCATGAAACACGGGCTTCGGAACGCCTTCATTCCCGTCATCACCATCATCGGTATCCAGTTCGGTTCGATGCTCGGCGGCTCCGTGCTGACCGAGACCGTCTTCCAGATCAACGGCATCGGAACGCTGCTCGTGGATGCGATCAACCGCAGCGACTACCCAGTGGTTCAAGCGACCGTCCTCGTCTTCGCGTTCATGTACACGATCGTGAACCTCTTCGTCGACATCACGTACTCCATCCTCGATCCACGGATTGACCAATGAGCACGGAAACCAAATCAGCGGACGTCGAACGGAGTACCGTCGAGCGCATCCGCGCGAATCCGTTCCTCACGGAACTGCTATCGAATCGAATCGCCCTCATCGGCCTCGGCCTCATCGTCGGGATGTTCGTCGTCGCTATCTACGCTCGATTCGCCTACGGCCACGACGCCATCGTCGACACGCAGTTAAGAGCGAACCCGAAGAAGGTGGGTCCGAGCGTCGAGTTCTGGTTCGGAACGGACGGGCAGGCTCGCGACATCTTTCCGCGCGTGCTGTACGGCGCGTGGTACGCGCTGAAGTTCGGGACCGCGACCGTCATCGCGTCCACGGTGCTCGGCATCACCGCCGGCATCGTCGCGGCGTACTACGGCGATCTCACCGATAACGTCATCATGCGGACGATGGACGTGCTCCTCTCGTTCCCGTCGCTGCTGCTGGCGCTCGCGCTCGTCACCATCTTCCCCGAGTCGATGGGGCTGTGGCGCGCGGTCATCGCGCTCACGCTCGTGTATACGCCGCGGTTCGCCCGAGTCGTCCGCGGCGCCGCGCTGAAAGTTCTCGAGGACGAGTACATCGAGGCGACGCGCGCGCTCGGCGCGACCGATCCACGGCTGTTGATTCGCCACGTCCTGCCGAACTGCCTGGCGCCGATCACCGTCCAGTCCACGCTGAACTACGGTCTGGCGATCATCGACATCGCGGCGCTGTCGTTCCTCGGATTCGGCGCGAGCCGCGGCGACCCGTCGTGGGGGATGATGCTCGCCGAGGGCGTCGAGAAGGGACTGTTCTCGGGCGCGTGGTGGTGGTCGTTCTTCCCCGGCTTGTTCCTCGCGCTTACCGTGCTCGGGTTCAACCTCCTCGGCGACGGGATGCGAGACGCTCTCGACCCCCGCATGCGAGATGCCGTCGACTGATTCCGCCGTCCCCGTCTCGCCGGCCCGCCTCGAGCGTACCCGCCGACTCGTGGTCGCCGCCGCTCGCTGGGTGGTCGTCGGTGCCGTGCTCGGGACGGTCGTCTCGCTCGCGTTGCTGACGGTCTGGACGTCGCGAACCGCGACCGACACGGCGTTCGCGCTCGGCGCGCTCGTCCTCGGGTTCGGCGTCACCGCCTGGTCGACGGCGGTCGGTCTCGGGCGAACCATCGAGGGGATGCAAGACCACCTCGACGTGAGTTCAGGGTGGACGGAAGCCAGCGCTCGAGAGGCGTTTTTCGTGCTGTCGTGGACGGGCGCAGGGTGGGCCGTCGCCGCGGCTGTCAGCGCGATCCTGCTGGGTGTCTGAGACCGCAACGCCGTCGAACCTCCGGAAAACAACCGTCCGTCCGACCCTCGAGTGGCTGTCGCTACCGCGAGTCAGCCGCGAGTTTTGTGATCAGTCCTCGAGTTTGTTGTAGTCACTATCACTCAGACGGGGCGCAGGTGTTCACAATCACCCGCAGCGACCGTCACCCGACCGTCGTCGGTCTCGACCACGAGCGCCCCCGATTCGGTCACGTCGACCGCCTCTCCGACGACCGCTCCCGACGGCCGATCAACTCGTACGCGTTGGCCGACCGTCAGCGCGAGGTCCCGCCACGCCGGAACGACGGCCTCGAGATCGTTCCGGTAGCGCTCGAACTCCTCGAGCAGGCGCTGGACGAAGCGTCGGCGGTCGACGTCGCC
>NZ_JAQIVI010000104.1 GCF_028618695.1 Natrinema soli | reverse complement strand
GGACGGTGCGACGACCGCGTCCGGGACCCACATCGCCCGTTCGACGTCGGCCGAGAGGCCCGGGACCGCCCCGCGGGCACTCTCGCCGTCGAGCGTTTCGGTCGGGATCCCGATGTCCTCGCAGGCGTCGCGTTTCGCCTCGAAGTAGGCCGGATCGTCGTCGGCCAGTTGCACGAACAGTCCCCGCGTCTCTCGGAGACACTCGCCGGCGATATCCCGGAGGATGCGGTTCTCCTCGAGACACGCTCGAGCCTCCGGCCCGTCGGCCTCGGCGTAGCGAGCGCCGCTGTGGAGCAGGCCGTGTGACCGCCCCGAGGTGCCCGACGACAGTCCACCCCGCTCGGCGAGCGCGACGTCGACGCCCCGAAGCGCGAGGTCTCTGGCGATTCCCGTTCCGGTCGCACCGCCGCCGATGACGAGAACGTCCGTTCGATTGTCCATATCCGAACGACGCGCCCCGAACGGACGTACCTTTCACTGTTCGACGGACAGCGGACTCGGTTGCGACGACCCAGACGCGGTCGAAAAGCGGACGACAGCGGGCCGATATCGAGGCCGACCCGTGGTTGCTCGAGCCGTCTGCCGACTCGAGGCGTCGACGCTGGTGCTACGGGCTGTAATCGGGCGACTGAGCCTCGATCGTGTCCGCGACGTTCTCGAGTTCCTCGCCGATCGTCGCGACCAGGTCGTCCAGCGTCGCGACGCCTGCCAGTTCGCCGTCGTCGTCGACGATCGGGAATCGGCGGACGTTGTTGTCCCGGATCGCCTCCGAGATCGTGACCGGATCGTCGTTCTCGTGGACCGTCACCGGTTTTTCGGTCATTACCTCGTCGACCGATACCGACCCGACATCGTCGTACTCGTGGATCGCGAGCGCCGCATCGCGGTCGGTGATCATCCCGATCGGTTCGTCGTTTTCGGTGACGACGATCGAACCGACGTTCTCCTCCTCGAGTGTCTCCGCGATCTCCTCGAGTTCGCTGTCTGGACTCGTCGTAACGACGTCTTGGGGACCGAGTTTGCCAACGGACATGATTCGGTTCAAACGACTCCCCGACTGGTATTCAAACGAGCCCCTTCACACGAAACCGTCGGCGGAAGATCCGGAACCGACGACATCAGATCCGCACCTAACGGGGTTATACCGTCCTCGAAACCCGGACGCCGAAACGGTCCGCTCACCGATATCCCAGTACTCGAAGCTTCTCCGTCACCTCCGCCTCGTCCATTCGCGCGGACTCGATCGGCGATTCCGCGACGATCCGTCGGCGATCGTCCGCGTCGACGACGTGCCACGGCACTCGTCGTAACTGCTCCGCCGCCAGGTACTCGAAGTGGCCGTACTTTCGGCTCGTGAAGGGGAGCAGCCGCTCGCCGAGCAGTTCGCCGTGATCGGCCGAGACGACGGACCTCCCGTCCAGTTCTCGAATCAATCGGTCGACGAACGGGAGTACGATCTCGAGGTTCTCCACGTACGCGCGGCGCAGGTCCGCGATATCGATCTCGAACTCGTCGCTCTCGATTATCTCGTACAGTTGGACGTTCAACGCGCCGAAGCGGTCGCCTCGACCGCCGCGCGAATGCGACGAGAGATCGCTCTCGGCGTCGATCCGCTGGTAGATCTCGAGGCCGGTCTCACCGATGAGCGGGACGTGGGGCTGGAGGAAGTGGACGATCAACCGCTTGTTCGGGTGTTTCTCGTGGGCCTCGAGCGCTCGCTCGACGACCGTTTCCGGATCAATCGCGTAACTGTCTTCCAGCAGCTCGGGATTCAGGACGTCGCTCGCGTCGACGGCCGACGACTCCGCGACCGGTTCCGGCGCGACCGGATAGATCGCGTGAAACACGTTGTCTCCGATATCTGCCGTGAAGGCGTTCCCGCTCACGTAGACGGTGTCGTGGTGGGTCTTCCCCGCGAAGTTCGCGTCGATCCACCCCGGGCTGCTCGAGCCGGCAGACAGCCGGGACTCGAGGGTCCCGTCAATGTGATTCCGCGCGGCGAAGACGTCGTATCGGCAGGCGTCGAGGACGATGAGCGTGTCCCAGTCTTCGGCCATGATATCGATGCCGCTCCCGTGACGAAGTTCGAAGACGTTCCGGTGGGCCGACCAGAGGTACTTGCAGAGTTCCGTCCAGACGAGGTCCGGGTTCCGGATCCCCCGTCGAACGCTCTGTAGCGAGTATTTTGTGAACGGCATTCCTCCCGTAGAACGTATCTGGGGAGTCTCAAATAACGTCGGGGTGGTCGGCTAACGGCGAGAATATTCGCGGGAGCTCGGAACCAGCGCGGGCGGGCGCTGTTATCTGGCTTCGCCCGCTGATTTCGTCTTCCGTTCGAATTTCTCGCGGACCTTCTCGACTTTCGGGGCCGCGTGCATCGTGCAGTAGGCGTCGTTGGGATTCTTCTCGAAGTAGTCCTGATGTTTCTCCTCGGCGCGGTAGAACGTCTCGAGCGACTCGAGTTCGGTCACCACGTCATCGTCGTACTCCTCGTCGAGCGCCTCGATGTAGGCCTCGGCCTGTCTCCGCTGGTCCTCGTCGTGAGACAGCACGATAGAGCGGTACTGGGTTCCGACGTCGGGCCCCTGTCTGTTCAGCTGCGTCGGATCGTGGGTGGCGAAGAACACCTCGAGCAGTTCGTCGTATCCGATTACGTCGGGATCGTACGCCACCTGCACGACCTCCGCGTGGCCGGTGTTTCCGGAGCAGACCTCGCGGTAAGACGGATCCTCGACGTGCCCGCCGGCGTATCCGGATGTGACCGACTCGACGCCCTCGAGTTCCTTCATCGCCGCCTCCGTACACCAGAAGCAACCGCCGCCGAACGTGGCTCGTTCCATACCTTCCGGTAGGGTGCGAGCGAGGAAAGGTGTGACGGGGGCCGTGGTCGCGGGCAGCGTTCGATCGCTCCGGCCGTGCGAAACGATATGCCGGTGGCAGTCGAACGCCGCGGTATGTCCTGGGACACAGTCCGACTCGAGTGGGACGGAGACGTTGCAACACTGACCGTCGACCGCCCCGACGCGCTCAACGCGTTGAACGTCGAAACGCTCGAAGCGATGGGCGAGGCGATCGCGACGGCCGCGGACGAGGACGCGCGCGTTCTCGTCCTGACGGGTGCCGGCGACGCGTTCATCGCCGGCGCGGACATCACGTACATGCGCGATCTCCCCAC
>NZ_JAQIVI010000103.1 GCF_028618695.1 Natrinema soli | reverse complement strand
CGGCTGGGTCTTCGGCCCCGGCATCGAACGGCGACTCGAGGCCGGCGACGAGGCGTTCGTCGCGGGACCGGACGACGCGACCGAGGCGTTCGTGGAGGCGATCGCCCGATGATTCGGCGTCCCGTCGGCCCGACCGACTGCTCTTTCGCGACCGACGGCGGTAGCCAGAACGGCGGTGACCGGTCGTGATAGATCCCGTCGTCGCCCAGCTGGTCCCCACCGAGACGCTCGTGGAAGCGCTCGTTGGAATCCTCGGCTTCACCCTGCTCGCGGCCGGAGCGGGAGCCGGCGTGGCGTTCACCTACCGCTGGTACAGCGCCGACGAGATTCCCGAGGGCGTCGCGGTCCTCGTCGGCGTCGCGCTCGTCGCGCTCTGGCTCAACACCCAGACCGCGCTGTCCCAGGCGATCATCGGTAATACGGGTCTGCTCGAGCCCGGAACAGCGATCTACACCGTCGCCGCGTTCGTCGCCAGCGCGATCGCCGCCGACGCCGGGCGACGGCTGGGCGATTACCTCGCACGGGACGTGTTCATGGTCGCCACCCCGCGGACGATCACCGAGGTCACGCAGCTCGTCCGCTCGGCCGGCCGCGTGATCACCGTCGACCTCCCCAACGAGATCGAGGACATCGACGGCTACGACCCTATCGAGGAGACGACCAAGGACGAACTCGCGGGACAGACGCTCCTCTTTCCGCGCCGCCTCACCGTCGACCAGCTTCGCGAGCGGCTGATCGCCCGCCTCGAGCGCGACTTCGGGATCGGCCACGTCGACGTCGACCTCGAGCCCGACGGGTCGGTCGGCTACCTCGCCGTCGGAAGTCGGCCGGCAGGGATC
>NZ_JAQIVI010000102.1 GCF_028618695.1 Natrinema soli | reverse complement strand
CTCGGACGGGCCGCCGCCGAGCACGACACCGCCCTCGAGGTCAACAGCAATCCCCGCCGGCTGGATCTCTGGGGCAGCGCCGTCCAGGCCGCTCTCGAGGAGGGGGCAGCCATCGCGATCAACACGGACTCTCACCAGCCGTCGACGCTCGAGTACATGCGCTGGGGCGTTCATACGGCCCGGCGCGGCTGGGCCGAACCGGCCGACGTGATCAACACGTGGGAGCTCGCGGACCTCCGCGAGTTCCTCCACTGACCGATAGCGTCCGTTTCCATCCCTCGACACTCCATGCGACTCCTCCTCGACGTCATGTGCGGCGGAATCGTCTCCTATCTGCGAATGTGCAACCACGACACCGCGTACGCCGGCGACCGAGGACTCGAGGCCGATGATGCCGTTCTCGCCGTCGCTCGGGACGAAGAGCGGACGGTCGTCACTCGAGACGTCGAACTCGCGGGGCGAGCCGACGAGTCGATCCTCCTCGAGTCCCGCGACGTCGAAGCCCAGCTCGCGACACTCGACGCGGCCGGGATCGACCTGACGCTGGCGGACGAGCCCCGGTTCTGCGGGCGGTGTAACGGCCCGCTCGAGCCCGTCGGTTCGACGGCGTCGACCCCGGAGTACGCGCCCGATCCGGCCGACTGCGAGGTGCGGGTCTGTCGTGATTGCGGCCAGTACTTCTGGCGCGGGAGTCACTGGGACCGAGTGGCTGAGACGCTCTCGAAGATCCGGGAAACGACTGTAGAACCCGACGAACGGTCGAAGTGGTCGCTCGCAGACCGATTTCGAGCGACTACGTCCGAGAGTGACGATCGCAGCGGCTAATAGACTGACACGTCGTCGAATCGACCGTCGTACGCAATGTGGGTGGGATGGGTCGGCTCTGTTCCCGACAGGAAGAGTCGATCGACCTTCTTCCAAGTGTTCTCGTAGACGAGGTGGGCGAGTTCCGACACCATCGTCGTCAACTGATCGAGGCCGTTGTCATAGACGACCCGGCGTGCGATCCCGTCCCTGATCGCGGTCACGAGCTCCTCCTCGCGTTCGATAGCCGCCTCGAAGGCGGTGTGGGCGACGCCGACCGTTCGCGGGAGGTGGGCGTACGAGGAGGTAAACGGCGGGAGCGAGAGCGACTCGGCGAGGGTGCGCGCGCGGCGATTGTGCAATCGAAAGTGCTTCGGGTTGAATATCTCGACCGCGTCGATCGTCTCCGCGTGCGCTTTCAGATCGGCTTCCTCGAAGCTCACGTTCGCGAAGGTCGGATGCGGGACGAGCACCGCCGCGCCCTGTCGGTCGAACTCGGCCATCGCCGTCTCGAGCGGGATGTAATCCGGAACGGGATCCTCGAGACCGATGGCGAGGACGTGTCTGCGCTGTCGCCACGACCCGGTGAACACCTCGCGGGCGGGAATCACCAGCAGCTCGTCGTCGGTGTAGTCCGCCGCGCGCTCGCGGATCTCCGGGAGGCGGGTGAAGTGAGGTGCGTAGACGATCGCGTCGAGGCCGGCTCGTTTCGCCCGTTCGACCACGCGGTCGTTGAGCACCTTCACGTGGCAGTCGACTCGGAACGTCATCCGTCGGTCACGCCGCTCACTTTCGTCAGCGCCGAGTTATGAATTCTGATTTTCCGGCCACTCGACGGTGGCCTTGATCGCGTCGACGATCGGGACGACCGGTTCCGCCGGATCGACCGAGATGAAGAGGCCGTCGTCGCCGATGTAGACGCGGAGGATCTTCAGGAAGTCCATCGATGTCGTGATGTACTCCACGCGCTCGGCGTCCGGAAACAACGTGTTTCGAAAGAGCTTGCTCTGCATAAAGTCCATGTGGACGTTCGTGTGGATTTTCTCGAAGTGCTCGAGCATCGCGTCTCGACTCTCGTACATCGAGACGGTCTCGTCGCTGAGATAGAGCGGCCGAAACGACTCCGTGTCGTACTCACAGAACGCGTACAACGGTCCGGAGACCGTTTCCTGAACGACCTGACGGACGCGATCGGCATCGAACGCCGTCAGCTCCGACCTGTTAGTCGCCGACATACCTCGAGTGGATGAACTCGACGGCCGAAGGTCTGCCGGGCACATGTTTGATTGATGACCTTCGCTGCGAAAGGATGATTAGGGCGGCCGTCCGAGTGACCGTATCGAATGGCCTGGAAATGCGGGATCGACGGCTGTGGATCGGTGTTCGAAGACGTCGAGTCTGCCGTCGTCCATCAGGCGACGGACCACCAGCGCCGCGAGTGTAAAGTCTGTGGGACCATTATTCCGGACGGCTATCTCGCGATTCGTCACGCCTTCACCGAACACAGCCGCGCCGAATACGTCCGCGCCTACGGTGCCAGCTCCGAAGCGGTTCGGGAGCGCGAGGAGTTGCTCGAGGAGATCGAGTCCGTCGCAGATATGCAAGCGATCGCCACGGGACTGAAACGATAACGAACGGCGACAGTACCCCCTGATCCCCCTCAGTAGTGATGTCGGCATCAGTGATCACCGATGCCGACCAGCATCGGACCCCGTTCTCAGCGTCGAACTAGTACCAGTAACTGAGAAGCGTGTTAGCGCTCGTCGCTATCCAGCACACGAATCTGATCGCCGCGCACCGTCACCGGAATCGGAACCGTCGCCTCGTACAGTTCGACCGTCACCTGATCCTTCCCCTCGTCGATGCGCTGGACCTGAGCCTTCTCGCCCTTGAACGGACCGGCGATGAGCTCGACGATGTCACCCTCCGCGATTCCCTCGACGTCCGGTTTCGGCGAGAGGAAGTGTTCGACCTCCGAAATATCTGACTCGCCGGGAACGATGCTCCGCGCGTGCGGAATGTCCTCGAGGACCCGATTGAGGACCGCGTCGCCTTCGGCCTCGACCATCACGTAGGAGGTCAGCGAGTCGGGAGCGAGCGCGGCGTGAATATCCGGCTCTTCGCGGTTGATGATCATGTCCGCGACGGTTCGCTCCTGGCTCGCCGTCGTTTTGACAGCGAAGATGCCCATTAGAGGCCACCACCGCTGGTCAGGAACACCATGATCGTGCCGATGAGGAATCCGACGAGCCCGATCAGCAAGACTCCTGCACCGGCAATTTTCGACACCTGGAGGAACTCCTCAGTAGTGGGTGTCGTCGCCATTTTCAACACCCGAACGTACGAGGTGAGGTCGTACGGAACGTCCATGTATGTCTGTTTACAACGCGGGGTCTTTTATCTGTCTTTCGTGTCCGCCGACGGATCGTGCCCGTTCCGGTGTCGAAATGGCGCTCGATCGGGACCAGCAGCGACGTTGCATTCGACGGCCTCGCGCCCAAACCGCTTGGCCGCCAATCCCGTCTCATGGCAGAAGATGACGCCGACAGAGCGAACGAGTACGAGGCGGAACGAGAAGCAGAGATCGACGACGAACTCGAGCGGATCGACCGCGATCCCGACGAGGTCGACGAGGGCGACGACGACCTCGGAACCCAGAACGCGCCCCGCGAGGAGGCGGACGATCTCGAGGACCTCGAGGAGGAGGAACCGGAAGAAGCAGATCGAGAAGCGCCCGAAGAGGAGTGAGCATACGGCGGAACCGTCGGAGAGCCGCCGATGGCGAACTCAAAACGATGGGAACACTTCTTCCTCGTAGAACTCGACGAACTCCGCCTGGTTCGAGCCGATCTGATGGACGACGACGCGGTCGTACCCCGCGTCGACGTACTCCTCGAGCGCGGCGACGTGTTCGTCGGGATCGTCACCGCAGACGATCAACTCCCCGATATCGTCCTCCGAGACGGCCTGCGTCGCCTGTTCCAAGTGCGCTGGGGTCGGTAACTCCCACATCAGTTCGCCCGGGAGTCCCTCGATGGCCCAGATCTCGTGTGCGCGTTCGACCGCTCTGGCCTCGTCTTCATCGTAACAGACGGTGACCTCGCCGTATCGCGGCCCGTCGCCGCCCGCCGCCTCGAACGCCTCGAGCAGCTCCGAGTCGGGACTGACGCCGACGAAGCCGTCCCCGAATTCGCCCGCAAAGCGGGCCGCATTCGGGCCGTCAGCGGCGATCGGAATCGGCGGGAGTTCGTCGGGGAGCGTGAACAGCCGCGCGTTCTCGACGGTGTAGTACTCCCCGTGGAAACTGGTCGTCTCGCCCTCCCAGAGCGTGCGGATGATCTCGAGCGCCTCCGCGAGCATCTCGAGTCGCACGGCGTGTTCCGGCCATCGATGGCCCAGAACGTGTTCGTTCAACTGCTCGCCAGCGCCGACGCCGAGGAAGAATCGGCCGGGGAGCATCGTTGCTGCTGTCGCGGCCGCCTGTGCGATGATCGCCGGATGAACGCGGATGATCGGACAGGTAATTCCGGTTCCCAGTCGAAGGTCGTCAGTCGCCTGCGCGATGGCACCGATCACGTTCCAGACCAGCGGGCTCTCGCCCTGGCTCGCGAGCCAGGGATGGAAGTGATCGGAGATCATGGCGAACTCGAACGCGGAGTCGTCGGCGAGCTGTGCGTACTCGACGAGATCGTTCGGACCGTGCTCCTCGCAGATGAGTTTGTGGCCGATTTCGGTCATGGTTCCGTCGGAGGGCGTTCGCCCGGTGTTTCCGGGATCGGCGTTTGCGGCAGCTGCGGCTCCGGCCGCGCTTCCAGCGTCACTTCGACCGATCCCCGTTCGCCGTCCCGGACGATCGTGAGTTCGACCGTGTCGCCGGGCGACGTCACGAGTGCGAGAGACGAGAGTAGCTGCGACTGATTCTGGATTTCCTCGCCGTCGATGGCGACAATTACGTCGCCGCTGCCGGGCCGGGAGGGGTCCGCCGGCTGAAGAACGCCGTCGGCGGGCGCGTTCGGGACGACTTCCGTGACGAGGACGCCGGTGGCCGCCTCGAGTCCGATCGCCTCGGCGATGTCCGGTCCCACGGGCTGAACGGCGACGCCCATGAACGGGTGTTCGTACGTGCCGTCCTCGATGAGCGCGGGGACGACCCGATTCGCGAGGCGCGAGGAGATCGCGAAACCGATCGTCTGATCGGCACCGGCGAAGACGATCCCGAGCACGTCGCCCTCGAGACTCACGAGCGGCCCGCCGCTGTTGCCGGGGTTGACCGCCGCGTCGGTCTGGATCGCGGCCGGGATCGAGGTGCCCGCCGGGCTGGGCAGCACTCGATCGACGCCGCTGACGATCCCCTGAGAGATCGAGGCATCGAGTCCGAGCGGATTGCCGAGGACGAGCACCTCCTGTCCGATTGCGGGCTCGCGGTCGACGATCGACAGCCCGGACGCAACGTCCGGCAGCTCCTCGACGCGAAGGACGGCGAGATCGCTATAGGGATCGGTGCCGACGATCGACGCGGTCCGCCACTCCTCGGTACTGAACTGCAGTTCGACGCCACCCTCGGCCGCGCTCTGGACGACGTGGTTGTTGGTTACGACGTGCTGATCGTCGATGACAAACCCCGATCCCAGTCCGCCACCGCCGCGAGGGCCGGAGACGGTGACCAGCACGACGGACCCGATAGTGTCGCGATACGTCGCTGTATACGGACTGTCGACACCGTCGTCACCGTCTCCGCTCTGCCCATTCTGGCGGTCCTGTCCGCCCTGCCCGTTCTGCGCAGCACTCGAGCCGACCCCGGGGCCGCCGATCGCTACAGTGGCCCCGACCGTTCGAAGGACTCGTCTGCGCGTGCGCTGATCTGGAGTCACGCCCGTAGCGACCCCGACGAGTGGCATAAAACGGTAACCAGCACACTCAGACGGTCCAGCACACACAAACGGTCGTACCGCGGCCGCCCCCGGGAAGGAACCGCCGAGAGCGCCGCCTCGACCGCGTCGACTACTCGTCGCGCGCCGCCTCGACCGCGTCGACGA
>NZ_JAQIVI010000101.1 GCF_028618695.1 Natrinema soli | reverse complement strand
GTCGCGGGATGGGAGGCCAGTCGCCGCCCCGGCGACAGGGCGACATCGGGCTCGACGACCTCGGCGTCGCCGATCTCGGCATCGACGACGGAGCGGGGGGCGACGAGGACGAGCGCGAGCGGGAACTCGAGTAATCGCATGATCGTCAACGAACGAGAGACGAAGGAGGGGTTGTTGATCGCCGTCTGCGATGAGGATGTCCTCGGCGAGACGTTCGAGGAGGGGGAACTCTCCCTGACCGTCACCGAGGAGTTCTACGGCGGCGACGAGGTCGACGAGAACGCGGTCGTCGAGAGTCTCGCACGGGCGGCCGTCGCCAACATCGTCGGCACCCGCGCCGTCGAACTCGCCGTCGAGGAGGGGTTCGTCGATGAAGCGAACGTCCTCGAGGTCGGAACGACGCTGCACGCGCAGTTATTGCGGATGCAATAGGGCCACGGATGCAATAGAGCGATCGAAGCCGAGTAGCAGCGGGGCCGGTCGGCGTCAGCGGGACGGATGTTCTGCGAGCGACTCGAGGCCGCGCCAGAGTGAGCGGCTCGCGGTAGCGAGAGGGCGGGAAACTCGATGCAGCGAGAGAGCGGCCGGTCCGAACCCTCAAAGATCGGTTCGCTCGAACCGGTAGTAGCCGATCGCGACGGGCACGGCCAGCCAGAACAGCAGGACGACGACGCCGAACCACTCCTGCAGATAGAACGGCGCGTCGCCGGGGTAGCGTTCGGCCGGCGTCATTCCGTACGCCTCCATCGACTGGAGTCCGTACTGGAACTGGAAGGGAAAGATCGACCCCTCGATGACCTCGTTGGCCAGGTTCGTGTACGCGAAGATCGGATTGAACTGATCGAGCACCAGGTACCACGTCTCGGCTTCGACCGGCGGTCCCTCGTCGTAGAGGAGGTGGTAGGGCCCGGCGGTGAGCAGTTCCCACAGCGCGACGAACACCATGTAGCACCCGACGACGATGGCCATCGACTTGCCCCGCGTGGAGACGGCCGCAGAGACGCCGACGGCCAGACCGACGAACGTCGTCCCGAACAGCAGCGATACCGCGGCGAAGCCGAGCCAATCGGCGAACGGAATCGAGCCGAAGAAGACGGCGCCGAGGACGAGCGAGACGAGAAACGCGAGTCCGACGGCGAGCCCGACGACGGCCGTGCGACCGAGCAGCTTCCCGAAGAGGACGTCGGTCCGGTTCGGCGGTAGCCCCAGCAGGAGCTTGATGCTTCCCGACCGTCGCTCGCCGACGACGGCCATGTAGCCGGCGATCAGCGCCGCGACCGGGAGGATCACCTGCAGCGGCGTGCCGAGGAAGCTGAGGACCTCGGCCGCAGTGACGTCGTCGACCGTGTACCAGATCGCGACGTAGCCGATGACGACGAGCCCGACGAGGAGGCCGATCAGCGCCCACAGGAGCTTCGACCGGCCGGCGTCGTCGAACTCCTTGCGGGCGACGGTGGGAACGTGCGAGGTCATCGCGCCGCCTCCGTTTCCGTCTCGAGCGCGGTCTCATCGGCCGTCCCGGACTGCGTATCGGCCCCGTTCCCGGTTTCGCTCCCCTCGCCGTTCGTCAGCGCGGTGAACAGCGACTCGAGCGAGACTTCCTCGATTCGCACGTCCTGAATCGTCGCGCCCGCGTCGTCGAGTGCGGTCACGACGCCGGCCTTCGCGGTCGGGTCGGTGATCGTACACTCGAGGGTTCGCCCGGACGCGGTGACGTCGGTGAGGCCTCGAACGTCGGCGGCCACCGCTCGCAGCTCGGCG
>NZ_JAQIVI010000100.1 GCF_028618695.1 Natrinema soli | reverse complement strand
GGAAGGTCGAGCTAATCAGCTGTTTCGAACGGTCAATGGGATCAAAGAGTTCCTCTTAGCAGCTCTACCAACGCTCAGCTCGCCGCAAATCTATGAGTATCTCTGCTAATGCCTATAGTATACCGTATTGGTTCCTAAACCGTATGATAGATTTGTGGTAAATACTGATAAGACTCATAGTGTGGGTACCGTTACCAACATGGATAAGATGAAAAGGTATAAAATTACACCTTGTATCTCAGCGAAGATCAGATGGTCGCGCATTTGTGCTACATCTGCAACCTGTACCGACCGTGAGTTACACGAGCTATTCTGAATGATGAAATCGTGCTACTATTACTGTTAATAGACAACGAGTGCCAGATAGAGCTGTCCGACCCCAGCCACGATCATCAGACCTCCGGCGAGCCGCTTCAGGAGTCCCGAGTAGGCCGCGAACCGACCTGCACTCGCGATCAGTCCCATTCCGGTCGCGACCGTCACTGCGATCATCAAGGCGACGACGCTACCGACGTAGGTCATCAAGACGAGCGCCGCCGCCTCGGTTGGCAGCGACAGCGAGCGGGCGACGACTGCGAGGAAGACGGGCGCGACGCAACCGGCTCCGGCGAGCGCGTACCCCGAACCGAAGAGTCCGAATCCGAAGATACTCGAGCGCCGCTTCGGAAGCGGAATCGACAGCGAGGGGGCGCGACCGGCGAGAACGAGCGCGCCGAAGACCACCAGCAGTCCGCCGACGAGCGACTCGAAAACCGTGAGGTTCGATAGCGTCTGCTGGCCGATCACGAACGTCACCCCGATGAGGGCTGCAAGCGTTCCAAGAACGCCAACGCCCGCGGCGATTCCCCGGGTCGTCGCCCCACCGAGTGATGCGTCGCCGTCCGTCCGGCTGACGTAGAACCCGACGTACCCGGGCAACAGCGGATACGCACAGGGGCTAAAGAAGGTCGCGACGCCGGCAGTGAGTGCGAAGACGACCGTCGACAGGAGCGATGCGTCGATCACGCGTCCGTCCCCGCCTTGAGCGCCTGTTCGATCCCCGCCACGAGTTTGTCCGCCGTTTTGACGCCGGTGTCCGACCATTGAACGATTCCGGACGAATCGATCGCGACGGCGGAGGGATAGCCGCCCGCGAGATACCGTGCAGTCAGTTCCGCAGTCGGATCGAGGCCGAGAGACCAGTTCCCGTCGTGTTTCTCCCACCAGTCGACTATAGTAGGAGTTAGAAATAGTTGCTCATTTTGGGAATAGAGAGTTGATCAAGAGCGGTATCGATCGCTGTTGTAAGCTCAGTAAGTGACCCAAAGAATCGGTTACTGAGAGCCGTTTGTAGTTGTCTCCAGCACGCTTCGACCGGATTTAGTTCGGGAGAGAACGTCGGTAACGTGACGAACGCAAGGTCGTCACGGGCCGCCAGATCCGTGACGGTCGACGCCTGAAAGTACGGCGCTCCATCTCACCCAACGAGTAGATCATCTTCGAACACTTTACATAATGCAATAATGAAATATTTCGCGTGATCGGCAGTAACGTACTCTTCAAATCAGGAGAAAAAACGATCACCGTTCTCGGTGACCGCACCCAAGAGACACGTCCAGTCGCGTTGGCCGGATAATTCGGCAGACGGCTGCGTGCCGCGCGGAAACCACGCGGCACGCGGCTCAACCTGGACCGATTTCTTGGTTTGATCAATACTCACTACTGTGGCGTCCATCTCCTGCCGCTATTTTTGAGTTCCTCGCGGGACGTTTCTTGCTCGTCAGCATTAGATTCGGCGGCTGTACGGCGTGGTTTTTGATAGCGCAATCCCGCTTCTTTGAGCAACCGCCGGCAACTCGGGATTGAGTAATCAACATCGTAGGTCTCGTCGAGATACTGCTGGACGAGCGCCGGCGTCCACGCCGGCGCGTCAACCCCAACTTCTTCGGGTAAGTCGTGGACAGCTTCTTCGAATTCTTGTTGCTCGTTTTCTGAGAGCTTTCGCTTTCTCCCAGATCGGTGATCGTCAGTTACAGCCTGCTCAAGCGACTCGTCGGTGTCGAGTCGCTTGAGCCAGCTATAGATTGTGCGTCGCTGAACGTCGTACCACTCGGCTAGTTCAGTCTGTGTAACGCCGTTTTTGCACGCTATTGCCGCTAAGAGCCGTTGTGTCGGCTTCTTCCCCTCCACGTTGTCGAGAGCATCTTGTAATTCCTCGATAGAGATTTCGTCGAGATGATCCACTACCCTCAGAAACCATCTCTGAGTAGAAAGTTCTAACGGTTACTATAGTAGATAGCCAGTACCCCGCTTGCACGGCTATGCTACTCCAATAGTGCGGTATAGCGCTACTTCGTTTATAAAGGATGCGTAAATACGCCCCTGAAATACTTCTTTAACAACTGTTTTTCCGTCCTCATGAGCAATACAGAGGAGACATTGAACCAGTCCACTAGTACTGGTCAGCAGGCAACAGAGTACAGATTTAGCGATTGGGTCGCATGTCCGAAGTGCGACGAGCGAGATGATGTCTCGACGCTTTCCCACAAGACGGAGATGGTCTTCGAATGTCACGAATGTGGGCTTATCTCGGAGTTCGTGATCGGAGAGGACATCCCGCTTCAAAATCTTGACGCCAATGCTATTGCAGAACTCAGCGACAAATAGATCAGCGATTAGGCGGATTCCCTTGGATCGAGAGTGGGCGCTATGTCTTCTGTACCGAGCGATACGTGAGTCATCTACACCAAACGGTTCATGCAGTTGTCGCATGACCGATACGCACCGTTATCTCGTACGTGGTAGGAGAACTATTTGCTCTTGGACGTCTGAGCGCGGGACAACGAACTCATCAGTCTACGATTGACGCAACACTATATTTAGCGGTGGTGCGTGTTCGCTCTTGGACTGTCAGGACTCGGTCCGTGTCGAGAAGACTGACACCGGGTACATTCCCAGATCGGTGAGTCGGGAATTTCTGGAACTGGCACTTCATCGAAGCCACCGAATGTGTGTC
The DNA here is from genome assembly GCF_028618695.1 of Natrinema soli. Next base: position 20,534 of record NZ_JAQIVI010000100.1, on the reverse strand, counting down.
GTGTCGTCTCACTGCACGACCGACACTCCAAATTCCGACGAGTTCGCCCCTCGCGAGGAGAGTTCTCGGAGCGATCCGGTGGGGAGACGTGTTCGAGGGCGATCGCGGGAACGATCCAGGTGCGTGTTGGCTCGTCCCGTCGTGGATATTCGTCAATATCCCAGTTAGGACTAGTTCGCTCGAGCGTACCGCCAGCGATCAGCTGGCCGACCTCCTCGATGTCAGTGATCGGCTTGCCTTCAGCGTCGAACAGCACTGGCTCGAGCGTCAGTCGGTTTTCCTCGGTGTTGTCGGTGCTCTCCTCAGCAGCTATAGTGTAGTCGTGGCCGGCGTTCTGGCGGATGATATCGAGCTGGCGCTGTCCTTCAGTCGTCTCGACGGCAGCGGCACCAGGCAACTGGCCCCATTCACGAGTGAAGCGCGTGACAAGCTCGCCCTCGAGGTCAGCAATCACTTCGCACTCGTCGATACCGTCGATAGAAGTGGTGAAGGGATCGTCCGTTACTCCTTTGAAGACGGCCTTGGCTTTGCTAATGGCGTTGTGCTCGGCTTTCGCGTCGATGAGGGCATGAATCAGTCCAGTGAGCTTGCGCTCGGTGTCAGGTTCGACCGCCAGATCACCATAGTCGAGGCTGTTCATGAGGCAGCAGTCGCACTTTGTTCGATCGTGAGCGATCTCTGTGCCACACTCACAGCGATTCTCAGCGGTGGAGTCGTCCTCGTAGGATGCTGGTTCAGGAGCATCTGGATACGCCACGTGATCGGTTTCGAGCGAGTCGTCGATGCGTTCGTAGCTGCCGTCGTCGACGGCTCTCGAGTCGGTCGCATCGGGGCCAATACTTCCTTCGCCTTCGGGAGCGAACTCCCAGCGGTCGTCATCGTCGTAGTTCATGGTGTCGTGGAACTCCTCGGTGTGTCGTCAACTTTCGCTCTTATCCCTGCCCTCGTTAATCTCCGGGTAGTAGAGTGAAAGTGAAACGAGATCTTGTCAACAGATCAAAAGAGTTATCAATATGTGTTTTTAATACATATGTGGGGAATCAGAGCTGTCAGAGGCACCTCACCCGCGCTTTCCGTATGTTTTGCTTTTCTATCGTCGAGGCGATGAGTTGACTCTTCTCTCTCGTCCATAGTCCCGAATGCGCTGTGCAGCGGTGTGTTCGCCAAACGACGCTTCACTCTTCTCGGTCACTCACAATCACTGAATTCTGAGAATGTCTGTTGGGTGCTGTCTGCACTCGGCCTTGCCGATGAGCGTCGCAACAGCATCGACGCTCCAACTGGGGGAAGACCTTCGGCACCGAGTGAACAGGGAAGTGTTGGAAGCGCATCTGGATCAAGTAGCTCCTTACTATCTGTCTTCTCGATCGTCACCGCGTCAGGGTCGAACGGGATGTCTGCAGGAACGGTCGATCCGGCACAGATCACGGCGTTGTCGGTCTTGCACGGACACTTTGTGTAGCCAGTCTCATACGCGGCGGTGATCCGATCAGCGTGCGGCTGGATGCGATGTCCACTCGGTCGCTTGCATTTCCGACCTGGCTTCGCTCCACACGACGAGCACTCGATCGCCAGGACTGGATGATACGGTTGAGCAACACCACAATCTTCGCACGTGACGGCTGCTGTCATGGAGTCAATGGTTGGTTCCATGGTCGCAGTCCTCGAGACCGCCGAACAACACTCTCGGCTGTACTCGTGTTGTCTCACTCGTCGCCCGCTTTCGATGATCGTAACCGGTGACTCTGGGCCAGGTCCGACTGCCTGTCTCTCGGCCAGTCCACCAGCGGCACTGTGGGGTGAAGTGCCGGTCGAACGCCTTGGACCGCATGCCGAACTCCTCGTAGGCCACGACGAGGACGTCTCGTTTGAGGCGTGCTTCGAGTTGTTGAATCTGATCTTTGAGGTCGGTGACGCGTTGTTGAGCTGCAATACGACCGCCTGTGAACTTCGAGCAAAATCTGATTCGGTGAACTACTGGTTAGTCTTCGTTGTGGAGGTTTGTAATCTCCATTACGTCCTCAAGTGGGGCAGTCTCAAAGTCGCTGTCTGCGACCACGTATTCGTCTCCGGTCGATCGCGCGGTAGCGGCGATCATGGCGTCTCGATGTGATAATTCGCTTCCGTCTCGGACAGAAGTATGCTGCAATCGTGAGGCTTCAAGTGCAAGTTGTTCGTTGAATTCGAGTGCTTGGACACCGCCGAATCGTTGGCGTTCTTCCACTGGATCGAAATCGGTCGATCCTGCAGGGCCGTTCAGCACCTCGAAGACACAGATCGTCGACGTCCACCATGGTCGTCGCTCGTCGAGATACTCGATGACAGTCTGATTCCCACGCAGATACTCGATGATGGTCGAACTGTCCAGAAACGTCATCACCAGTTTTCCCGCGACTTCCGGATGGATTCTTTCGCCCGGTCTGCCTCTTCATCCGACCACGACCCAGCTTCAATTGGCACTTCGGGCGTGGTAATCCGCTCTAAGAACTCGTCCCACGTTTCGTCCTCGCGTTTCAACCGATCCAACCGCTCCTTCGTAGCTGAATCAACCGGGATTGATGTTCGGCTCATATGAATTTGTTTTGAATTCATCTTTGTAGCTGTTTCGGCTCCTATCACCAGTTATGAGTGTACGATGTATCGTGACGAAATTGGTGACATGCTGGATCGTCATGACGATCAGCTGAGTGTGACAATCTCCCCACAGGTCGGTATCACGTCCGGTCCGCACTTGGGCAGCGGTCCGTCTCTCGATCTCGCGTATCCACACTCGGCGCAGTGAGAGCGTGCTATCGCTCACCGCGGCCCCATACGGTGTCGATTACCCCAGATATCCGTTGTGAGTTCCTCCAAGATGATGAGTGCGTCACGGCGGATCGATGCGTCGTCGGTCTCAGCAACATAGTCACGGTGGAGATCGAGCGACAGTCCTGGTGCATCATCGTAGCTACCGACAAAGCCACAGTGGCCTCTCGGAAGGCCGAGTGTCTTGACCTCTGGGTTGCTTCCGTTCCCGATGCTCGCGGCGAGCTGGACAGTAATCGTCCCGTCGGCGTGGACACGCACGAGGACGTCGTCGGTAGTCATCCGAAGCTCGTTCAACACGAACTCGTGGAGGCGCTCGGCGGCGCGTACTTGCCGTCCTAACGCGTGTTCTGGGATCTCGACCGTCATGGGAAGGATCGTCCCTCCTCGGCGGTTCCGTCCGCGCTGTGGCGGTCGTAGGGCAGTATCTGTTCCTCGCTGTCCCCGTCTCCGACGGGCGGCTGTTCAGAGAGGGGAACGTCTTCGTCGAATGTGTGTTCGTATACGTCTAGGAGTGGCATGATGATCAGTCTTGGAGAGCGCGTATTGCTTATACACGCGCCCTCCACCCCTTTGAGGGGGTGAGCAACACCACAGTCGATCGCGTCAGAAGCGCAGAGGGCTACAGAGAACCCAAGTGATACAATCGAGAGGCTCTGTTGAAATCCTTAGAACATGATATGTTTGGCACCCTCTGCGGTAAGTACAGGTAAGTCACATAGCGATTGTTGTCCATGCAGCCTTTTCGCTGCATTGGCTACGGCTTCTACTTATCCGCGTCTTCATGAACAGATGCATCGTCGCTCATGATGCGAAAGTCTCCATCTCCGCATGTACAATCAGGGCCTCGTCCAGTCCCGATTGGCCGTATTTCGCCATCAGGACCGAGACGGACTGCGTACGCAGTCTCACAGTTCTCACACACTGCTACCGCCCGGTGGGTCTCCCCGTCTTCAGTCATCCCATCTGGCAGTGTGTGATGATGTGAGTTAATATTTCTTCAGAATAAACTTACATACGATCATAGTGGGTAGTACGCACGTGTAGTGAGCATGCGTTTCACGCTAAAATACATATGAAGAACAGGATTTCAGCAGAGCCAATCGAGACTAAGACAGAGTTTACAGTTCGCACGCTCACTGCACTGCTGATCGAGCGCCTCAGGGTCGATCGTGTCAGACAAGACGATCCCGTGGGTTGGTCCCAGCTCGGTTGACGGGCAGTTTTCGAGACCCGCGATCGCCTCGATAATGCGATGCTCGGCGGCGTTTCCGACTATTCGTATTCGCCTTGCTTAGTTACCATGATTCGCCTCCTCTGCTAGCCCGGCCCCTGCTCCTGAAAATCGCTCGCGCTGGGATCGGCAGTTCGGACAGGCGTGGAGCGTTCCGGTGTTGTCCGCAAATACCCGCTTGTACTGTTCTGTGACGTGCGCACCACAGTTCGAACACTCAGGCATTACCAGGCCCCATGTCCGCATGTTCGTACATTGTACGCGTCGTCTCGAGTTCGGTGATTGCATCTACGAGCGTCAACGGCTCGGCCAAGTGCTCCTCGAGCGTTTGCAGATCGGCCAGCACTGCTTCGAGTTCGGCTTGCACTCGTTCGTCAGGCCAGCTGTCGGTGGACTCGCTCATCGCGACTCACGCTCCGGGCAGCCGGGCGCATGTGACAGGTTGTCCTGTCCACCGAGTTCGACCAGCAGTTCGCGTTCGCAGTACGTACACCGGACGTACGCCTTCCCGCCCTGTTCCGGCGGTTCGACATGCCGCGTGTACGCCGATTTCTCGGACTCACTCTGAGTAGCCTCGGCGGCTACGGTTCCGCCGTCGGGAACCACCTGCTCTGTACGAGTAGTAATCTCGGCTTCCGCACGCAGGCGCAGTTTTCGGCCCGTGTCAGTTTCGTAGTATTCGGATCGCTGTACCACTCGATCGATGGTTCTGAACTGGTTCATCGGTTCAAACCCTCCACCCCTCTCAAGGGTGCAACAACACTACGTGCTGTCACGGTCGAATCGGTCGCTGTGGAGCCTGCGATGGAGGGAGTCCAAGGAACCGAACCTCACGTCTCGCCTTCGCTCGGATCCACACGTGTGATTTGGCCGACCTTTCCGTGGGCGCCAGCCAGAACCAGCGAAACGTGCTCGAGCATCGAGATATCGGCCACAATCGTGTTCCTATCCTTCTGGAGGACGACGACACCGCTGTCGTGGAGCCAGACGGAGACGCCAATCCCCCAATGATGCCATCGGTCAGCCGAGAGTGCTCTTGATGGAAGTGAGAGACTCTCGTCACCGCGATCGATCGCCGCCTGCACGCCCTGGCGAAGCGCCCACACTTGCGATTCGGTGAGCGTGTCCTCGGGTGCGTCAATCTCGTCGACGTACGTCAGCAGATCTGCCACCATCACGCCTCACCTCCGATGATCCGATCGACCTCAGTGTAGCTTCAACCCAGGACTTGCTGGTCTTCGTTGATTTCAATTGGGTAGAGTCGGCGTAGCTTGATCCGTGCGTCGTCGGTGGTGAACTGCCAATCGATGAGTCGGTCAGCCGCGTTCCGATGCTCTTGCCACGCAGCGACCTCCGACCGGAGGGTCGCTGCGTGATAGATACGGCGGTCGAGACACTGGCGTTTGAGGACGTTCAGTTCGATCTCGGCCATGTTCAACCAACTGCCCTTCTTGGGGACATAGTGGAACTCGAATCGATCAAGGTACGCTTGGGCTTGATCAGGCGGGAAGAATTGATAGAAGCCGGCCGGATTGTGCGTGTTGAGCTGATCGACCACCACCCGGATGCAGTCGGCATCCGGGTAGTGGTCGTCTGCGAGTTCGACCATCCGATCGATGAACTCGATGGTACGTCTCCGTTCAGTGATCTCGACATTCACCCAGCCAGTCAGCGGTTCGGTGGCGAGGTGAATCCGTTCTTTCCCGTTGCGTTCGTACCGGTGACCGACGCGTGCGACCGCTCCCGGTTTCGCCGGGAGCGGCTCGCTCTCGTGGCCACGGAGTGCTTTGCTGGATTCGTCGAAGCAGACCACTGGACGGTTCTCGTCGTATGGTTCGTGGTAGAGGTCGAGAACGTCCTCCATGTAGTAGACGAAGTCAGCGTTTCGTTCGGGCGGAATCGCCCAGTAGTCAGAGAGATGCGGTTTCAGGGCGTTTTTTTAGACGCTGTCGAACGGTTTCGTGAGAGATCGACTCGAAGTCGATCTCGTCGAGGGTCACGAGTTCGTCAGCGAGGAGATGGAGCGTCCAACGAGTGTGTCCTTCCGGTGGTTCGCTACAGGGTAAGTGTTTAGCCCCAGCCCGAGAATCATCACGGAATTTTGGTAGTGAAAACTACCAGGCGGGAAAGGTTAACAATTGTAGGTTGCATCACGGTATCGTTAGCAAGAGTGGTTTATAAGGAGATCCCAGATACGGCGGAAATCCACCGCCCTGCCGTCCAGCGTTTTCTTTGGATGACAGTAGTTCCGTTTCTAACTCCTATTCCCCACCCGTAAAAATTGGTTGAAATGGTTGATTTCTAGCGTTCTGAGCTGGAGGGGGCTAAACACATACCTTGGCCCCAGACGGTGTCACCTTCGGCGTGATCGTAGAAGTGGCCGACGCCGGGGACTTCGTCCCCGGCTTTCTCGGTGATGGTGTCGTCGAGGATGATGTAGCCATCCGTTGACCAGCGTGTTTCGCCGTGTTTCTGGAGCTCTTCGAGGCGTTCGTGGTTGAATTGCTGTTCATCCCAGTCGTACTCGGTGAGGAACTTGTTGAGAGCGCGTTTGCTATTAGCTGGAAGGACTTCGCGTGCGATGCCCGCCACGGTCTTGTTGCTGGCCGCAACAAGACCTGTGGCGTAGGTTTTGGCGTGATGACGTTGGGCTGGGGACAGCGACTCGAACTCGTCGAACACTCGCGTACACGACAAGAAATCCGTAATCGGCATCATCCGTCCTTGCCACCGCCTACGTCATGCTCCTACTTCAACGTGCAAAGCTGAGTTCCTTAGTGAAATCGTCACCGTTCACAGACTCCACCAACCAGCAGTGACAGCAGAGGTAACGGGATGGGCTCCGCGACGGAGCCCATCCCTGAGACCCACATCCAATCTCTGCTGCCTATTCATATCGCGTCCGTTGAACGCTTCCTACGAGTCAGTACCGAAATCAGCTCGGGCTAAACACATACGCTGAAGCTAAAGCGTTGGTCTAATTAGGAAGATGTCTGGCTGAGTGAATGTGTTTAGCGTCCCTCAACCAGACGGTGTTCTTTCAGACTCAGATGTGAAAGATCTAGCGGAAGACGTCATTTGCCAACTCCCTTTGTCAGGGATCGAGGGCTTAGTACCTAAGGGAAGTTCTGAAGATACTTCCCGTAACTTTTACCGTATTACGCTTCTATGTTGGATTATGCCTCCTGAAGGATATACAACAGTCACAATCAGCGATGAGTTGGCTGAGAAACTTACACGAATTATGGCCCATCACGATCGCTCCAGCTACGCTGAAGCGATCGAATATGCGGTCGATACAACCCTCGTTCAAGAGGACGAAATCACCATACAGGAGTTGATTCAGTTGCTGGCTGAACGAGCGGAGGAACTGAACTAGCTCGTATTACGGTACAAATTACGGTATGAATTTTCAAAACTTCTCCTAAGTACTACGCCCCTCGATCCCGGCGATATCTGGGCTGTCGTGGTTCTTGCAGCAGTCAACCAGACGTCCATCTGGGAGACATGCAAGGACAACGACAACGCTGCCTGTGACGATACTGTCATGGACTGGCTACATACGCTCAACCGAGAGTGGCTTGAGCGGGTTGCTAACCGCCTTCTCAGAGAGTTAGCGATGACGATCCTCGACCTTGATCGGTCGAGGATCGTCTCCATTGACTTCGTCGATAACCCTTACCACGGAATGTACGCCGATGAAGAAGGTGAACTCTGCCGCATGCACGCGAAAGACGGAACAACGACGTGCCACCGGTACTGCACGGCGTATCTCGTCTCGAACGGCAAGCCAGTGACGTTGGCGATGACCTACGTCCGTAGTGATGAGAAAGAGGCCGACGCGGTCGAGCGCGTCCTCGACCGCGTCGAAGCCTATCCCTTCGAGATAGAGCTACTCTTGGCTGATCGTGGCTTCTACAACGAACATATTCTGCGCCGCTCACGGGAGATTGCTGCGACTGTCGTTCCCGTCCAAAAGAAGGGCAAGCGCATGAGGAAGAAGCTGGATACGCACTGCTCGTACATGACGACCTATCGGATGTACAAAGGCCGCGAGCGGGAACTGGAATTCCCGCTCGCGGTCGCTGTGTCATATCACGCCGGAGATCGCGGGAAAAGCGGCGAGGTCGTTCGAGGCTATGTGGCGTGCGATCTGGCCGATCGCACGCCGAAACAAGTCGAACGACTCTATCGGAAACGGTCAGCGATCGAAACGAGCTATCGTGTGGTTCGTCAAGCACGAGTGGTAACGACGACACAAGACCCAATCATCCGCTTCGCGTTCGTCCTGGTTGGGTTTCTGTTGGAGAACCTCTGGCTTGTGCTTCGATGGGCGGTCGTCGCCCGCCCCCGGCGGGGCGGGCGCGACCTGCCTGAGGAATTCACGTTCAAGACCTTCTCTGACTGGATTAGACACGCCTTGGAAGAAGAGCTAGAGCGGTGTTGGGTGATCGAGATGAACGGAACAGGTGTGCCAGAAGCGTACGCGCCGGCCGCGGGCTAACGTCAGCCCGCGGCCTTGGGCAAGCTCCTAGTGAGCAACAGCATTCGCCTAGAACAGCGTATCTCAGTCTTCTTACTTCACTTCTCCTCATCTGTGGATTCTATTTCCTGTTCACTCAGTTATCACACCGGCATTCACCCCGTTTGTCCACGACTCAGCACAGCTCACGAAGCGATTTTCGGGAAGTACCGAATGTAAAGGTGAAACGACTCGTCTTTCACGTCGATTACTGAGTAGGATATGACATCAGGTTGATCGTCGAGTCGTGATTCGAGTATCTCGGGGTCGCCCTGTAGGTAATAGAGCATCACGCCCGTGCTGTTGTCGAATATGTTGACATAAACCAGCGTCTCGCGGGAGATGGTGGGCGTCTCGGCGATAGTCCTATCGACTGGGTGGAGAGACCCGTCTTTCGGCGTGATAGTGAAATCGAAGTGTCTCATGTGATACAGTCATAACATACGAACACAACCGACAACCGATGGCAAATGATGGATGTTATTTGATTACAGCGTTAGTCGTCAGCCGCGGCGATGTCGGGACTGTCGTCGATCTCAACTAGCGTCTCTACGTCGGGAATCTCGGCGTCGGCGTCGGTGATGATTTCGATACGACGGGTGAGCTTATCGCGCGAATACTCGACCAGCGGGACGGGGTCCGTGATTGCGGTGAGCCTGCTGACGGTGTTGGCGACGTGTAGCATCAACTCTTGGAGCGTGTCTTGGACGACTTGTGGGTCGACACCCTCCTCGGCGATCAACTCTTGAACTTTCTGCATTCCGAAGCCGACGTGGCGACCCTCGTCGCTCCGGATATACGTGACGCCCTGCACCAGCCCTTCGAGATGGGGAAAGTCACGCTGGGGGATGTCGTCGTCGCCACCGGGACTGAACGTCGAGGTGAGCCCGTAGTACCCCGTCTGGGCGAGGACGCTCTCGACGACCAGATGGTAGTGACAGTACGCTTTCGCGCGGTTTTCCGGCGTATCGTCGGTCAATAGCTGCTCCATTGCAGCCTCGTTTTTCTCGAACAGTTCGATGTACCCCTCGTTGAAAAACCGCTGGTTCGTCGGGTAGGTTGCCTCGAAGCCCCGTTCTTCGGCCACCGGCAGAACGACCTCGCGCCAGTAGCGGTCGAAGAACTGGGTGTGTTTGCCCTCCTCGTAGAGCTGGGAGGTGATGAACATCTGGTCGTCGATGTCGTCGAGGGCTATCGCCATCGGTGCGAGGTCCTCCGTCACAGCCTCTTCGCCCGCACCGAACAACGCGAGCACCATCATGAACTCCTCGAACTCCTCCTCCGTGAGGTCCTCGTCGTTTATCATCTTCTCGCGGTCGGCCTCGAGGTCCGATTGGGGGATGTCCTCGTAGGGGTCCCAGTGGTTGTACACTGCGTGTTCGAAGTAGCCCTGCCCGACTGAATCGGGATCGAGGCGCATTTCTCGAGTGATGTCTTCTACCTGCGTCATAGCACAGATACATGTTATCGCCTATCACAATGAAATTGTCCCCCGACATACGGGGTTAGTTAATATACCCCCAGCGATGGCGAGCCATCGAATCACAACATTTGTAGCGCACAGACGAACCGGCAGTATACATATAACTGTGAGAAACTACCAAGCTTGTGTGCGCTATGCAACCATCGTCATTAGGTCGGACGAGGGTGGTCTCCACCCGGTCGACTGGGCGCTGTACACTGACCCAGCCGTGACCCGGGAAACGATCCAGAAGATCAATCTACTGAACGATGGGACATTTGTGGTTCTCTATGAATTGAGCGGGGATTTAATGCACGCAAAGGAATTGCTATCGGAGCATCCAGACGTTATTACAGCCGACGTGACGGGCGAAGAGGCCGGACTCGCCTATATTCACTTGGAGGGTAATTTCACAGTGAAGGCACTGCTCACCATCGTCCAGATGTTTGAGTTCGTTCTCGACACTCCGATTAAGTGTACTCAAGAGTGCGGAGTTCGCGTCAGACTCATTGGGGACGACGCAACGATCCAGACAGCGATTGCGACGATTCTGAATCCCCTCCAAGTAACACTCGAAGCAAACAGTGACTATGACCCCACCCTCGACGACGTGTTCGCCTCCCTGACCTCCCGTCAGCGGGAGATTCTGACGATTGCTGTTGAGGAAGGCTACTATCAAATCCCCCGACGAGTTACAATTGAGGAGATCGCTGACGCTCTCAGCCTTGACTCCAGTACGGTTGGCGAGCACCTTCAGAAGATCGAAGCATGTTTAGTTCAGGAGATGGTTGGACCGAGATTATGATACTTCTGTTCAATTGATCGACGAGGAGGTCGAGGCGGTTCTCAGAGGAGCTCGATCTGATTCGTGTGAACACTGTCGTCTGAGACGGACTCCTTATCGTGGATCACGGTACGGCGATTGCATTCCATGCCAGGTAAGCAGGTAATTCGTCAGTCCAGCTCTCTCCCAGCGGCTGGGAGAGATCGCCTGCTTCCTCAACCACCGGCCCGAGAGTCTCGTCGTATGCAGAGCCTTCTTCGGCCGACACTACCCGCAGCGCGTCGCCGCACGCCACGACGAGCGTCATCTCGTCGCCCTGTTCTCCCGTCCATCGCGTTCGTCCGCCCTCTGGCGACCTGCCGCGGGACAGCCCCTCCCGGGGCGGGTCTTGTCCTTTGAACCCCGATCAGACCTTCTGGGTTTCATCCACCTGCGTTGGTCAGTGATCGTGTGGCCACGCAGTCCCAGACGGTCGGGGAGCCGCGCGCGAACGCGGCTTCCATCCGTCGAATACCGTCGTAGACCATGTTGTAGGCGCGGTCAAGGAACGGCGCAATCTGGTTGATGCTGAGGAGGGTATCGGCGTACGCTCATCCCGATACATCGTAACACAGCAGTTTCTCGAACCAATCGTTCGGTGAGTTAAGCTTCAGTTCGAGAAAACCGAGGTATTTCTGGAGGTGATGTTTCGAGACACCACGGAATTTCGCCAGCCACTGGCGAAGGAAGCTATGGCGATTTTCACACGTGTTCGTGTGACCATCACCGATCACGTAGCTCTCGGAGTGGGTGACGGCCAGATGGCCGTCCACCCCCTCCTTGTCCTCGATCTCGTCGTAGATCGTGTAGCCGTCAGTGCAGAGAATGACGCTGCCGTCGCCGTATTCGGCGATATCTTCATCAGCGTCTTGCAGATCTTTACAGACGAGAAATCGAATTCGTCCGTCATCCCGACGGACGAGTGTCAAGACTGGCGGTTTGTCTGACTCGAAGGTTCCGCGTCCTTTTTTGAGAGTCCGCGCTCGCGCGGACTCGAATCCTCGTCTTCGAGTCCTTTCTCATCAGCCGTGACGTAGACCTCGTCAGCTTCGCACACGCCGTAGAGATCGAATTCGTCGATCTCACCGCTCACTTTCTGGACTTTGTGAACGAAGTTGAGAACGGCTTCGTAGTCGCGATCGAGATCACGAGCGATCTGAGCGGTCGGATCAGATCGCATCTCCTTGACGATGTAGAACATTTCTTGCCTTGTTTTGCCGCCGAGTGACGGCAGGTTCAGACGCTTTCACAGTGATATTCCGCCAGATTAACCGGGAAATGGACGCCGTCTGTCGATATGGCATCGCTCAGACGGCTTGCTTGGATGTGTCGAAATCTTGCCAAACAGCACGTTGACGATCCGGACGTACCCGCTGCGCCGGACGGCGCAGACGGGTACGCCGAGTGGATGCAGATCGCGGTGATTCTGTTCCGCGTCGAACTGGAGAAGAGTCTCCGTGAAACCGAGGACTACCTCAACGAGATGCCCGATGTTCTCGCCGTGTTCGAACTCGACGAGGCACCGCACTACAGTTCGCTCTGTCGGTGGGAACAACAGTACCGGATGCGCGAACTCCGCCGCCTGCTCCGCGCTTCGGCGGAGCAGGCGGGCTGGAGTGGTGAAGCAGCCATTGACGCGAGCGGCTTCCAGCGCGACCAAACCAGCTATCATTACCGCGACCGCGCGAATTACTCGTTCCAGTCGATGAAGACGACGATCTTGATCGACGTGAACTCATTAGCGATCAAGGACGTTCACTACACGACGCAGAAAGCTTGGGATGGTCACATTGGGATGCAGGTCTTCCGCCGGAATGCGGAAGACCTGCGTGTGTTGTCTGCTGATGCGAACTACTCGTGGAGCGACCTCCGTGAGGAGTGTCGCTCCACCTCAACACGGCCGTTGATCAAGCACAGGGAACAGACACCGTTGCAGAAGGCCCACAACGCCCGGATGGACGATGATGACTACCACCAGCGCTGGATGAGTGAAACAGGCTTCTCGCAGTTGAAGGAAGACGACGGCGAGAAGCTCCGCTCCCGGAGTTGGCACGGCCAATTCCGGGAGCTGACTCGCAAGTGCATTGTGCATAACCTCACGCAGGCGGCGAGTTAGGGCTCGCCGCCTGCTCCCCTTCTCTGAACGTATCTGGGAGAGGCATCGCCGTCGTCACCTGACCAAGGGTGCACGATGACATAGTTCTGACCCTTCAGCAACCGCCGTTGGTGACTGCTACTGCATCTTCTGGCTCCGAAAATCCGCCTTTGACGCCGTGAAACTGTGAGTAATCGACCCCACCCCGACGCAGTCTTGCGATCAACAAGGCAACATTTCTTCGAGGCCGAACCGATGCTGGCCGAAGAGCGTGTGCGTGAGGTCGTTGAAGTAGGTCTCGCACGCCTTACACCAGTATTGCTGGGCATCTTTGCCGGTCGTACCCCGCTTGACGACAGCATTATTCTCGCAGTGAACACACGTCACCGTCTCGCCGAACCGGGCGAGACGGAGACGCTCGAAGCATCGCTCACGCGGTGGGAGGAAAACTTGAGCTGACTCTTCGTCCATCGTTGACCGTTGTTGATTCGCCAGTCAGATCGATGTTACGGTCTGTCGAGATGAGCGGACAGAGTATACAGTACGCACGACTCCCTGCTGATCGAGTGATCGTCTCTCAGGTAGCGCGAATGAGCAGCATCGTCTCGGTGAGTTTGACGTCGTACTTGTCGACCGAGAACACGACTGACATCGATTCGCTGGTTGTGACGAGTCGATCGAGCGCTTCGGGGTCGATCGTCTCGGACAGGACGATCCCGTGGGTTGGTCCCAGCTCTGTTGACGGGCAGTTTTCGAGACTCGCGATCGCTTCGATAATCGCGATACTCGGCGGCGTTTCCGACCACTCGTATTCAAGTTGCTTAGTTGTCATAGCTCGCCCTCCACTCGTAGCCCGGCCCCTGCTCCATGATATCGCTCGCGCTGAGATCGGCAGTTCGGACAGGCATAGAGCGTTCCGGTGTTGTCCGCAAATACCCGCTTGTACTGTTCTGTGACGTGCGCACCACAGTTCGAACATTTTGGCATCGTCACACCTCCACAGCCGCATGTTCGTACATTGCACGCGTCGTCTCGAGTTCAGCGATTGCATCTGCGAGAGTCAACGGTTCGGCCAGGTGCTCCTCGAGCGTTTGCAGATCGGCCAGCACTGCTTCGAGTTCGGCCTGCACTCGTTCGTCAGACCAGCTATCGGTGGACTCGCTCATCGCGACTCACGCTCTGGACAGTCGGGCGCATGCGACAGGTTGTCCTGTCCACCGAGTTCGACCAGTAGCTCGCGTTCGCAGTACGTACATCGGACGTACGCCTTCCCGCCCTGTTCCGGCGGTTCGACATGCCGCGTGCACGTCGGTTTCTCGGACTCACTCCGAGTAGCCTCGGCGGCTACGGTCCCGCCGTCGGGAACCAACCACTCTGTACGAGCAATCATCTCGTCTTCTGCATGCAGGCGCAGTTTTCGGCCCATGTCGGTTTCATAGTATTCGGATCGCTGTACAATCTGTTTCAGCTCTCTGAATCGGCTCATCTGTCAAACCCTCCACCGCTTTCGAGGGGAGAACAACACCACCGAGCGGGGAGCTGGGCGTCCAGTACTGTCGCTGGTTGTCTTCGTGTCTGGTTGAGCTCTAGTCAGCCTCTGCGTTCACTGTCTCTCGGTCCCACGCTGGCTCCCACTCGCTTTCGCGACCATCGACGTGGTCTGCATACGCCAAAAACCAGTAGCGATCGTAGCCACGAGATTCGGATCCAAGCCACTTGCCCGATGCGAGCGCACCGTACTCATCAGTCTCGGGAATCGGCTCAGCCTCTTCGACGGACCATGTGTACTGGCTGTCGAACTCGGCGATGAAGCCCTGGTCGTCAGACGGTTCACGCAGCGTACACCGAGTGTTGCAGGTCGCACAGAAAACGCCCTGGTAGACAAGGTGTGTCCATTCGTCGGAGCCACAGACAGGACACTTCACCGTGTCGAACGCACCAGCATACCGCTCTTCAGTGTCGACGATCGCCATCACTCGTCACCTCTCTCTGGACCGATCCGTGTCACGTGACCGATCCTGGCGTGGGCACCAGCCAGTACCAGCGAAACGTGCTCGAGCATCGAGATATCGGTCACGATCGTGTTCCCGTCCTTCTGGAGGACGACTACGCCGCTGTTATGGACCCAGACAGAGACGCCGATGCCCCAATGATGCCATCGACCCGGTAAGAGCGCTCTCGACGGGAGTGAGAGACTCTCGTCACCGCGATCGATCGCCGCCTGCACGCCCTGACGAAGCGCCCACACTTGCGATTCGGTGAGCGTGTCCTCGGGTGCGTCAATCTCGTCGACGTACGTCAGTAGATCTGCCACCATCACGCCTCACCTCTGATGATCCGATCGACCTCAGCCAGTTCACGCGCTTCAGCGGCCTCGTCCTCATATCTCACGTCGGTATAGCGCTCGAGGACGGTCACAGCTCCATCGTCGTCCGTGGCTGCTCGTTCGAATAACTTCTCAAGGACGGTGACGACCACACGATCGGCGACCTGACGGCCAGCATCGGCTGTCTCGCTCTCGATGCGGCCAAGCCGCGACTCCGGATATGCGTAGGTTTTCGAAGGTCTGGACTTCAGATTTGAACAGTAGACGACATCGAACACACGATCGTCGTTGGTTGCGTCGAATCGTGAGTTCCCGTAATTATCGAGCAGATTGTAGTTGTTTGCCTCGGACCACTCCGCTACGGTCTGGCCAGTATCGGTGACCACGTGGACTGGCCGCCCCTGTGCAGATCCAAACAGACATCACCAAGTTTGATCGACTGCTCGCTCATCGGCTCACCTCGTCGTCACTGAGAGTGCGAGCAAGCGTTGCGGCCTGCTGTTCAATCGGCTCGTGGTGGGCGTGTCTGACGTTCAGAAGAGCGAGGTGCGCTCCATGCCCCCACAGCTCTGCCCGGTGCAGCTCGTCAGCGAACTCCGTGAGAACGTCGTCAGTCGTCTGGCGACCATCGGTGAGACCGTTGATCCGAGCTGCAATCCGGTGAGGGATTGCGTCTCGGCAAGAAGGGTCTCGTCCTGTGTAGTCGGCCATTGTCTCGACGAGCCCTGCGAACGCTTCGACACGTCCGTCGACCGTAATGTCCCACGCTTCGAGGTCATCCTCGTCGACGGCGTACGTCACAGCGTCGGGTTCCTGTCTCTCGAGGAGAGCCTCGAGAGCCGCTCGCTTCCAGCTACGGTAATCGCGGAAGCCCTAGAACGTGGCGAACTCCTCGAGCGTCTCGATCGAGTACTCGATGGAGATGTCGGCACGAACCCGCTCGGTTGTCTCGTCACCGTAGTCAGTGATCCGGTCGACCGGCCCGCTGGCAGTCGCGAGGAACCGTCGTGGAAGTGGCGTCGTCTCACCGATGGACTGTGCTTCATCGGGTGTCTCTGCTGGCTGTGCTGTCGTCTCGTCTGCTCGTGACATCTGTGATACCCTCCACCCTTCCCGAAGGGTGAAACAACACCACCGAGCGGGGAGTTGAGTGTCCAGGGCTGTTCCGGTTGGCTTCGTGTTACGGTGAAACAGGCGCGCTTTGAGGGTGAGAGGATGTCACCGTCTGAAGGCCGCCCAGAGCACCAAAAGCACCGCTCCAACAAGGCTCAGCAGAAGACCAACAATGTGCACAAGCCCTGGCAAAAGCCACAAACTACCGTCAAGAAGCAAGCTCAACAGAATATATCCGTCTGATCCCACCAATTCCGTGACAATCTCCTTCTCGCCGAACGATGAGCCAGCCGGTGAAAGGACATGCCAGAAGGACAATGCGTTCGACCCGGCCAGCCACGCTAGTGGGTAGCTTACCAACGCAACCAGATACCCAACAGCGAGACACATACATCCGACCTCAAACGGATTCTCAACCATCTGCCTGAAATTGCGATAATACACATCAAAGATCAGTTCAGCAACCGCTGCCAACGAAAATCTAGCGAGTTTATCTGATACTTTTTTGGTGACCGTACGGTTGTCGTCCTCTTCGGTGAGAACACGCTCGACAAGTTTCTCATCCATGATACGCTCTCCCTCCGGCCACACGCTTATTCATTCTCATTCACGGGTATGATAACAGTGAATAAATCACGGAGCCGGCGGAGTTGCTGTGGCTTGCACCCCACTGGTCCTCAGCCTTTGAATCCGCTGTGCGTTGCGTGCAGCCTCGAGAACGGGCGTTCGGATCGCGACTGCAACGCGATGCTTGCACGCGCCCTGGTGGTGTTCGTCTGCCGGGCACGGACAGCTGTGCGGCAGTCCGTCCTCGATCGTCACTAGGTACTCATGGTCCTCGGGATTTGCGTGACTGGCGTTGCGAACGAGGACGCCCTGCACAACCATCCGTTCTAGGCTAATTCCGCTGTATCCGGGGGGAGCGAACCAGGATTCTGTTCGTTGGTCGCGTCAGCACAGTCAGTCGCAGGCAAATGCTCCGAGATGAGGCGGCTATCGGAGCGCTCACCGTGGTGAGCGCTCCGAACAGTCCACCGAACCCGAGAGCTGTCGCTGGCAATCCTCACGAATCCAGCCTCGTTAGGGCGGATTACGCGAGATCGGCTTCGAATGGTTCGTACTGGACCCGCTCTAACAGCAGAGAGCGGTGAGCGTTCGGATCCAGCGCATCGTTCAGCAGTGATTCGACGAGGCTCGGTGGCTCGTAGCCGAGTCGCTCAGCGACTCGGCAGAGAATCTGATCACTTCGCCGGCTGAACGCTCGCGCCCACCGTTCTCGGGGAAGCAGCGACGACGCGTCAACGTCGTCGTCGCTGCGGTCTTCTTGCTGGTGTTCGATGATCTCGATGAACAGCTCCCTGAGCGTGCGGCTAATCACAAGCGAGAGCAACCCGATGAGAATCATTGCTTCCACGACTTCGGGCTTGCTGGAAGTGACTTCGTCAAGCCCGTACACTCGTTTCAGCTCTCGAAACAGGAGTTCGACCTCCCAGCGCGCCTGATAGAGCTTCGCGATATCAGGCGCGCGATACTCTTCAACCGGCAGATTCGTGATGTAGAGGTGATAGTGTTGTTCCTCGTCGTTCCAGACGCCAACGACACGGAACGTCTCAACGGCACGCGAAGCCGTGCCGTTGTAGACGCGTCGGTCAAAGCCGACTTCGCCCTCGACGTCGATGACGTCTCGGTGAAGATCGTCCAAGATCTCCTGGACCTGCGTTCCTTCCAGGGAAATGGCGTTGCCACGCCATTTCCTGAATTCGCCGGTGATTTCAGGGTTTGCGTTGGGCTTGAGTCGCGTGAGGAACCAACCGCCATTGGCATCGATCAGATCCATCGTCCGGTAGTCGAAGTACGCTTGATCGAACAACAGCAGGGCGTTCTCAACCCATGGACCGGTTGAGAGTTGCGTTGACTCGTGCGTACGCGCGTCTGTGATGGTGAAGTCAGCTGGAAGTCCCGTGCTGACGGCTTCGACCACGTGGAGCTTCGCTCCAGCGTGGTCGTCGCCATACCCTGGAAACACGCCCAAGAGAGACTGATACAGCGTGATAACCGTCATATCGATCAGAAACACTTCGCGGAACTGGTCGAATCGGCCCTGGAGACGGTCTTCCTCAGCTTCGAGGTCCTCAAGCGCGTCCTTGAGGACCTCTCGAAGAAACGCACAGAGCGCCTCGGTAAACCAATCGTGGAACGATGAGTAGCGAAGTGTTCCGCCGAAGGTATCGATGTATTCCTGACGGAACTCTTCGAGTGTTCGATAGTGTCCGGTAACGAATCCGAGTGTGAGCGACCAAAATAGGGCATCAGCCTCGAGTTTTCCGCCGTCGCGTTGGACCAACCCGGTTGCGCGAGCAAGCTCGCGCAGCCGGGTATTCGGAAACGTCTTTACCAGCCGTTCTTCTATTACCGAATCCGGTGGGAGAGTCATACACCTCTCCACCGGGTCTCATACCGCTAACAGCTGGCGGTCTCTGCGTCTTCTCCAGTTAGCCTAGAACGGATGCCTGCACAACAAGTTCGAACTCGAAGGCTTCGTACTGGGCGCGTCGGAGCGTCCGCTGGGTCGGGTCAAGTCGCTCGATCGGATGTGCTGATGGTAATGGTGACATAGATTGGGTGTAACTACCGTTAGACTGGTCTATCACCTCGAGTTACGCGCTCTCGCAGTCGGAGCAGATCAGTTGAACGTCGAGGTCACAGGCAGTTTCACATCTGTGCGTCGGAACAAGCCCGAACTTCCCGCAGTAGTCACAGCTCGTGTTCGTGTGCTCAGGGGCGTCGAATACGTCGAAGCGGGAATGCTCGACGGTCGAATCAGATTCGGTAGTGAACTCAACGGCGAGTGGGTTCGTGATCCGGCTGGCAGTTTGCATCGTTTTTGATCCCTCTACTCCTCATGAGGAGCGAACAACACCACCGGCTGTCCAGAGTGAACGAGAACCAACAGGGAAAGCCCGGCAGCACAGCGAGCTCGAAGAGAGCGAGCGAGCAGCCTGGAACCTGGAGGTGGGTGGGAGGCGGTGAGTGGGTGGGCTAGAACCCACGCATCACAGAAGCGCCCCTCCACTCCGATCACCACACTTCACGTACATCCGCACAATTCTTTGGACAGCCTCGTCCCCGTCTTGTCCGCTGTTCGCGTCTCCTAGATCACCACTGTCACCCTGACCTCTTCTCGACCTCGTCGGTCATCCACCCCATCTGATTCCCGTTTCCTCCCTGCGCCTCGGGCACCTCCTGGAAGGGGAACGAGATCTCGAGATTGGCTGGGCCACGAAGCCGATCGAACACAGCCCGCTCCTCGAGCGGGTCACGATAGTTTCTCCCGAGGAGGATCTCGAGCGATACATCTCGTGGATCGATCCCGCCCGCGGCTGCTCGAAGCCAACGGGTCAGCCCTTCGTAGACGCTCAGTGCCCACTGGTCGAGGAACGTGTTGACATCCTCTCCGTTCGGAAGCCGTTTACTCGAGTTCGATTGCGGCCATACCGACTATTGACGACGTGACATCATTGCTGTGGTGGTCGGGCTACGTCCCGACGACCGGTTGCGGTCCGACGAGTGCGTCGATTCAGAACTCGGTACAGACCGGGATTCCCATCGTGTCGTACTCGCCGAGCCGGTCCATCACGTCGGGAACCTCCTCGAGCGCGCAGGTCTCCGTGACGATCTTCCCCGGATCGATCTTTCCGCCGTCCATCATCCGGAAGATCTCGTCGTACTCGTTGGGCGGCATCCCGTAGGAGCCGTAGAACTCACGTTCGTCGGTGACCATGGTGTCGACCGGAATGGAAACGTCACCGCCCTCCTCGGACGTCGTCATTCCGATCTGGAGATGCTGTCCGCCCTTGCCGAGCGAGTTGATCGAGTTTCGGACCGTCTCCGCGATCCCGAGCGCGTCGATCGAGACGTCGACGCCGCGGCTCCGCTCGGTGTAACCCTTCACCGCCTGGGGAACGTCGTCGACGCGCTCGGAGTCGACCGTCTCGATCGCACCGAGCTCCCGGGCCAACTCGAGCTTTTCGGGGACGACGTCGATCGCGATGACGTTCCCGCCCAGCGCGCTGGCGACGTGAACCGCGGAGAGACCGACGCCGCCGCAGCCGTGGACCGCGACCCAGTCACCGGGGGTGACGTCCACGCGGTGG
>NZ_JAQIVI010000010.1 GCF_028618695.1 Natrinema soli | reverse complement strand
CGGCCCGCAGGGCGGCCGCCAGTTCCTCGCGCCGCTCGGGGGAGAGTCGCTTCGAGTCCCTGATGCCGTCGGGGAGAACGCTCGGCTCCTCGCAATGGACGGCTGCGGCGAACATCGACCCCAGCGCGGGCCCCTTGCCGGCCTCGTCGACGCCGAATGGCATACGCTGCCGATCGGTGGCGGAGCGGAAAATCGTTGCGACTCGACGGAATCGATTCAGTTGGCCGTCTCTGCCGTCTCTTCCTCGCGGTCTGCGCGAGGTTCGTCCATGAAGAACTCCTCGAGTTCGAACGGCTCCGCTTCCCCTTCCACGCTAGTCACGTCCAGCGCCGTCACCTCGGCGTCGGTCTCGAGCAGGCCGGCCAGACTCGGCTCGGTTCGGCCGTCGTCGCTGCTGATGAGTTCCTTCACGTAGAGCCCGCCTTCGCCGTGGATCCGAACCTCGGCCTCGGCCGACGACCGCAGATCGCCGTCGATCCCGTAGACCGTCCGCTCGCGGGTCAGCCCCGCCCGCCGGTGGTCGACTCGCTCCGGCGTGTACTGGTCGACGGTCGTCCCCTCGAGTTCGTCGAGCGCCGTGTCGAAGGCGTCCTCGTCGACCGGCTCCGCGAACTCGACGTCGGCTCGGTACCGTTTGCTCGCGTCGTGTTCCTTGACGCGTTCGACCATCTCGTGGGTCGCCAGCCGGAGGCCGTCGACCTCGACGGAACCGTCGGCGGCCTCCCCGATCGCCGCCTCGACCGTCTCGGGATCGGTGTCGCGCACGCGGGGTCGTTTCACCTCGAGGACGAACGGCCGCCCGCCCTCGAGCATGCGAGCGTCGACATCTTCCCGGCCCGCGCCGTGGAAGGTGCCCTCGTCGCCGTCCATCGCGTCGACGACGTGGGGTCGGACGACCTGTTCGACGCTCGTGTCGTACAGGTAGCCGGAACCGCCGCAGTAGTCACAGGGCTCCTCGCCGTCGTCGCCGAGCTGGATCCCGCTGCCGCCACACTCCCGGCACGGCCACTCCGTCTGGGGAATGTCGCGCTCGAGTTTGCGGTAGCGGCCGTAGACGAACGCGGGATTGATCTGGACGTCGACCGCGTGGCTCGTGACGGTCTCCGACTCGAGGGTCTCGCGCGGGTCGAACCCCTCGAGGTCGACGATAGCGAGCACGTCGGGCCGGTCGAAGTCGACCTCGGTTTCGGTCTTCGCGCCGACGCGCCGGCCGACCTCCCGATTGATCTCGCGCTTCATCGATTCGCCGACGTCGGGCTCGAGGTCGGCGTCTTCCCGGAGCAGCCGTTCGTTCTCCTCGACCAGCGGCGGGATGCGGCTGCCGACCTGATACGTGGCAAACTCGCACCCCTCGAGGGCATCGACGATCGCGTCGGCGATGGCGTCGAACGTCCCGCAGTAGCCTTCGCAGACCCAGCAGTCCGCGGGATCGGCCGGATCGAAGTCCTCGTCGTCGGCCAGCGCGACCGTCGTGCGCAACGCCCGACCGCGCTCGGCGTTGGTCAGCCCGAAACTCCGCTCGGCGAAGGGCCGTCCGAGACAGGAGTCACAGACGGTTCCCGTTGCCAGCAACGCGCGGGCGTCTTCCGTGATCATGTCTCGAGAATCGGGGAGCCGCGGGTAACACGTTTTCCCTTCGCGGGGACGATGCGCCCGATCGTCCACCGTCGGGGTCGCCGTCTCGATCGAACTCCCCGACACGGCCGGAATCGGTCGGCCGATGGCCCGGAGGTTCAAATGGGTCGGGTCCAATTCCCGGTCATGGACGATTCTCGACTGGATCGCCGGTCCTTTCTCGCGGCCGCGAGCGCCGGTCTCGCGGGTGTCGCCGCCGGCTGCGTGGAGCCTCGAGGCGACGACTCGATCACGGGGAACTCCTCGCACGAAATCGATCGAGGGGCCCTCGCGGACGGCTCGGCGTTTACGGACCTCCACGAGGCGATCATCGACTCGGTCACGCAGATTCGCGTCTTCGGGCTCCGGGATCCGACCACCGGTGCCGAGGGACGCGGGCGGGGATCGGGGTTCGTCTACGACGACCGTCACATCGTAACCAACGACCACGTCATCAGTAACGGAACGGCGGCGGACCTCCAGTACACCAACGGCGACTGGACGGGGACCACGCTCGTCGGTCGCGACTACCACAGCGATCTGGCCGTTCTCGAGGCCGATCACGTCCCGAAGACGGCACCGCCGCTTCTCCTGACCGAGAAACGGCCCGTCGTCGGACAGGAGGTGGCCGCGGTGGGCAACCCGTACGGCCTCAACGGCTCGATGTCGTCGGGGATCGTCAGCGGCGTCAACCGGACGCTCGACCTCTCCGATCGACAGTTCTCCTACCCGAACGTCATCCAGACCGACGCGGCGGTCAACCCCGGCAACAGCGGCGGGCCGCTCGTCGATCTCGACGGGGCGGTCGTGGGGGTCATCAACTCCGGCGGCGGCGACAACATCGGGTTCGCGATTTCGGCGGCGCTCACCGAACGCGTCGTTCCGGAACTCATCGATTCGGGGACGTACGACCACTCCTATCTGGGGATCGGCCTCTATCCCGTCGACCGACTCGTCGCCGAGGCGAACGATCTCGAGGCGGCGTCCGGGATTATCGTCACCGGTATCGCCGACGGCTCGGCCGCCGACGGCGTCCTCGAGCCAGCTACGGGGTCCGTCGAGCGGCGCGGGGAACCGATCCCCGTCGGCGGCGATGTCATCCGCACGTTCGACGGGGAACCGATCCCCGACCGCCACGCGCTGTCGACGTATCTCGCGCTCGAGACCAGTCCCGGCGACGCGCTCGACATCGGTCTCCGGCGGAACGGGCGCGCGATCACCAGAACGCTGACGCTCGATGCCCGGCCGTCGGTATAGGTGGTCAGTTGCCGACCCGCGCCGTCTGACCCGGTTTGAATGACATGTTAGGCCGTTCGAAACGAGTTATTATGCTATCGCTTCACCCCGTTCTCCGTCTCAGTCACTTCATAGCGATATCGTACACGTCACTGCTCATCGAGTTCTTTTTCGGACGATTGAACCGTCTGAACCGAGGCGGAACCGTTCGCTATCGTCCGAATTCGGTCCATTAGATACACGATAACAATAGTATCGTCTCCGGTAGCATCGTCTGGCGCGAGTACCCGTCGCCAGATTGCCCATGACCGATGCCGACTTCCACACGTCAGACACCGAGGGACCGACCGCCGAGCTCGATCACGTCACCATCGAAAACGACGGGGCCCCGGACGAGTGCGCGATCTTTCCGTCCGAGGCCAGCGAGGAGGAACTGATGACCGCTTGGATCTCGGCGCACGATGACTCGTTCGTCGACCTCGAGTCGATGCGCTAGTTCCGACGATGCATCTACGGCACTCAGTCACCGCCGCCGGCTTCTGGCTCGGCACTCTGCTGCCGATCGTCTACGTGCCCGTCATTCTCGCCGGGATCGACTCGATGAGTCGCCTGTCGCTGTTCGTCGCGCTCCTGACGGTCCATGCGCTCGCCCTTATCGTCGGCCACGACTACTCGGGATCGCGATCTCGGTGATCGCCGCCCCAGTTTTCCCCGTCGGTGCTCCCTCGAGCGGTCGTCTCGAGTCCGGACGTAGGATCCGTCGTTCGAGTATCGGTCGCGTTCGTGACCGGTCAGCGTTGCACCGAAAAGCGGCACGCACCGGTCCGTGGTAGCGAGGAATACGAACGTCCGCTGTCCGCTCTGCCGACGGTCCGTTCCCGGTGGCGTACGGCGGTGATATGAATACGGTCTCTCGATCAGCTTCCGGTCTGTATCGTTATCCGGTGTGTATCGTTACAGCGCGACTGGTGCGGTGTCACCGGTGGCGACGCCCGGATCGGCGCGCTCGAGTACTAGTCGAGCGGAGCCGACCAGACCTGGACGCGCGGCGTCCCGCAGCTATCGCAGACGATCGCCCTGTTGTCCTTGTAGGTCCCCCGCTCGAGTTCGCCGTCCGGACAGTATTGACAGGACCGTCCCTCGAGCATCGCGAGTAACTGCCGTTGATCGGTCGACTGCGACGACTCTGATTTCGCCATGTAGTGACTGAATACCCGAGATGAGGGTAACGGTTGGCCATGCCTATGCAGTGGTGCCATCGCGGTACGCAGCCTCACTGTCGTCGCGTCGAGCCGAAGCATCTATGCCCGCGTCCGGCGAACGCTCGGGGGATGTGGCCCTGGGGACACCTCGCCGTCGCCTATCTGCTCTACATCGTCATCACGCACCGCCGGTTCGGCCGCCCGCCGCGTGCCGTGCCGGCGATCGCGCT
>NZ_JAQIVI010000001.1 GCF_028618695.1 Natrinema soli | reverse complement strand
CGGGACGCCACAGGCCAGCGCCTCACCGGCCGGGAGGCCGAACCCCTCGTAGATCGAGGGGATCACGGCGACGTCGGCGGTGCCGTAGAGTTCGACCATCCGTTCGTAGCTGATCTCGCTGTGGGTTTCGATCGCGTCCGCGAGACCCAGTTCCGAAACGAGCCGGTCGCAGTCGCCGCCCTCGTCGAACTCGCCGACGACGACGAGTTCGGCGTCGATCGTCTCGCGGACGGCCGCGAACGCCTCGAGCAAGTGCCGCGCCCCCTTCAGGGGAACGTCGGCGCTGACGGTCGTCATCACGCGCGGACGATCGGGATCGGGAGCACGATCGACGGGTTCGAACAGTTCGGTGTCGATGCCGTTGTGGACGACGCGGATCGACTCGGGATCGGCTCCGAAGTCGGTGACGGTGCGGTGCTTGGCCGACTCCGAGACGGTCAGGACGTGTGGCAGGTCCCGGACGACCTCGCGTTGCATCCGGAGGAAGCTGTACCACCGGCGGATCAACAGCCGCTCGGTCCAGTCGTCCGCCGCCTCGAGGGCGGCATCTCGGTCGACGGTGATCGGGTGGTGGACGGTCGCCACGACGGGGTGGCCCCGGTCGCGGAGCGTGTGGAGCCCGTGACAGAGCGACTGGTTGTCGTGAATGACGTCGTACGCCGGCCGGTGCTCCTCGAAGTAGTCGACGACCTGCCAGCCGAAGACGTAGGGGTCCGGAAAGCCGCCGGTGAGCGCGCTCAGCCACTCGTAGAGCGCGAGCGGATCGCGGAGGTACGACGGCTCGAACTGGCCGAGCCGGTCGAGTTCGTCGACGACGTTCTCGCCGGGCAGTTTCACCAGCCCGACGTCGTCGTCGAGGTCCGGATAGGGCTTGCCCGAGAGCACGTCGACCGAGTGACCGAGATCGGTCAGCGCTCGGCTGAGGTACTTCACGTAGACTCCCTGCCCCCCGGAGTACGGGTTCGAACGGTAGCTCAACAGACAGATATCGAGCGGCTCGTCGGTCGCGGCGGTCGACTCGAGCGACGATCCGGAGTCGGTCGTCGTTCCCGCGGCCGTCGCCCCCCCTGCCGACGCGGACGACGTGATAATACTCCCCCGAAGAAGACGTCTGAACGTGCCAATGACCATCGCAGTCTATCCTGCATGTATGGGCACTCCCTCATAAACCTCCCGCTCGTGTACTGTTTCTTGACAGTGTTCAGTCCGGAGACGCGACTACATTGGGGCGGTCGTCGAGCGGTGACCGGTCGGCAGTGGCCTCGAGCGATTGACACGTGGCGTCCGACCACCGACGGCGTTGAACCGCTGTGATCGGGGCGGATCGATCCCCCTATCGAACGTCCCGGCGCATCGCGATTTCGAACCACGGACAGAGTCGAAGCTGTCGGTACCACTCCGGATTTGAGTGGAGTCGCTCGTAGGGAACCCACATCAATCCGGCGACCTCCTCCTCGTCGGGGTCGAGCGTCCGGTCCGACAGCGTCAGCTGGAGGACGGCACAGACCTCGTGCTCGACGCCCCGATTCTCGAAGTAGCGCTTGTACTCGAAGCGGTCGGTCAGTCGCAGGTCGTCGTACTGGTCGGGCGAAATCCCCAACTCCTCCTCGAGGCGCTGGCGGGTCGCTTCCTTCTGGCTCTGGCCCTCGACGGGATGGGAGGCGACGGTGCCGTCCCAGTAGGTGCCCCAGAGGCGCTTGTCCGGCGCTCGCTGGGCGAGCAAGACGTTCCCCTCCCCGTCGAAGACGAGCGAGGTGAACGCTCGGTGTCGAATCCCGTCGCCGGTGTGGGCGTCGAGTCGGTTGACCAGTTCGAGTTCGGTGTCGTCGGCGTCGACGGCGATCACGTCCTGTCCCGCGTTCTCGTGTTGCAGGTCCTCATCCGGCGTGTTCATACCCGCACAATTACGACGGTTCTTGAAACCAGTATCGTCTCGTCTCGGCCGTTTCGAATCGATACCGTCGGTCACCGATCCGTCCCCGTCTCGAGCGGCCACAACTCCCCCTCGTCCGGATCCGGCTGATACCCGTCCCCGACGGGAATCGTGAGCGTTTCCGGTTCGGTCGCCAGCCGCAAGCGCTCGGTCTCGAGCATCTCGCCGTCGAGACTGTACTCGACGGAGTCCCCGCGGCTCTCGATCGTCAGCGACGGCGTTCGACGGCGGACGATACACGCGCTGTCCCGGCCGAACACCCCCTCGAGGGCCGCGCCGCCGAGCAGGTTCGTCGTCGCGGCGTCTTCGACGATCGTGACCTCGAGCAGACCGTCCTCGACGTTGGCCTGTGCGGTCCGCGCGCCGGTGAACCGGCGACAGTTCCCGATGAGGACGAACAGCGCCTCGCCCTCCCACGCCCGCGCCGCCTCGCCGTTC